>NZ_BJDL01000020.1 GCF_005405125.1 Lactiplantibacillus songbeiensis
CGCCCTAATTTAACCAATGGATACCTCCCCTGTAGATTGGATTTAGTATACCATATTTAGCCTTCTTGGGGAACGTATGTTTCAAGAAAAATTATTAAATCCTGGCATTCATCCCGCGATTAAAATCGCAGGTTTTCTGCTTGGTTTTTAATAAATTTAATAATAAGTAATCGATTAGTGTTAGTTTCAGTGGCTTAACGTTAGTTTATAAACAATCAATAATTAACGTCGGGTGGGCCAGAATTGGTTCAGTGGTGTCGTTTATCTTAGTCACGGGTTTCGACTTAGATAAAGTCCGGCTTTCGAGACCGCACGATGGCTCGAAAACGCGGCCACCACGTTCCAGCCGATTCTGGACCAACCAGAGTGGCAATTTAAGCTAACTATCACTAAGCGTAGATTATTAACATGAGGAGTGATTTTTTTGACAACTTTTTACATTGTCCGGCATGGTCAGACAACAGCGAATGCGCAGAATTTGAAGCAAGGTACGATTAATACGGCCATTACACAGTTAAATGCGACGGGTGAACAGCAGGCCCAAGCGCTGCATGCGAGCTTTGACATTAGCTTTGCGGATCGATTGATTTGCAGTCCATTAGTGCGAACTAAAGAGACGGCTGCGTTATTGAATTTGGGCCGAGAGTTACCGGTCACAACGGATGACCGGTTGTTAGAAATCTCCTATGGTCAGTGGGATGGCCAGCAAAATGATGTGCTAAAACAAACCTATCCACAGTATTTTGATCCCGCGCTAAATGATGTCTTGCCAACATATGTTGAGGCGGCAACGCAAGGCGAAACGTTTGATCACGTGGTGGCGCGCGTCACGGACTTTTTAACAACGACAGCCGCTGATTATCCGACTGACCAGATTATTGTTGTCACGCATGGGTTTACCGTCAAAGCCATGGCGTTGGCGGTTTTAAAACCGGCTGACCCGATGACGATACCCGAACCAGATAATACGAGTGTGACCAAAATTACGGTTGATGCGGCGACTAACCGCCAGTACTTAAGTTATTACAATCGAAAAAGTGGGTTTTAAGGGGGGCGCCTGATGACAAAATATGAATGGCGAAAACAAGATAAAGCCTTGTATCTACCCAAAGCAGTGCCAACTTTAGTGACCGTGCCGACCTTCAATTATTACACGATCACCGGGCATGGCGATCCGAATGAATCCGAATTCGGTGAACGGACCGCAGCTTTATATGCGGCAGCTTATGGTATTCGCATGATGCCTAAGTCGGGGACCCTGCCGGCGGGGTACTATGAATATACGGTCTTCCCGTTAGAAGGGCTCTGGACGTTAGCGCCTGATGACGTTCGGGCTGACGGCAGTTTTGATAAGGCCGATTTAGACTATCAGATCATGTTGCGGCAACCGGATTTTGTGACACCCGCTTTGGCGGCGGCTAATCTCACCGCTGTTCAGGCTAAAAAGCCCAATCCATATCTGCCGGAAGTGCATTTTGAAGCGTTGACTGATGGCCATTGTCTCCAAATGTTACATGTGGGCTCTTTTGATACGGAACCAGCCAGTTTCCAGCAGTTAGCGGCTTATGCAGAAGCTCATCATTTAAAACGGCGGACCTTAGCCCACAAAGAAATTTATTTGTCGGATCCACGGCGGACAGTCGCAGCCAAACGCAAGACCGTCTTAAGATGGCTGCTAACTGACAGTTGACGGGATTTTGACTTGACCAATTCAGTCAGGCGACTACAATAGAACTATTGCTAATCAAATCGCAGTAAAACTTGGACTTCGCTAGTCACTGCTGCTCTCAGGTCCAAGGTGTGACACAACGTTAGACAGCAACAGCCAGATGGCATAATTCTGGGTCTCCTAAGTAGAGCAATCCTTTTCGTGAGGACTGCTCTTTTCGTTTGTATTATAATGAAAGCGGAAACAATAACTTTAGAAGGGTGATTCTAAATGACATTTACCGCAGCAGACACGCGTTATGACAACTTGCCAATTCGGCGAGTTGGTAAGACAGGGCTACAGTTACCAGCGATTTCGTTAGGATTGTGGCGTAACTTTGGTGATGAAGCACCGTTAGCCAATTCCAGAAAAGTTGTTTTGGATGCATTTGACCATGGCATTTTTAGTTTTGACTTGGCCGATAATTATGGGCCATCGAAAGGCTCAGCAGAACAAACCTTTGCCCAGATTCTAAAAAGTGATTTGATGCCGTATCGGAATGAATTAGTCATTACAACGAAAGCCGGGTATCCAGCTTGGCCAGGGCCTTACGGGGCATTTGGCTCTCGCAAGACGTTGATTGGGGCCTTGGACCGTAGCTTAAAGCGGATGAATTTAGATTATGTTGATATTTTCTATTCTCATCGGCCTGATCCAAATATCGATCTGCAAGAAACAGCGCAAGCTTTAGACTTGTTAGTCCGTCAAGGTAAAGCGTTATATGTCGGTATTTCAAACTATGATCAAGCGCAGACGGCTGAAATGGTGAGCTATTTTGAAGATATGCACACACCGTTCACTGTTAATCAATATTCATACAATATGTTGAACCGGCAAGCTGAAACGAACGGGTTGTTAGATTATCTTGGTCAGCATCAGGCTGGCTTGGTGGCTTACGGTCCATTAGCAGAAGGGTTATTGACGGACCATTATTTAGGTGGCATTCCAGCGGACTTCCCTATTCATCGGACCAATAAATATTTGTTTGACCAGGGGACTGACGCGGTAGTTAAGCAACTAAACGCTTTAAACGGGATTGCTCAGCAACGGGGCCAAAGCTTGGCACAAATGGCGTTGGCTTGGTTATTACGTTCGGAGACGGTTGCCAGTGTGATTATTGGGACCACCAGCGTTGAACATTTGCATGATGATTTAGCGGCGACTAATCAGTTAGCCTTTAGCAATGATGAGGTTGCGGCGATTAAAAAAATCTTGAATTAAGCTCAGTTGGGGCTGAAATTAGCGGCTTGGAAATCTTAATGATTTCCAAGCCGCTAGTTTTTTATCGAGTATCGTCAGCCGGACAAACTGGTCCCTTGTTTTTTAGTCGGACTGGCCCTTGGTTAACGGTTCAACTGCCGTAAACTAGTCTTTGTAAGTTAGTTCACTAGCCGCCAGACCGTTGCGAGCTTTTGAATGCCAGCAACGAGTTGGTCGTCAGTGACTTGCCGAAAGCTTAAAACGACTTGTTGATGGTGCGGTCGATTATCGTGCCAGCAACGATCCGGATTGACTAACCCGATACCCGCTTGGGCCGCTTGATCGATTAAGTCGGATATGGACTGCTTGGTTTGCAACTGTAACACGACGAAGGTGCCAGCTGATGCGCCGATGAGTTGGACTTGATCACCGAAATAAGTGGCACAGGTTTGTTGTAAGAGTTGACGGCGGTTGTGGTAAACGATGGTAAGTTGTCGAATGTAGCGTTCTAAAGCATCGTTAGCAATGAGCCGACTTAAAATCAATTGTTGCCATTGTGAATTGCGATTCGGCAGTTGACCGTACTTAGCTTGGTAGCGTGGCACCAGTTCAGCTGGCAAGACTAAGATACCCATACACAAAGCTGAGCCGAGGGTATCGTCGTAGTTAGTGTAGTAAAAGCTGCGTTGTCCCTGCAAATAGTGATGGATGGCGGGTGCCGGTTGGCCGTCGTAGGTCAAAGTGCCATCAGTATCTAGTTCAATTAGATAACGTTGGTGAGCGTTGAGTTGCGCCGCCAATTGTTGACGTTGCTGTTGAGATAGCCCTTGACCATCTGGAAAATTATGGGTAGGGGCTAAAACGTAACCTAACGCTGATGGCAATGACGTGAGGTCCTGAAAGTTAATGGTTGCAACGCCTAAGCGTGACCACACTTCACGGGCATTCGGCGCAATCGGTTCCGCAATTGCTAATTGATTGGTTGAAAGATCAGGAATCAAGTTCGCGATAATGCCAGCTGCTTCATTGAACCCGCTAGTAACAACGATTTGATTAGCGTTGGCATGAATACCCTTGAGTCGGGCTAGGTAGTGGGTCAGTTGCTGCCGATATTGGGGATCGCCATTGGCTGGCTGAATATGGGATAAGCCGCTAAACATCACAGCTTGTTCGGCTGTTTGCCAAGCATTTTTGGGAAATAGCTGCAGATGATCATAATCTTCGGTGAAGTCGAATTCAAAGCGCGGCTGACTGATTGGTGTGAGCGGCGTTACTGTGGCGGCTAGACTGGGTAACTGTTGAGCGACGTGATATCCAGCGCCAGGTTTGCTGATTAAGTAGCCCTCCGCAACCAAGTTTTGGTAGGCGTGATCGACAGTATTGCGGCTAACGGCTAGCGTTTGTGCTAAAAAACGGGTACTGGCGACCGCTTGCCCGGGTTGCCGAATCCCGGTCTCGATTTCGGCCCGAAGCTGGCGATAAAGCTGATGATAGATTTGTTCCTGACTCTCACGATCAATAACTAACACGTTACCCACCTCTTTTAATTAAATTGTACCAGAAAGGACTTTTCAAATATGAAAATTTTATTGATTAATGCGCATCCCGACTATCAAAATACAGACCGAACGATTAATCAACTGGTCCAAGTTAGTTTGCAGACAATAGCTCGCGTGGCTCCCACTGCGGATGTTGAACAGTTGACCTTGTATAATCCTAAAAATACGATTCCACCTATTACCGCAGATGTGATGAACCATCCAGAACGGGTGGCTGACACTCAGCAGGCGTTGATTGAACAATGGAAACGGGCCGATGTTATTTTGATTATGATGCCGTTGCATAATTTCAACGTTGTCAGCAAGTTAAAGGATTATATTGATAATATTTTTGTTGCCAAACAAACCTTTAAGTACACTGCGGATGGCTCAGTTGGCTTGCTAGATGGTCATCAAAAAGTGGCCTATATTCAATCGAGTGGCAGTGACTATGAACATGATTTACGCTATGTGAACGCCGACTTTGCACCACATTATTTACGGACGATTTTAAACTTCATGGGGATCACTAAGATGACGTTAATTCGAGCGGAGGGCTTGGATTTAATTGAAAATGATAAGCCGGCGATTGTGGCACAAACAAAGCGTGAGTTAACGGCTTACTTGACGGCAACGTTAGGCTAGAATAGGCGTTTGGGATAGTCCCCAAACGTTTTTTTAGTGGGCAAAATTTATTTTAAAAATATCGAACACACGTTCTGAAAATGTGCTATGATAGGAGTACTTATTTACGATGAGGTGATCAAAATGGAACAACTAAAAACAATTGAAGCGTCGTTGTTGCAAGCGTATGAACTAAACTGTGTCGTTCGTTTAACATTGGTTAATGGTGCGACGCCGAGTGGGTTAATCGCCGCGGTTGATGGGACGAGTTTGTTGTTGAATCAACAAGCTGGGGTGGTCGAACGATTGAAGATTAGTGAGATTGTTGAGATTACCTTTTTGAAGGAGAGTTGGTGGCAACGTTAGAGTGTGAGGTCCGACGGGTTGAAGCTAAGCGGAGTCCCCAGCTTTGCCGAACACGTTTCCGCTACATAAAAAATCGCGCCACCAGTCCAAACACTGATGACGCGATTCCTATCTATTCAGTTAACCTAAATTTCTCAATAACTTCTTGTTTTCGATAATCAGTAATCCGCCGTACTAACTCCAAGGGCAACGGTTGATCCAGCGGCAATTGAATGGCGCCCTTACTCGTCTTATAAGCCGTTAATTCCGCTTGAAAAGCCTTGACCCCACTAGGTGTTGGGTATAACCCAATATGGTGCTTAAACCAGGCAAAATGAATCACATTTTCGTGCCAGTAAAAGGTCGGCATTTGATATTTCAATTGTTCTTCAGCATCCGGTAAGACGGCTAAAATCGTTGTGCGGAGGTCAGTTAATTGTGGTTGAACGGCCAGCGGTGCGGTTTGGATATAGCTTTCAATCGGCGTTATTGGTTAGTCCTCAGTTCGTAATTTTTTAACCAGCTCAGCGTCTGGTCGTACCGTAATTGTATCCGCTTTCCCAGTGAATGTCACTAGCCCAGACTTAGCCCCTTTAGGTTTGTGTAATTGGCTGACTTTTAAGACGTCGACGGGCACGCGAGGGTACTTGCGACCTTTACTGTAATAGGCAGTTAAGACGGCCGCTTCAGTTAAGGTCTGCTCGCTAGGATGGTTACTGTGAATTACCACGTGTGAGCCGGCCAATTCGCTGACGTGCATCCAGTAATAGTCTTTGCGTGCCGTTAACGTTAGGTGGTCATTTTGGTCACTGTTCTTGCCAACTTCGACGAGGACGTGATCGCTCGTGTAGAAGCGGCGTGGATGCGCTGGTTCAGGTAACTTTGACGAGTGCAGGACTTTGGTCTTTAGGGCGCCTTCTGCAATTAATTGGGCTTTGACCGCAGCGACACTGGCAGGGTCTAATGGTTTAAAGGCCGCCTGCCGAGCTTGTTGTTGTGCGAGCGTTTGTTTGGCAGCGGCCAAATTAGCTTCAACGGTTTGCAAGCCGCGTTTATCCTTGCGATAATGGTGGAAATAAGTCTCGGCATTCGCCATGATTGACTTGGTCACGTCGAGTTGAATCGTGAGGGTTTGCCCAGGTTGTCGGTAGTCAGGCAGTTCGACGTAATGGTGGTGACCTTCGATTTGACTGGCATAGGTTTTCAGTAACGTGCCTTTAACTTGGAGCTCGGTGAAATCATCGACGCGATTGACTGCGCGTGTTAAAGCTTCGATTTGTTTATTCGTCCGAAACAGCTGACGTTCCATGGCTTGACTGACTTCGGTTGCTGCGGATAATTCTGCTTGAGTTGACATGCTAAGCCGTCCTTAATTTAAGAATTTTGATACTTATATTGTAACGCTACGAAAATAATTCAGCATATTTTCTGAAAATTCGGTATTCTAGATAGTGGGAGTGTGATTTTCGATGCAAAAAACATTAATTATTAACGCTGGGAGTTCATCGTTGAAGTGGCAATTATTTGAAATGCCCGCTGAAACGGTACTTGCCAGTGGGTTAGTTGAACGAATCAGTATGCCAGGCTCAATCTTTACGATTAAGTACGGTGATCATCAAAAATTTGAAACAACGGTCGATAATTTGGACCAAGAGCATGCGGCCCAGCTCGTCTTTGATGAATTGCAACGATTAGATATTATTCAATCATTGAGTGAAATTACGGCCGTTGCGCACCGGGTAGTTGCCGGTGGGGAAACGTTTAAACATGCCGTTGAAGTAACCCCAACTGTTTTGGAACAAATCAAAGGGTTGAGCAGCTTTGCCCCATTGCATAATCCAATGGAAGCGCAAGGCATTGCGACCATGGCTAAAACGTTGCCAAACGTGACGCAATACGCCGTTTTTGACAGTCAATTCTTCACGGACTTACCTGAAATGAACGCCATTTACAGCTTGCCATATGACTTGACGAAGAAGTACCATATTCGTCGCTATGGTGAACATGGGATTTCCCATGGGTATTTGACTGGTCGGGCCGCCGAATTATTGAACAAGCCCAAAGATGACGTGAATTTAGTCACCCTACACTTAGGGAGTGGTGCATCATTAGCCGCCGTCAAAAATGGGAAAGCCTTTGATACCTCAATGGGCTTTACACCGTTAACTGGAGTGACGATGGGGACACGGGCTGGTGATGTTGATCCAGCAGTCGTCCCATTCTTGATGGATAAGCTCAATATTAGTGATCCTAATGAAATCATGATGATGCTCAATAATAAGTCTGGATTGTTAGGCGTGTCTGAGATTTCGCCAGATATGCGTGAAATCAAAGCGCAAGAACAAACCAATCCGCAGGCTAAATTAGCCGTCGATATTTTTGTTAACCGGATTGCGAAGTATGCCGGGAGCTATTTAACCGAACTCCACGGTGCCGATGCAATTATTTTTGCTGGTGGAATTGGTGAGCATAATGTCCAATTACGGCAACAAATTACCGATGAATTGGCAATCTTTGGCGTGAAGTTGGACGCTGACTTAAATGCGGCTGGTCAAGAAGGGGTCATTAGTAGTGCTGATTCGGCGATTAAAGTCATGTTGATTCCGACTAACGAAGAGTTGGCGATGGTGCGTCAGGTCGCGGCACTACAGTAAGTTAAGCTTTTAATAATTTGAAACGGCGCAGTCGATATTTCGTAGGTGACATGCTACACTAACGGTCAAGAACATAACTTGTTCAACCAGCGGTCGCGACGACCGTAAGGAGGGAAGCTCGTTAGTCGAGCGGCAACATGATCGGTTTTTTGATTGCGTTAGTGATTGGCTTGTGGCTCTTAAAGATCTTCTTTAAGATTGGCTTTAAAATTCTGGGCCTATTTTTTATGATTATTGCGGGCCTGATTTTAATTCGGGTCGCTTTGTGGATTGGTTTAGCGGTCATCGTCCTTGGGGGCATGGCGCTATTTGCGAGTCCGTTTGGTAATTAAAACTAAAATAAAGTCCCAACTAGATTTTGATTCAAAATCTAGTTGGGGCTTTTTAAAATGCTTTAGTTTGTTTTCAATTGTTGGCGAATCCGTTTTTCTTCCCCAACCGCAATAATCGCGAGCATGATAATACTCAAAACCACCGCGATATAGAAAACGATAAACGTATCGTTCCAACCATGTAAGTTCATTCCTAAGAGTGACAACCCGTTAGCTTTAGGATCGGCGATAGCGGCAAATCCAACTTGAGCCATCAAGTCCCCAAAGATATACGCAAAGGTCCCGGTCAAACCATCAGAAACGTTTAAGGCGTTCTTAGGCACGAAGCTGATGACAGCGACCCCGATTAAGAGTTGTGGCCCATAGATTAACATCCCTAAGAAGAACAAGGACGTGTTGATCATCATCGGCGTGGTTCCGTAGCGGTAACCTAACACGACAAACGCCGTTAAGGCTAGGCAAATAATTGAAACAACCGCACGACGACCCTTTAAGACATCTGAGAACCAGCCCCAAACAACACTACCAATAATCCCACCGAGTTGGAAGAGCAACAAGGTATTAGCGCCTTGAGCCACCGTAAAGTGGAGTTGTTGAACCGTGTAGAGTGGTGCCCAGTTAACGATCCCAATTCGGACCACGTAGACGAAGACGTTGGCGATACAGAGTAACCAAACCCAAGGACTCTTCATGACGAAGGTCTTGAAGATGGTCCATTTACTCATTTTCGCGGCAGTTTGATCAGCTTGTGAGACTTCTTCACCGAAGATCACTTCACTGGAATCCCAACCAAGTTCTTGCGGATCGTCGGCGCCGAAGAAGAGGCCCCAAAAACCAATGATGAGCCCAATAATAGCAGGAAAAATAAACATCCCGCCGACATTGCCCGCAAATAAATGATTCGCACCCCAGAGTGCAATAACCCCAGCAACGGCACCACCGAATTCATGGGAGATGTTCCAAATCCCGATGTAACGGCCCCGTGTCGTTGTAGTTGTCCAGCGTGAAATCGTGGAGAGTGATGCTGAACCGCCTGGCGATTGGAAGACCCCGTTCAATGACCAGAGGACTAAGATTAAACCAACCGGCGCATGGTTCATCAATAAAGCGACCCCGATGATTAACGTCATCAACGCTGCCAAGATGAGTAAGAATGACATGAAACGCTTGGTATTCTTACCATCGACCACATAACCTAAGACGGTCTTCCCAATCCCATAAGCCAATGAGAAGCCGTAACCGATCCAGCCTAACTCAGTCGTGGAGATCCCGTCTTTAACTAATAACGGTTGTGCCGCGGAGAGGTTATTGCGGATCAGGTACATACTGAAATAAACAAAGAAGACGACCAAAAACGCTTTCAAAAATTCACGTAACCAACGTTGCCGTTGATCCGCAATTGAAAGGCCAAGTTTTTTAGGTCGTTTCAGGTCAAAATAATGTAACATAAAAACAACCCTTCTTATAATGAAAAATTTGATGACCATTTCCAGTATATCACAAGTGTAATCGGTTGCTTATTCTAAAATAAGGTGCCTAGCCAGCCAAAAAGTAAGCCGCCACCTAAGCTGAGCATTAAATAAATGAGCGCCGTTTTTTGTTGGTGGTGCCGGGCTAAGATGATGATTTCATTGATCATCGTTGAAAAAGTGGTCAAGCCGCCCATGATGCCGGTGCCTAAAAAGAGTTGCCAACTTGGGGATAACGAACTAGTTAAGTCCCATCCCAGCAGTAAAGCCCCAATCAGATTAAGCCCTAATGTGGCGACTGGCAGTGACCAGCGCTGATTGAGCGGTTTAGAGAGTTGCATCGTCGTATAGCGGATCAAGGCACCAATCGCTGCACCACCGCCCACGATACCAATTAAAGTCAACATTTAGGCATTCCCCCGTGGCAGCCAATGGTCGCTGAGTAAGTTGCCAGCGAGACCCGCTAATAAGCCAAGTCCCAGACTGGCACCAACATAAGCGAGCACGAGGCCAGTCTGACCTTGTTGCCAGAGTTGGATCGTTTCGTAAGTGAAAGTTGAAAAGGTTGTGAAGCTACCAATTAAACCGACACTCATGCCAGTGACGATTGCTTCGGAGACTGGCAACCGGGCTGGCAATAACGTGGTGATTAAGCTGAGTAGAAAGGCCCCGCTAACATTAATAATGACGGTGATCCAGAAGTGTTGCGGCCAGCTGATGAGTAAGCTGAGCCACTCGCGCAGGCCACCACCGATAACGGCAAAGCCCGCGATATAACATAATTTTTGCATGAATGAAGTTGCTCTTTTCAGTAAGATGAATTTAGTTTACAGAAAAACAACCCGGCTTGCAAAATAAATTAAAGCATGCTAACCTATTAAACAACTTATGAAAACACGGGGTATTCAGCCAATGCGCAACTAATTAATGCCAGTAATTGAACAGGATCACTTCTTCTAAGGGGTGGACTGTCGTTTTTGGGATTAATTAGTGGCGCTGGCGAATACGTAGCCAGCGGTCTCGCCATGTCGAGGTCGCTTTTTTTGTGCGCTGAATTGATCCCTGATTCTAAGGGGGATTTTTAAATGTCTGAAATAAAATTAACGAAGATTGAAAAAATGGTGAATGGTCGCGGTCTCTTTACGGTGCCGCATTTGTTAGCGAATACGGGCGACCGCATCGGTATCGTGGGTCGCAATGGTGCTGGAAAATCAACGCTAGCCCATCTGTTGACCGGTGATGATCAGGATTATCAAGGTCAATTGATTGTGGCTGGAGATGTCACCTATGTGCCTCAGATTGCGGCAACCCATGACCGTAGTGGGGGTCAAGCAATGATGGATCGGGTTCGGGTCGCGTTGAGTAGTCGTCCAGAAATTTTGATCTTAGACGAGCCCTCATCGAATTTAGATGAACCGCATCAAGCTTGGCTTATCAAGCAATTGCAGCATTATCATGGGTTACTACTGCTGATTTCACATGACCGGCAGTTGCTGAATGCTGTCACTACGCAGACGTGGGCGGTACGCCATGGTGAATTTACGGCCTATGCCGGCAATTATGCTGATTATCAAGCCCAATTAGACCAACAATTAACGAGTCAACAAGCTGCTTACGTTCGGCAGAATCGGCATCAACATGACTTAAAAGTTGCGATGCAAGCCCGTCATGAAAAGGCGCAACAGATTCGTAAAGGCAGTCGCCGGATGACCGCGGGGGAACGGGCGAATTCCAAATCATTACGCGAAGCGACCGCAGCTAAGATGGATCGTAGTGCGAAAAAGTTAGTAGAACGTGGCGAACGGGAGGCCCAAGTAACTAAGCCGTTTACCACGACAGGATTCAAGTTAGTCGCGACTGATTTTCCACCATTTAAAGGTAAAACAGTGGCTTCAGCGGCTAACTTTACGTTGCGTCGTCATAACAAAACATTGTTAAAACGAGTGACGTTTCAGATTAAGCCCGGTGAACGAGTTGCGTTGGTTGGGCCGAATGGGAGTGGGAAAACCACGCTATTAACGGCTATTTTAGAGCATCAAGCCGGCTTGTCGGTTTCGCCCGCCGCTAAGATTGGGGTCTTTCAACAAGATATGACCGCGTTAGATGGCAAGAGAACGGTTTGGCAGACGGTGCGCGATGCCAGCCAGTTGCCAGATCAAACGGTGCGCAATGTCATGGGGGCGTTAGGCTTACCCGCGCGCTTTTATGACCAGCTGGTTGGTGAACTAAGTGGCGGTGAATTGGTAAAGTTACAATTAGTGGCTATCTTGGTCGGTAATTATAATGTGTTGATGTTAGATGAACCGACTAATTATCTGGATGTCGATGCGTTGGACGCCTTAGCAGATTATCTACAGCATTATCCTGGGACTGTCATCTTTGTGTCACATGATGCGGTTTTTCGTAAACAAGTCGTTACGCGCCAGTTAACGTTTGACGATCAGCAGTTGATTGATCCACAACGGGTTGCAGTTAAAGCTGCGGCCCCATCGGACTTACCATTATTGCAATTCAAGTATGATCAGATGATGGCTGACCCCAACGCTGACACAGCCACGATGCAAGCGTTGCGGGCCCAGATAGAAGTGGCACGCAACTAAGGGACGGTTTCGTTGGTACTTGGGCTGATCTGTCGTTAATTATCAGTAATACGCTTGGTGCTAGTTGAAATTACCGCCTGCCGGTCGGTTTCTAAAATGCTGGAACGCTATGGGCCATTTTGAAGCCAAAAATGAGGTCTTCAAAACTGACCTTGGTCTAAGTCCGAGCAAAACACTCACGCTAAGGCCAACGACCCGGTTGAGCATTTTAGGAACCAACCTCTCGGCTAAATTAGTGGTCGACAATAGATAGTCATTAACTCCTGTTAATTAACGCCGGGCGGGTCAGAATTGGCTCAGTGGTGTCGTTTATCTTAGTCGGTGATTTTCCGACTTAGATAAAGCCCGGCTTTCGAGACCGCACTATGGCTCGAAAACGTGGCCACCACGTTCCAGCCGATTCTGGCCCAACCAGAGTGGCAATTTAAGTCAACTAGTACCAAGCGTATTAGTAACGAAAAATCGTTGTTTTAAGCCAGCAAGCACTGTGCTTAAGACAACGATTTTTTAGTTAGGCTAGTGCCAAGGAATCACGAATACGCCAATTTGCATGCCAATGATGCCTAAACCTAAAATAATCCAATCCCGTGCATGTACCGCGGAATGGCGGTAATGGGTTCGGGGCGCATCTTCGACAAAGCCATGTGACGCCATCGCTTGAGCCAGGTTCTGTGACCAATTGATGGAGACTAAGATGGCTTTAAAGTACAACTGTGGTGACCAAAAGGACAGTTGCTGGCCTCGCATTAACCCCGCAGCGCGAATGACTTTAACTTCGTGCTGGATTTTGGGGACTAAATTATACGCCGCTAGGACACCATAGGCGAATTTTGATGGCAAGTGCCAATTTTGTTCTAAAGCATCGGCCAACTGTAAGATATTCGTCGTGAGCGTAAAGGTGGCACCAGTAAAGACAAAGGCATAGATACGGGTGAATAATACCCAAGCCATTAGCGTTTTATCGCCACTGCCGTTAATATATTGAGTACTCCAAAGACCAATTGCGGGCAATAGCGGCACGACTAGCAGCCAAGCGAGCGTTTTGAGCTTGGTCCCATGTAAGCCCAAGTAGATGATGGCTAAAACCACTAATGCCACGTTCAAGCTAATAATCATCGTAAACGAGATTTCTAAGGCAATGACTAATAATAGGAGGAGTTTAATACTAGGATTCATCAAGTCACCTCCTGATACTGTAACTGATGTTGGTCAAAGCGTAAGTGGCAGTCGATCAAAGGGGTTAGGCCGGTCAACTGGTGACTAATAATAATCAGCGTTTGCTGAGTCGCCGCCAATGTCGTCTGCAGGAGTTGAACTAAAGCGTTGATTGACGCTAAGTCCAAGCCCTTTAACGGTTCATCTAAAAGCAGCACCGGTGATTGCATGATTAGCATGAGTAAAATCTGTAGTTTCTTTTTCTGGCCCTCACTCAAGGTATAGATGACTTGGTCTTGATGTCCAGCCAAATTTAACTGCTGTAAGGCCGCGTCGATGTGTGCCGGGGTAAAGTAATCACCATATGCGTACTTTTGGCACTGTGCCAATTCTTCGGCCACGGTGATATTTAGAAATTGTGTTTCTGCATCTTGAAACAATAAAGCCACTTGGCGGGCATAGGCCTTCCGTTTTAGTTTTTGAATGTCATTGCCCAGATAAGTGAGCTGTCCAGAAAAAGCTTGTAACCGGACTAAGGCTTCAAATAAAGTCGATTTACCACTACCGTTGGGACCTGTGATTAACGTCGTTTGATGCTGATAAATCGTTAAGTCAGTCGGTTCAAGCAACTGGTGCTGAGCTTGTTGCAAGGTCACTTGCTTGAGTTGAAACAACGGTGTACCGCTAGTGGGTGTCGGCCAAGTGGTATGAGTAGAGACCCGCTGATTAAAGGCTTGGAAAAGGGCCGGCTGTTGGACTTGTGGGACGATGGCAAGGGTGTGCTCTGCAGTGATTCGTACCACGTTGTCGATTAACGGTTCATAATCGGTCAGATCATGGTCGGCCAGAATAATCGTTTTGCCAGCCTCATCACGCAAGCGAACAAGTCGGCGTAATAGACTGGCACGTGCGGTGGGATCGACACTGGCAAACGGTTCATCTAATAAGATCACATCGCTATCCATGGCGACAATAACTGCTAAGGCGACTTTTTGTTTTTCCCCGCCGGATAGGTGGTTGAGGTGACGATGCCGTAAGTGACTAATGCCGACAAAGTCGAGGGCCGCCGTCAGTCGCTGTGGCATCTGTTGCGGTGGTAATTGCCGATTCTCAAGGGCGAAGATCAATTCATTTTCAACTGTATCCATAGCAAATTGTTGATTCGGATTTTGAAACATTAACGCCACTTGAGCTGCCCGGTCAGTCGGGACGATAGCGGCTAAGTTGGTCTGATTGAAGCTAATGCTGCCTTGGTTAGCTGGTAAGCTTAGCAGTCCAGTCATTAATTTGAGCAGGGTTGACTTACCAGTTCCAGAAGGCCCTGTCAGCAGGGTGAATTGTCCGCTAGCAAACGTCAAGTTGACTTGGTCGAGAATTGGCGCCACCGCTTCTGGGTAACTGAACGTTAAATTGTGTAAGGTGATGGTCGCCATAAACAAGTCTCCTTAGTTATTGTGGGTAGATTTCAACACGTGACTGCGATCGAGTAAGTCGGTGATTAGTTTGGTTAAGACACCACCAAAGAAGAACATCGAAATGAAACGGACAATAAAGTAAAGCACGAGTAGCCAGAATTGAAGCTTGAAATAGCCATTTTTAGCTAAATCCCACGCAAACGTGACTAAGGTCGTCGTGATGGCTGAGGCGGTTAAGCCTAGCCAATCATAGTGTTTGTAGCGGGTCGCGATGTAACCTAATTCTGATCCGAACCCTTGCAAGACCCCAGAAATCAATGTTGAGATACCCCATTGACCCCCGAAAAACATTTCAACTGTTGCGGCTAAGAGTTCGCCTAACGTCGCCGAGCCCTTTAGACGGAGCAGATAACCGGCTAACATCCCAGGCATACACCACAATCCTAGCAACAATTCATTGGCTAAGCCGGCTAGCCCAACTGGCGCCAAGGCGGCAGTCAGCACATCATAGACGTAGTTTGTCCCCATAAAGATTGCTCCAAAAAAGATCCCGATTAATGCAATCAAGATCACGTCACTTAAATACCATGATTTTGCCCATTTCATTAGCAAAAACCTCCTAAGTTTTTCATCCACGCATCGGTTAGACAAAAAACGCCTGACAGTAGTTAACAGCTACTGCCAGACGGCTAAGTCTTGATTGATGGTTCCCCAAAAAAGCATTGCTCCCTGCGCTGGCATTATCCAGATTCAGGTTCAATGGGTATTCTCTCAGCCGTATGGCACCCCAGTTGCTATGAATGATTATGTTCAGTGTACCGGAATTCAAATGATAGCGCAATCAAATTTCACACCATCTGAGCAAAGGTTACTCAAAAGTCATGCTTTTGTGCTTTAATTTAGTTAGCGAGTTGGGTTAACTTAACGATTGCTGCTACGGTTGCTCCGGACTGATGCTGGAACGTGGTGGCCACGTTTTTGAGCCGAATGGCGGTCTCAAAAGTCGGGTTTTATCTAAGCTGGGAAATCGTCAGCCAAGATGAACGACACCACTGAGCATTATCCAGGCCGTCCTGCGCTAGTGGTTACGACTATTGTGGTCAGCATACTTTTTTGTTAATAATGATATTGCATGTTAGTGATCATTTGGCTGTTATGAGGTCTGAAAAATTTAGAAAAGAACACTGTGTAATTGAGTGGAGGATTTGAAATGACATCAATCTATGAGTTCAAAGAAACGGAAATGAGTGGGGCAGACTTACCACTGGAACAATATCGCGGGCAAGTCTTGTTAATTGTGAATACGGCTAGTAATTGTGGTTTAGCGCCACAATTTAAAGGCTTAGAAGAGCTGTATCAAAAGTATCAACGGGAAGGCTTAGTGGTTTTAGGACTGCCATCTAACCAATTCCATCAAGAAAAGTCAGACGATGACGCAACGCACGATTATTGTCAGCGGCATTATGGGGTGACATTTCCGATGACGAAGCGGGTACTGGTTAATGGTGATCAGGAAGATCCATTGTTTGGTTATTTGAAGCAAACGGCGGGTCATGGTCGGATTAAGTGGAACTTTACGAAGTTTTTAATTGGTCGTGACGGTCAGGTCTTAGAACGATATGCGCCAACCACCCGGCCCGCAACTTTTGAAGCCGCAATTCGGGACGCCTTGGCGGATCGTTAAATAGTGGTAAGCTAAACCTAAATGACCATTTGAGGAGGAATTTTGAATTGGAAACTTATACATTGCGTGACGGGTTGACGTTGCCGAAAGTTGGTTTCGGAACTTATAAATTGAATGGTGCACATGGCGTCAATGTGATTGATTCGGCGATTGATCGTGGTTATCGCTTATTGGACACGGCTTTTAATTATGAAAATGAAGGCGCTGTCGGTGAAGCAGTCCGGCGTTCATCGGTGCCACGCTCAGAATTATTGATTTCATCGAAGCTACCGGGGCGGCATCATCATTATGACGAAGCGATTGCAACGATTCAAGAATCGTTGTACCGCGCTGGCTTGGATTATTATGATTTGTACTTAATTCATTGGCCGAACCCTAAAGAAGATCACTATGTTGAAGCTTGGCAGGCCTTGATTGACGCTCAAAAGTTAGGCTTGGTGCGTTCAATCGGCGTATCGAACTTTTTGCCAGAACATTTGGATCGTTTGCAACAAGCGACCGGCGTCTTACCAGTCATCAACCAAATTGAATTGCATCCTTACTTTAACCAGCAAGCGCAACGCGAGTATGATACGGCCCATGGTATCTTGACACAGGATTGGAGTCCAATTGGCCGGGCCAGTGAGATGTTGCAAAATCCAACCTTAAAAGCAATTGCAGCTCGGTACCATAAGAATGTTGGTCAATTGATTTTACGTTGGGAAGTTCAGTTAGGTACTTTGCCGATTCCTAAGTCATCAACACCGACCCGGCAAGCAGGAAATATCGACCTCTTTGATTTTGAAATTAATCCGACTGATATGGCTACGATTAATGGGCTCAGTCATGTGGATGGCCGGTTGAAAAATCAGGATCCAGCTGTTTATCAGGAATTTTAAGTAAATGAAAACCGCTACTAGTTCAGCTAGTAACGGCTTTTTTAGCTACGATGAATCTCAATAATTTTAACTTGGTAACTACCATTAGGTGCAGCGACTGTGACGATATCATTGACCGTATGCCCATCTAACGCTTGGCCGATAGGCGAGGTGAATGAGATCTTTTGTTGTTCTAAGTTAGCTTCTTGTTTACCAACTAATTGATAGGTGACTTGATCGTGATCATCCATAAATTCCAAAGTCACTGATTTACCGATATCAAGTTTATCATTGTCCGCTGGTTTAACGACTTGCGCGTATTGGAGTTGTTTGTTTAAAAAGCGTACCCGACTTTCCAAGCGGCCTAAATCCCGTTTGGCATTCGTGTATTCAGCATTCTCTGAACGGTCGCCTAGTGCGGCCGCCGCGGCTAGAACCTTGATACGATGTGGACGTTGTTGTTTTAAGGCTTCGATTTCTTGCTCGATGGCATGATAACCAGCGGGAGTCATTTTATTAAAGGTTGGTTCCATTGATAAAACCTCGCATATTTATTGGATTTTTCTGGGAATAGGTTACCACATTGTTGCTGGTTTGGGAATGTTTGATGATGGTGATAGCACATGTTTAAACACGGTTATTGAGGATAAGCGTTTGAAAGTGGGCACTTTGTGACTGAACTGTTTTTGGATAAACTGATGTCTCTTGGCATAAAAAATAGCCAACAGCTTTACAGCCTTGGCTAGTCGTGGAGTTTCTCACGTTCCACGGAGTTACGAACAGCTTAAGTATAGGCAATGGCTAAGAAAAATACAACTATCCAGCTTATCTTAAAAGGCGACTTAAACTAATGGTGGTAACGGTTACAACAATTTTTCAAACTTTTTTGAGCAAATCCCTTGAATTTCAGTCTAGACCAATATATAATTGGACTATACCAAATAAAGAGGGAGTCAGTTAATTATGAAAGTTATCGTAGTAAAGGATCAAGCTGCTGGCGGCAAAGAAGGATTTAAAGTATTTAAGAATGCTTTAGACAATGGGGCAAAAGTTTTTGGGTTGGCGACTGGTTCTACACCCGTAACGACGTATCAAGAAATCGTAAATAGTGATTTAGATTTCAGTAACTGCACATCTGTTAATTTGGATGAATATGTTGGGATTGCTCCTGACAACGACCAAAGTTACAAATACTTCATGCAATCACACTTGTTTAATGAAAAGCCATTCAAGCAATCATTCTTGCCAAATGGTTTAGCTGCTGATCCAGCTGAAGAAGTTAAACGTTATGACAAAGTTATCGACGAACATCCAATCGACTTACAAATCTTAGGAATTGGCCGTAATGGTCATATCGGTTTCAACGAACCTGGGACTGATCGGAATGTGACGACTCACGTGGTTGACTTAACACCATCAACGATTGAAGCTAACGCGCGGTTCTTTGCTAGTGAAAATGATGTGCCTAAGCAAGCCTTCTCAATGGGCTTAGCTTCCATCATGAAGAGCAAGCACTTAATCCTTGAAGCCTTTGGTGAAAACAAAGCCGATGCTGTTAAGGGTATGATCGAAGGCCCAGATACCCCTGATTTACCAGCATCAATCTTACAAAACCATCCTGATGTTACGGTTATCATTGATGAAGCCGCAGCAAGCAAGTTAAGCAAAAAATATTAATCTGTACCATTAAAAGCTAAAGGTTCCATTCAAACGTCTTTGATGACGATTGAATGGAACCTTTTTTAGTTAGTCAATCGAGAACTTAGCGTCTAACAAGCAGCAGTTGAACAAATTGGTTGACTGAGAGATGGGAGTGACGGTAATTTTGGTACAATTCCCAACTATTGGTAATCCACCCTCCACCATCTAAGTAAGCTACAATGACGGCAATCATGATGCTTAAAATAATGACGAACATGTTCACTACCTCCTTGACCATTAGATAATTTAAATGATATTTTACAACCTTAACATAGCATAATTGGTTGAATAATTACTGGAAAGATTATGAACGTCCTTAAAAGGAACTTGAACGTTAGTAAATACGCTTGGTGCTAGTTGAAATTGCCGCCTGCCGGTTGGATTCTAAAATGCTGGAACGCCATGGGCCATTTTGAAGCCAAAGCCCGGTCTTTAAAACTGGCCTTGGCCTAAGTCCGAGCAACCCACTCGCACTAAAGTCAACGACACGGCTGAGCATTTTAGAATCCAACCTCTTGGCTAACTAACGGGAATTAAATAATTAATCGTTAATTTTTTAATTTCCGTTAGTTAACGCCGGGCGGTCCAGAATTGGCTCAGTGGTGTCGTTTATCTTAGTCGGTGATTTTCCGACTTAGATAAAGCCCGGCTTGTGAGACCGGTCTGTGGCTCGCAAACGCGGCCACCACGTTCCAGCCGATTCTGGGCCAACCAGAGTGGCAACTTAATCCAACTAGCACCAAGCGTTAGTAAATACAAAATGACACCCAATCCTAGCTAAAGGAGAAGGTGTCATTTTGTTAATTAAAGGTGAAACAATCGCCAATTAATAAGGTCAAATCGTTAATAACTAAAGGTTTTGTCCCTTTTCCCAAGCAGTCTTCGATAAGTTCAACCCATGTTTAACGATCTCGTCGAATAATTGATGGGTCCGCTTTGAAATTTCGCCAGCAGTTTCAGCGTTGGCTTTAGTCAAAGCGGTGGTCATATCAACACTAGCGACGGTATCGGTAGCTGCGACCCGGCCGCGGGCATATGATTGACAACCGTTGCGGAAAGCATTAACGGCTTCGGCGTAGTCGTGCCAGTGGGGTTCAATTAATACCGAAAGTGTCTTGTTTAACCAATAGACATTATCGACATTGACCGTGGCGCCTGCATTTTGATAATCAGTCGGCGTGTCATTGATATTAGTGAAGAATGGCATGTAAGGGGCGTAAGCAAAGAAGCCCATGGCCACCCATTGAATCGCCGCGCGGTCAGCGGGAACATCATTTCGAATCTGTAAGATTGAGGAGCATTGGTTACGATCCATCGCGATTGGCCGGTATTTCCGTTGGTCGGCTTCAGAACCGGAAGCGTAAGTGCCGAACGGATCATAGGGTGTCCCATTATAGTGGGAGGATAAGAACGTTTGCACGTCTTCAATGGCTAATTGCTTGCTAGGCTTACGGGCCATTGGCATCTCTTGGTCAGTTGGTTGTTGGTCAATTTCAGGATTGAACAACTTTTGCCCATACCATGTCCGTGGGGTGTTGTAGTAAGCGTCATCTTCACCGTGCGTCCCAAAGATTTCCCGGAAGTTAAAGGTATCCGGTGTTGGATTCAAATGGTATTTATTAACAAAGGCCACTAAATCAGTCGCACCTAAGAAGTTGTCACTGTCCGTTAAGTCCATGTTTTGCACAACGGTTTGATTCGGCACAATCGCGTAAGTGTCATCGGGCAAACGCATAGCCCCCCAATGATGTCCACCAGCAGTTTCTAACAACCAAATATCATTATGGTCATTAAAAGCGATGCTGTTACATTCGCCGGTCCCGTACTTTTCAAGTAAAGCGCCCAACCGTTGGACACCTTCCTTGGCAGTCTTAATGTAAGGCAAGACCAAGGTTAGCATGGCTTCTTCGTTGATCCCATCATTAACTAATGGGTCATAGCCGAGTACGCGGGCGTTAGTTGCCGTTGTTTCGGTTGCGCTCATCCCAACGTTCAATTCGTTGATCCCAGCTTCTTCATATTGACCATCACTTTGGTCAGCTTGTGGTGTCGCGGTATAGCGATAAGCGTGTTTGGGTAGCGGCACGGTCACACCGGTCGTGACGGATGTAAAGCTAGCTTGCGTCTGGTCATGCGCGGCGTGCACCACGAACTTGATGGGATTAATTGGGCCGTAACCGTCTTCATTACGGGCAACAATCGTGGAACCGTCGATACTGGCGGCTTTTCCTACTAATATTTCGGTACAATCAGAACTTTTCTTCATAATTAGTTCTGCCCCCTTTGTACTATTAGTATAGGAGTCTTGTAACCATAAAACAAAATTGGTTTTGTTCTGTAGTTGTCTTGTTAAACTTGCCACTCTGGTTGGCCCAACCAGAGTGGCAAGCTAAAAGCACAATAAATTAGTCAACACCACTTGTGAAAACGTAATCATTACAGCAATGTTACCAGTTTCAGAAAAGGTTGTCATTGTGACTGTACCGGCGTTTGTTGTCGATTGTGCCAACTGTGCCAATTGTGAATCCGTGAGTTTAATTCTGGCACAGCTTCCTGTGCCACCGCTCTGCCTAGAATGTCTTGAAACCGTTTTCTAAGCTCGTTATGATGTAAGAGTAAAGAAAAGGAAGGAGCTTTATCTGATGAGTGAAAATAATTCTGCAACCCAATCCGCTCCTGTTGCGAAGAAAAAAGTGGGCATTAAAGCCCGCGTGCAAAAGTTCGGGAGTGCATTGAGTAATATGGTCATGCCGAACATCGGGGCCTTTATTGCTTGGGGGTTAATTACCGCGATCTTTATGGCCGGTGGTTGGTTCCCAAATGCTGACTTAGCCAAGATGATTCAACCAATGGTCCATTATTTATTGCCATTATTGATAGCGTTTACCGGTGGGAATATGCTTGCCGGACACCGTGGTGGGGTCGTTGGTGCGATTGCTACTATGGGTGTGATTGTTGGATCAACCATCCCAATGTTTATTGGGGCCATGATTATGGGGCCTTTAGGTGGTTGGTGTATTAAGAAATGGGACGATGCCATTTCTGATAAAGTCCACAGTGGGTTTGAAATGTTGGTTAACAACTTCTCCGCTGGGATTATGGGGATGCTATTAGCAATCCTCGGTTACTTCGGGATTGGCCCGTTGGTTGCCGGTGCTAGTGCGGCGATGGCCGTTGGGGTTGACTGGATCATTAAAGCAAACCTCTTACCATTAGCCAATGTCTTCATTGAACCAGCCAAGATTTTGTTCTTAAACAATGCGATTAACCAAGGTATCTTGACACCGCTTGGGATTCAAGCTGCGGCGAGTGCCGGTAAATCAATTCTGTTCTTGCTTGAACCGGATCCAGGTCCCGGTCTTGGGATTCTGTTAGCCTTTGCTTTATTTGGTAAAGGTACCGCGAAAGCTTCAGCGCCAAGTGCGATGATTATTCATTTCCTTGGTGGGATTCATGAAATTTACTTCCCATACGTTTTGATGAAGCCAGCTTTGTTCTTAGCTGTTATTGCTGGTGGGGTTACTGGGACTGCAACTTTCAGTCTCTTAAACGTTGGGTTACGTTCAACACCTTCACCTGGTTCCATCATTATGTTATTCGCGATGGCACCACGGAGTATTGCCAACTACCTTGGTTTGATTGTTGGGGTTGTCTTAGCAACGTTAGCCTCATTCATTGTTGCGGCGATTATCTTGAAGCGTGACAAATCAATGGGTGATGATTCCTTAGCTGCGGCTAAAGGTCAAATGAACGATATGAAAGGTAACAAGGGTGGTGAAACTGCTACACCAGCTGCCGATGCCGCTGACGTGATTGCTTCTTATAAAGATGTTGATCACATTATCTTCGCTTGTGACGCCGGGATGGGGTCATCCGCAATGGGTGCTTCCTTACTACGGGACAAGGTCAAGAAGGCCGGCATTGATATGTCAGTTACCAACACGGCCATCAGTAATTTGAAAGATGAACCTGGGTTATTAGTCATTACGCAAAACGAATTAGCTGATCGGGCCGCTCAAAAAGCCCCACATGCGTTACGTTTAGCCGTCGATAACTTCTTGAGCAGTCCTAAGTACGATCAAGTGGTCGTTAACTTAAAGGCTCGTGATCAAGTAAGTCCTGAACCAGCGCCAGCTTCTGAAGCCGCACCGGCTGAAAGTGCCGCTGAAGATGATTTGCCAAGTGATTTAGACTTAGATGTGGTTAAAGAAGTCGTCTTTGTTCATCATGACAGTCATTTAGGGACCGCTACTATGGCGACATCCTTGATGAAAGGTCGCTTGAAGAAAGCTAATAAGCAAGCGGTTGTTAAGAACTTAGGGATTGATGAATTACAAGATAACAATAGTCTCTTAGTTGTTTCTTCCTCAGAAGCTGCTAAGAACTTGAAGACTCGTTACACGCATGTTCAAGTGCTCGTTACCGATGATCTTCTGAGCTCACCTAAATATGATAAAATGGTAGCAGGATTAAAATAAACCGTTATCATATGAGGTGGCCCCATGGTAAAGTTCACAAAACGTCAAGACGACTTATTACAATTATTGCTAGACAGTGCGACCGGACTCACCATGAGTCAGATTGAAACCGCCATCAATAGCAGCCGTCGGACAATCTATCGTGAATTCAGTAATTTAGAATTAGTTTTAGACAATGCCCAATTGAAAATCGTCAATCAAGACCATCGCTTCCAGTTAAGTGGAACGACGGCCGCTTTGGCGGATTTTCAAGGCGAACTCAGTAGCAGTCAAGGCTTAACACCGGCTTTCGATACCCAGACGCGGCAGAATGCGTTGGCTTGTCGGGTGCTGATGGCTGATGATTCGATGAAACTAAAAGAATTAGCGTTAGATTTCAATGTGAGTATTGCCACGATTTCAAACGACTTAACGACGTTAGCCACACCCTTTGGGGACTATGACTTGTCGATTGAGCGGCTGAAGTCACGGGGAATTCAAGTGGCCGGTACCGAGGCGAATATTCGGAGCCTCTTTGCCACCATCTTGAATAATGCCATTAATGATTATGAATTTTTCAAAACAATTGCCAAGTTAAAACGTGGTGTGACCGTCACTGCGACCGATGAACAATCTTACTTTTTGAATCAATTAGAACCGCAATTACTGTTGCATTGCTACGAAGCAGTTCGGAATCTAAAGAAAAAGTATTTTTCATCAGTGCCAGATGGTCAGCTACAGCAATTGATGATTACGTTGACGACGGCGGTCATGCGCTTACAACATGGCCAACGGGTCACGTATCTCCAAGGGATTAACCGGGATGACTTCTTGCAGTACCAGCGGATTGCGTTAGCGATTTTGACGCAGCTGCCGGGAGACATTAAGTCGCAAGTCACGGGTGCTGAGATAGATTTCTTAGCGCAACAGATCAAAGGGTTAACGTTTCGGATTGATCAAGATGCGTCGTTATCGAATTATGATTTACAGTTAACGTATCGTGTTAAGAAGTTGATCGATGCCGTGGCGGCTAACTTCAAGTGGTCGTTTGGAACCGATGATCAGCTGATGAATAACTTGACTGCACATATGCAGATTGCCTTGCAACGCAATGGCATTCCTGGTCCAGTGCCACCGAGTGCTGAATTGCAGGAGGTTCGCAGCCAATACCCGAAGTTATATGCGGCGGTGGTGCGTGGCTTTGAAGCCACATTCCCTGATCAGAACTTTCAGATTGATGAACTGACCTACTTGTTGATTCACTTTGCGAGTACGTATGAGCAACAGCTGAGTCATCAGGCGTTGAAAGTGTTAGTTTTATGTCCGAACGGGATGACGACCGCGCGCATTTTAAAAACGCGGTTAACGCGGTTGATTCCAGAAATTACGACGATTGAGGTGGCTCGAATTGGTAATCTTGGTCAGATTGACTTACAACAATTTGATATGATTCTCTCAACCACCCAATTGCCGGGTTTCAAATTGAATTATCGGGTAGTCAGTCCATTGTTGTTAGAAAATGAAGTGAGTGCGCTTCGTGAATACATTCATCAATATTTTCCTAACACACAAGCGGCCATTAAGCCGGCGCCCAAGGTGGCAACACCGACCGTGGACTTTGACACCGCCTATCAACGGCTGACAGTTGCCAAGCGGATTCTTGACCGGTTTGCCATTACCCCCATTAGTAACGGCGAGCAGACCATCGCAGAGACGCTGGTGACAATTACCCGACAAATCGCCCCGACGATTGTTCACGACCCCCTAGAAGTCGCGGGCAAGTTGCTCCATCGATTGAGCTTAGCGCCAGTTGGCATTCCTAATACCAACTTAGCCCTTGTGCATACCTTGAGCGAACAAGTCGCTGCGCCGTATTGTGCTATCTTTGAATTAGCCAAACCAGTCCCATTTAAGAGCATGGGCGATCAAAGCATTCAGTTGCAACGGGTTGTCTTAATGCTGGGACCGGCTGACATCAGTGATTATGAGAATCGCTTGATGGGTAAGTTGAGTGCGTTAGTCATTGAAAGTCATGCCAATACGCAGACCTTTATGACCGGCAGTCGCCAACAACTTTATCAGTTAATTAGCAGTGCATTTTTGAACGAACTAACGAAATAGAGTAGGTGAATAGAATGGAAGCTTTAGATAAAAAGATGATTGCGTTGAACCAGCAAGTGGCCACGCAAGAAGAAGGCATCCGCTTAGCCGGTCAATTATTGGTCGATGGCGGTTGTGTCGAACCGGAATACATCGACGCGATGCAAGCGCGGAACCAAGATGTATCCGTTTATATGGGTAATTTCATTGCCATCCCCCATGGTACTGAAGATGGCATGAAGTACATTAAAAAGACCGGGATTTCCGTGGTCCAAGTACCAATGGGTGTGAGCTGGGGTGATCCAACCAATGATGATGACGATAAGACCGTTACCGTTATCTTCGGAATTGCTGGATTGAACGGTGAACACTTGAACCTCTTGTCTCAGATTGCGATATACTGCAGCGACGTGGCTAACGTTGCCAAGTTAGCGGACGCTCAATCTGAAGATGAAATTATTAATCTATTAAAGGAAGTTGATTAGAATGTTAGACGTACACTTTGGTGCAGGTAATATCGGTCGCGGTTTCATTGGCGAAACCTTGGCTGACAACGGCTTTAAGATTACGTTCGTCGATGTTAATGAAACTTTGATCGATGAATTGAACAAACGCAATGGCTATACAATTGAATTGGCTGCAGAAGGCCAAAAGCACATTGAAGTTCATGATGTTAAAGGCATTAACAACGGCAAGGATCCTAAAGCAGTTGCTGAAGAAATCGCTAAGGCTGATATGGTCACTACGGCTATTGGTCCTAAGATTTTGAAGTTCATTGCCCCACTCATTGCCGACGGGATTAAGTTACGTCAAGCTAACAACGATACACAGACCTTAGACGTGATTGCTTGTGAAAACATGATCGGTGGGAGCCAATCATTAAAGAAATCCGTTTATGAAGCCTTGAACGATGACGAGCAAGCTTGGGCTGACCAATATATTGGCTTCCCTAACGCGGCGGTTGACCGGATCGTGCCATTACAAAAGCATGATGATCCATTGTTTGTTTCTGTTGAACCATTCAAGGAATGGGTCATTGATAAGTCACAAATGAAGAATCCTGAAATCCAATTGAAGGGTGTCGACTATGCGGACGATTTGGAACCATACATCGAACGCAAGTTGTTCTCCGTTAACACTGGTCATGCCACGGTTGCTTACACCGGGAACATGAAGGGTTACAAGACTATCGGTGAAGCCGTTAAAGATGATAGCGTGGTTGAACAAGCCAAGCATGTCTTAGGCGAAACTGGGGACTTGTTGATTCAAAAGTGGGGCTTTGATCCTGAAGTTCACCATGCTTATCAAAAGAAGATCTTGAGCCGGTTCGAAAACCCATATATCTCAGATGATATTGAACGGGTTGGCCGGACACCAATCCGGAAGCTCGGCTTTGACGAACGCTTTGTTCGCCCAATCCGTGAATTGAAGGAACGCGGCCGTGATTACAGTGCCTTAGTTGACACTGCCGGCATGATGTTCTTCTTCAATTATCCAAATGATTCTGAAAGCGTTAAGTTACAACAAATGCTTAAGGATGAACCTATCGACCAAGTGATTCGCGAAACCACTGGCTTGAAGGATGAAGATTTAGTTAATGAAATTAAAGCGGCTTATGAAAAGCATTTAGCTGAAAAATAAGCTTTGAATATAAAAGATCTGGTTACTAACCGCCATGGTAACCGGATCTTTTTTTGGTGGTAGTTGTCATTTGGGATGGCCTGAAATTGCCACTCTGGTTGGCCCAGAATCGGCTGGAACGTGGTGGCCGCGTTTGTGAACCGAGGTGTGGTCTCACAAGCCGGGCTTTGACTAAGCTGAGAAAGTCACTCAACTAAGTCAAACGACACCACTGAGCCAATTCTGGGCCGCCCGCCGTTAATTAACGGATCATTGTGGCCAAAATTATTTTTTAATTGGTAGTCAATAATTGTAACTAGCAGTAGATGGCGCCGGTGTACGTTGATTAAGTTAGTGCAGCTTTATGATCAAGTCATCTTTTAGGCGTTCGCTGGTTACCGTGGTATGATTATAACTAAAATTGAGATGATTGGTCGTTGGTTCAGATAGTGCCAATGACTGTGTAACGAGTAAAAGTGAGGGTGTTTAGACTATGTTAGAACCGATTACAGGCGCTGAATTTGAAACCGTTGGTGTTGGGACGGATTTGACTGTCGTGGATTTCTGGGCGGACTGGTGTGGGCCTTGTAAGATGCAGACGCCAGCGTTGGAAGCTTTGGATGAAGATTATGATGGCAAGATCAAATTTGCTTCCTTAGATGTTGATCAAAATAAGGAATTAGCGGAGAAGTTACAGATTATGAGTATCCCCGCCTTGGTTATTTTTAAGCATGGTAAGCCAGCTGAAAAGGTGGTAGGCTTTCATCCACAGGCCGCTTTAAAGAAGTACTTAGACCAGAAATTAGCCGAAGTAACGGCTGATTAGGCTTGGGAAAGTGATTTAAATCGAGTGGGGGCGATTTTTAAATGTTTGGAAAGCTGAAATTAGCTGGCAATATCCTAATCGGGGCTGTGGTTGTCTTAGTTTGGGGCTGTATCCGATTGGTAAAGGTTTTAAGACAGTTGGATCAAGGAGTGCCTTATGCCAGGTTACAGTTACAGCTTTGGAACTGGGCATGGGTCTTAATTGCCGGTACAGCAGTTATCTTGGTGGCACTAACAGTTGCTATTATTCAGAAGTATCGGGCCACTAAATTTTAAGCATATAGCGAGTGGGGTCGGACTAACATGGTTAGCCTGGCCCCACTTTTTTGCTATAAATAGTCGTCAATTGTGGCAACTAGGTCATCACTGTTCTTAATCAGCTGGCGATTTAAGGCGATGATGTAAGTCGGACAGTCAGGATGCAAGATATTACTGAACGTATTTTCGATGAGACAACCAGTCAAATTGAACTTATGCTGTGGATCATCAAAGATCACGTTGAAGGTGTGACGATCGCTGGTGAGAATAATCGTGGTGTCAAAAAGTTGAGTTAACAATAAGCTTAACGTGGCGGTTGATTGTGTCAATCCTAGAGCCCCAGTAGTGGTGATGCGGGCTAAGCATTGATCCACTTGGTTGAGCAGTCGAAACATTGACGGTAGCACTGGTGTTGGTACATGTGGTGCGCTGGTTGGTACGGTCCCCATAACTAAATCCATAACGAATCCCCCCAATTCTGTAACTTAAGCATAGGGGGTTAACGAACTGGCGACCAAAATAATGACTTTATTTGCAGTAAAAAATAGCTTTTCGACAGTTGACTTAATAAGCTTGCCGAAGTATCCGGAAGTTAAACTAGGATCAAAAAAACGCCAACGATTGCTTCGTCAGCGTTTGAGTCTTATTAATAGTTATTTTTTGCCAGCTTTAGCTAAATCTTTACGTGCTGTGACGGCTAGTTCTGGGAACCAAATAGCGATTTCATGATGGGCGTTTTCACGACTGTCCGAGGTATGGATGATATTACGTAGAATGCCATCGGGATATTCATGGGCAAAGTCCCCCCGAATGGTCCCAGCTTGGGCGTCACCAGGACGAGTGTTGCCGGCTAGGTGATGGACTGCTTTAACGACCCCAGTCCCACTGACGATAATGGCAACTAATGGGCCTTCCATCATGTACGTTTCAATTTCGTGGAAATACGGGTTGTCCACTTGATCCCGATAATGAACATGTAACTGATCCTTAGTCGCATTGACCACTTTTAACGCGGAAATTTTGTAATTTTTACGTTCGAACCGGGTAATGATCTCACCGATGTGACCTTCTGCGACACCATCGGGTTTGACGAGAACTAAAGTTTTTTCTGAATTTGCCATAATGCTGGACCTCCCATAATTTTGGTAAGCGCTACCATTTAGCTGTTACTTAGATGGTAGCCTAACTCAGCAGGCGCGTCAACTGCAATCAACCGTGTGGCGCAATAATTTACGGTGAAAATTGTCACTTAGTTGTTATTTATCGGTATAATGGAGTCAGCTCAATACAAAGGATTGATGTCCATGCCACCACTTGATTTAACACACATTCGTCAGCACCACACCGTCGCTGAACTCGTTGCCCTTGGTAAAGCGCGCCGGTTAGTGACGTCGTTTGACCAATTAGGCACGTTTAAGCCAGTCAAACGGGATGCTGCTGCGTATTTACGGCATGTCCGGGCCATGTTGGTACCGGAGTTATTGCCGTTGCGCCGCGAACGAATGAGTACTTCGGCCTTTGCCTTTTTCCGTGGCTCGGTCGAATTAATGGATTATGATTTAGATTATCAAGGTTCCACTGAAATTCCCACCGTCGTTTGCGGGGATGCTCACTTAGGTAACTTTGGATTTTACGCTTCACCTGAACGCCGGTTGGTCTTTGATTTAAATGACTTTGACGAAGCCGGCGTCCATCCTTGGGAATGGGATTTACGGCGCCTACTGGTCAGCATTATTCTGGCCGCCCGTAATTCTGATTTTAAACCGAAAAAAGTTGATAAATTAATCCGTGAAGCCAGTGCTAGTTATCGGGATGGCATTCAACGGATGTTTGACCAGACGACGCTCCAACGCTTCTATCGGGATAATGAAGTCCAGTCAGTCTTGAACTTTGGTGGTGAACCGACTGATACGGCTGATTTTATTGCGGATTTGGTCAAGAAAGCCACCAAACGCAACTCCGAACAAGTTGTCCGGAAGTTTACGTGGACTAACAGTGCCGGTGAACGGCAATTTAAAGAAAATGCACCACGTTCCGTCCATCCGAATAAGAAAACTTATCGGGGGTTGAAACACGGGATTACGCAGTATTTACAAACTGTGCGGACTGATGTGGCTTTGCTATTATCCCAATATGAAGTCACCGATATTATTCGGCACAGTGTGGGCGTCGGTAGTTTTGGCTCGCTTTGTTACTTGGTCTTGTTGACGAGTACCGATGGCAGTCACATGGTCTTACAGATTAAAGAAGCCTTACCAACCCGGAAAGTCGGTAGTCAAACGCGGCCAGAATTAACGGCAGCGTTGGAACTAACTGAAGGCCAACGGATTGTGAGCGCACAGCGAATTCTACAATCTACTTCAGATGTCTTTTTAGGTTATTTCCAGATGGCGGATAAGAGTTTTTATGTTCGCCAGTTCCGGGATATGAAAGAATCCATCGATATTCCGACTTTATCCTGGGGGCAGTTCAAAGCGTATGCCAATACTTGTGCGATGATTTTAGCGCAAGCACATGCTCAAAGTCCAACCGCGGCCATGATTCGCGGTTACGTTGGCAATTCCAGCAAGTTCGACGATGCAATGGCTAACTGGGCAACTAGTTATGTCGAACAAGTCGATAATGACTATCAGACCTTTTTAGATTTGGATTAGGCTTCTGCCTACCGGTTGATTCCTAAAATGCTGGAACGTCATGGGCCATTTTAAAGCCAAAGTTCGGTCTTCAAAACCGACCTTGGCCTAAGTCCGAGAAAATCACTCGCACTAAGGCCAACACCACGGCTAAGCATTTAAGAATCAACCTCTCGGCTAGACTAATGGGTTAAAATAGACATTTATAAGTGTTGATTAATTAACGTCGGGCGGGTCAGACTTGGCTAAGTGGTGTCGTTTATCTTAGTCGGTGGTTTTCCGACTTAGATAAAGCCCGGCTTGGGAGACCACACTTTGGCTTCCAAACGCGGTCACCGCGTTCCAGCCAATTCTGGCCCAACCAGAGTGGCAATTATAATCGGCAACTGAAACGCGTCCTAAAAACTAGGGCGCGTTTTAGTTTGGGCGCGCATAATTAGGGGAACTGTTATACAATAAGGAATAGCTTGGTGATAGGGGAATTTTGAAGATGAAGAATAAAGCAATCACAATCAAGGACGTGGCCAAACAATCTGGGGTGTCGATTTCGACGGTATCGCAGATTTTAAATGGCAAAAGTGACAAGTTCAGTCCGGTCACCGTGGCTAAAGTTCAGCAGGCCAAAGCCGACTTACACTATGAACCGGATTACTTTGCTCGCCGGATGATTATGAAGACCAGTAAAACGATTGGCGTCTTGGTACCAGATATTACCAATCCGTTCTTTGGTGAACTCATTCGGGGGATTGAGCAAGTCTTGTATCAGGCCAGTTACATCACGATGCTGTGTAATGCTGATTTGGATGAAACCAAAGAACAGGGGTATCTGGCCGAACTCAGCCATCGGGGCGTAGATGGCTTTATTATTGCGAGTTCGGCGGTCTCAAATCAAGCCATCAATGATATCCTGCGTACGAAACAACATCCTTTTATTGTCTTGGACCAAAAAAAGGCGGAAGGTTTTAGCGATGCCGTACTGACGGATGACTTTGAAGGCGGTCGGCTGGCGGCGACTCATTTAAAGCAATTGGGTCACCAGCACGTGGCAGTCTTAATGCCGGCCCAAGCTTCGGTCAATGTGCAACAACGCTTGGCTGGTTTTAAGACCGTCTATGCCGATGCGGACATTGATCGCATTGACGTGCCACTATCGAAGTTAGGTGGTCGGCAAGCAGTCCCAGCTATCCTTAAAACAGCGGCAACGGGATTGTTTGCGATTAACGATGAAATTGCTTTTGGGTTGTATCTTGGGTTAGCCGAAGCCGGCAAGCAAGTGCCCCGTGATTATAGCGTGATTGGCTATGACAATGTGGAGATGTGTGAGTACGTCACCCCGCAACTGACGACAATTGCCCAACCGATTTTTGAGCTGGGTCAAGTTACAGCCGAAATTTTATTGGCTCGAATCAAGAATCCAGACCAGCCATGGGATGAACGGCGCTTACCAGTTAAATTAATTGAAAGAAAATCAACGGCGCATTTGAATTAATGATTCAGATGTGCTATATTTTTGTTGTTCTATTAAAACGTTTTCATAAAACGTTTTAATGAAAAGCAATTAAGCTTAAATTAGCGATTAATTAACTGGAGGGATTCCTATGAATACAGTCACTGTCATTGGTAGCATCAACTTAGATCGCACGATTCGGGTGAAGCAAATGCCCAAGCCTGGTGAGACCATGCATACGAAAGAGATTTTCTCAGCCGGAGGTGGCAAAGGCGCCAATCAAGCCGTTGCCGCCAAGCGCTCAGCAGCCATCACGCATTTTATTGGGGCGGTCGGCGATGATGATGCTGGTAAAGCCATGCTTGAATTACTGACACAAGAAGAGATTGACTTAACGGGTGTGACCACTTTGACGAATACCTCGACTGGTCAAGCGTATGTTGTCGTTGATGATGCCGGTGAAAATCAGATTATGATTCATGCTGGTGCTAATATGGCGTTTGATCCGGATTATGTTGCCCAACAACATCAGTTAATTGAAAGCAGTGACTTTATTATTGCTCAGTTTGAAAGCGCTACCGATAGTACGATTGCTGCTTTCAAACTTGCGCAGGCGGCGGGAGTCCGGACAATCTTGAATCCGGCACCGGCGATGGCAAAGGTTCCAACTGAGTTATTAGCGGTGACGGATATGATTATTCCCAACGAAACTGAAACCGAAATCTTAACTGGTATAAAAATTACGGATGAAGCTAGCATGTTACAAGCAGCGGCAGATTTGCATGCCTTAGGGATTGCTGCCGTGATTATCACGATTGGGAGTAAAGGCGCCTTCTATGATGTTGATGGTCGGCACGGTATCGTTCCAGCATACAAAGTTAATGCTGTCGATACGACGTCGGCTGGTGACACCTTTATTGGCGCGATGAGTAGCGTCTTAAAGTCTGATTTTAGTAATTTAGAAGCAGCGATTCGATATGGTAATGGTGCGTCATCATTAACCGTCCAGCGGTTTGGTGCGCAACCATCGATTCCGTATCGGCATGAATTAATTGAAGCGGGGTTAGCCGAATGAAAAAAAGTAAAGTGATCAATTCAGATTTATCGCGTGTGATTGCGCAAATGGGCCATTTTGACAAATTGAGTATTGGTGATGCCGGGATGCCAGTGCCAATGGGAACCGAAAAGATCGATTTAGCTGTCGATAATGGGATTCCAAGCTTTATGCAGGTACTCAATAACGTATTGGAAGAACTTGAAGTGCAACGAATTTACTTAGCCAGTGAGATTAAGACGCAGAATCCGGCGATGTTAACAGCGATTAAAAAGCGGTTGCCAGATACGCCGATAACGTTTATGCCGCATGATGAGATGAAACAGGACTTGCACAACTGCCGGGCCTTTGTCCGGACGGGGGAAATGACCCCATATGCAAATATCTTATTGGAAAGTGGCGTGACGTTCTAGGCATAGGCACGCATAGGAGGAAAGAGTATGAATGCAACGGCATTGTTAATTGGGCTGGGCCCATTGTTAGGGTGGGGGTTATATCCCACGATTGCTTCTAAGATTGGTGGTCGTCCCGTTAATCAGATCCTCGGGTCCACGATTGGGACGTTATTGTTTGCCATGGTCTTTGCGATGGTTCAAGGAATTGCCTTGCCAACTGGCCATGATTTGATCTTTGCCATTATCTCTGGAATCGGTTGGGCCAGTGCCCAAATTATCACGTTTAAGGCGTTTACGATGGTCGGTTCGTCACGGGCAATGCCGGTGACGACAGCGTTTCAATTATTAGGAGCTTCGTTATGGGGTGTGATTGCGCTAGGTGATTGGCCAACGATGGCTGCGAAACTTTTCGGCGGGGTAGCTTTGGTGTTAATCATTATTGGCGCTAGCTTGACAGTCTGGTCAGAACATAAGGATGCCGGTAACGCCCGATTACTGCGGCAAGCGGTGCTCTGGCTGGCAGTCGGTGAGATTGGCTACTGGGCCTATTCCGCCGCTCCTCAAGCGACCAAGCTGAGTGGGATGCAAGCTTTCTTACCTCAAGCAATTGGGATGGTCTTAGTTGGGATCGTGTATGCCATATTCCTCGCGTTGCGGGGTGAAAAATTAGTGTTAACGGAAAGCATTTCGTATCGCCATATTTTCTCAGGTTTATTCTTCGCATTTGCGGCGTTAACTTACCTAATCTCTGCCCAACCAGACATGAATGGTTTAGCAACTGGTTTTATCTTGTCACAAACTTCTGTAGTCCTCGCAACTTTGACTGGTATTTGGTTCTTAGGCCAGAAGAAGACCAGTAAAGAAATGCGTATCACGGTCTTGGGGTTAGTCTTAATCTTAGTTGCGGCTACTGTGACCGTTTTAATTTAATAGTTTGAAATACTTGGTGCTATTTGGTGTAAGTTGCCACTCTGGTTGGTCCAGAATCGGCTGGAACGTGGTGGCCGCGTTTGTGAGCCGAAGAGCGGTCTCACAAGCCGGGCTTTGACTAACCCGGAAAAATCACCGGCTAAGTCAAACGACACCACTGAGCCAATTCTGGCCCGCCCGCCGTTAGTTAGTCGATATTTATAAAATGTTCAATCAACAAATTTAGCCGAGCCGTTGGTTCCTAAAATGCTCAGCCGTGTCGTTGGCCTTAGTGCGAGTGGCCTGCTCGGACTTAGGCCAAGGCCAGCTTTGAAGACCGAACTTTGGCTTCGAAATGGCCCATGGCGTTCCAGCGTTTTAGGAACCAACCGGCAGGCGACAATTTCAACTAGCACCAAGCGTAATTTGACTTATAAATATTGAGATTAAAAAAAAGGTTATCTGAAATTTTAAAATTTCAGATAACCTTCTTTTTTAATTTACTTCAGTAAATACTTCGCATCGAAGTCATGATCGTATGATGATAAGATTTTTGGCCCATCATTGGTAACGACTAAAGTGTGTTCGTATTGGCAGCTAAGGCTGCCGTCTAACGTGCGCACAGTCCAGCCGTCGTCAGCGGTTTCGCCAGAGCGCCAGTCGCCAATGTTGACCATTGGTTCGATGGTGATGGTCATCCCAGCCTTTAAGCGGGTCCCATGACCAGCTTCACCGTAATGTGGGACGTCAGGCTTTTCGTGCATCGTCGGTCCAATTCCATGACCAATGTATTCGCGAACCACGCCGTACCCCATTTCGTTTTCGGCGTAATTTTGAATAGCCCAGCCAATGTCACCGATACGGTTGCCGACAACGGCTTGGTCGATTCCTAGATATAAAGCCTTTAACGTGACGTCCATTAACTTTTGGACTTCTGGAGTCGCGGTCCCAGCAACGAAAGCGTGGCAAGAATCACTCAAGTAGCCATGGTAGTTGATGACCGTGTCGACTTTTAATAAGTCGCCGTCTTTAACTAAGATGTCTTTGCTTGGGCAACCGTGACAAATCATGTCATTAACACTGACACAAGTTGAGTACTTGTAGCCTTCAAAATTCAGTTCACCAGGAGTGGCGTCATGCGCCGTAATGTATTCGTAGGCGAAGTGGTCCACATCCCAGGTAGTAATCCCAGGCTTGATGTAATCTGATAAAGCATGGAACAAGCCGACCATAATGTCGCCGGCTGCTTGCATGCCCTTAATCTCACGATCTGATTTAAGAGTTATCATGTTTCCTCCAACAAAATTTAAATAATGTAAGTAAAAAAGTTTCCGTATCTAGTATACTCCAGCTGGTTGCTACCGACAAAGGGCATTGTTTTGCGGCTGATGGAATTTGTGGCACTGTCACGGCTAGCTATTTAAATGCTCAAAGCTGATATAAAAAAATAATAAAAAATCGCCAACCGAAAAATACCGGTCTGGCGGTTAAGTAAGCGGATTGATTGTGAACAACTGGTTTAATAATTCAAAATTAGCCCTTTTCATCGTCAAAGATAATGATACAATATATAGTGTTGTTTCGAGCAGATGCACCATATATAGTGGTATCTAATGATTAGTTGGCCAACTAAACACGACGCACGGCATAAATTGATTGACGGAAAGAGGAATTTGATTTTGAGTAATTATTTTAAATTTTTAGCGCACCAACTAAAGGGTTGGCCACAACAGAATTATTATTTATTCTACTTTAGCTTGGGTTGCCAAGTAATGACCTTGGTCAGTGCCCCAATTACACTGCTGTCTATCTTAACATTTATTGGGACGACTTTGGGTGTTTTATGTGTCTTGGCGATCAATGCCGCTAAATCGGTTAATGGGTTGTTAGGCGTTATTTCGGCTTTTTGCTTTATCGTCGTTGGTTTTTCAGCTAAAAACTATTTAAGTATTGGGGAACAATTAGCTTACGTGGTTACTTTAGATATTCCAGTTTTATTGAGTGCTAGTTGGAATGTCAACATGGTTTCAAAGATTCGAAAGTTCACTGGTAGCACTTGGGTGATTGCGATTGTTTCCACGATTATCGTGTATGGTATTTCTGGCTACTTAATTGGCACCTTTACTGATGATCCGCGGCCTTGGGTTGACGCGATCAGCTTTGCCATCTGCTTAACGGCCGGTGTAATCTGCTTCTTGCGTTATAACAACCAATACTTCTGGTGGATCGCCTCGGGCTTAGCACAGATGGTCTTATGGTTTATTTCTTTCCGTCAAGGTTCAGCGACATTGGCGATGTTTATCAATAGTTCTGTTTACTTGATCAATGATATCTTGGCTTTCACGGTATCGCCTTGGTACAACAAACACGAACGGGCACGCTTGATGGCTGAAGAACAAGCTGCTGCGGATGCGGAAAAGGCTGATCAGCACGCTTTTGGATTGAATCACTAATTTTAAAAAATAATAATCGGAATTTTACTTTCCGGCAGTGACGTCGCATCGATGATGATGCGGCGTTTTTTGTGTAAAAAAAGAGTTTGGATCATCATCCAAACTCAGTAAACTTTATGACCCAACAGCTTGCAACCGGGATTGCTGTCGAATAGCTTCCACATAAACGCGAACAAAACTGGTTCCGTAAGTAGCGGCTAATTGTGCCTCTAAATGTGGCGTTGGCGGCAAGACCTGTAAAAGCGGCCGAATCCATTGATTGGTCGGCAATAGCCGTAGTAATTGATGACTCGTAAATTGTGAAAACAACAAATTGCGACCGAAGTAGCGGCCAATACGTGCCTGAAATTGGGACTGATTTACCGGGACCAATTGTAGGCTGCTGTTATTCATATTACCAAGCAATAATTTAGCACTCGGAAAGTCGGCATGGAGATCAAGTTGCTGATTCTTATAGGCCTTAGCAATTGCCGGTGAGAGTTGGACCAGCCAGATTAACTGGTGTTGCTCCAAATGTAGCAATAATCTCAGGGTGATAATATCGGTCATTGTTAGCTGGTAACTGTATGCCTGCAAGGTTTCAGCCGTTAAGCGGGCGCGTAATTGTTGTTGAACCGCGTCAAAATTACCGGCTTGCCAGGTCAAGGTCAATTGATCGTGATTGGCTAGCCAAAGGGTATGATCGGCAATCCGCAACGTTAAGAAGCGAGGCGTCACATGATTGGGTTGGTCCAGCATTAATAGCCAGTAGGAGCTGGCACTAGAACGGGCGAAGTTGCGTGCTAAGACGTGGACGTTCGTCGGTAACGCCGTTTGAACGGCCAGTTGCAGTTGCCGGCGATGGTCGTCCGTATTAACAAATTGATTTGGATTATGAGTGGTGCGTCGATTCGCCATCACCATCACTTCCTCTATATAAACTACCTTGAGTATAAGCCAAAATTAACGAGGCAACACAGATTAAGTTCAATTTGTTAACTAATTCGCTTCGGAACGGATATTAACTGTGGCCTGAGCATAGCGTTACAATAAAAGGTGAAGTTTGTTAACAAAATGGGAGGTCATGAGATGGATTTATGGACACTGTCAGCGACACAGCCGACACGTGAATTGGCATCGCGGTTAACCGTTAGTAATGGCTTGATTGGGATTAAGGATTTAGCTGAAATCCCGCAGCTTCAAGCTGTTCCGATGACTGATACGGTAGCGTATGTGAATGGCTTTTATGATTATGAACCGATCCAGTACGGGGAAGCTCAGTTCGGCTTTCCACAACGTAACCAGACGATGATTCCGTTACCCGCACCGACCCAATTACAACTCTGGCTAGATGATGTGGCCGTGGATTTAAACCAAGGTCAGGTCATTGATCAGCACTATGCGTTAGATATGCGGACTGGGCAATTCACCCATACCTTAATTTGGGAAGCAACGGCGACTGGCCAGCAGCTAAAAATCAAAATTGACCGTTTGACGAGTTTACACATGGCTGCCTTGATGGGCCAACGGTTGACGGTTGAGGCGCTAAATTTTAAGATCGGTAAGTTACGGGTAGTGGCCGGGTTACATGCCACGGCGACTGCGAAAAGTACTGCCTTTGATCCACGTTTAGCGCATTATGATCCACATGATATTTTAGACCATCAGGAGGTGTCACAACCAACGCCTGATATTCGAGGCCTATCGTTAAACGCCTTGCACAGTGACCAGCAGTTAAGTCTCTTTGTCCATTACGATCAGCCGGGTCAATGGGTCGATGATGGAAATTGGACCGGTGAATTTGCTTTTGAACAGGGAAAAGTTAGCCTGACAAAGACGGTGTGGTTTGCTTTAGGGACAACGTCATTACCGGAGGCTGCTACCGACGGACTGAAGACTAGCTTTGAAGCGCTGGCCCAAGTACAAACGGCTGATTTGCAACAGTTCTGGGCGACTAGTGATATTAAGATTAGTGGGGATGAGGCTTCACAATTAGGCATTCGTTTCTCACAATTTGGCTTACTCCAAGCACTCGGTGGCCATCAAGGTAGTCATGGCATTGCGGCGAAAGGCTTAACTGGCAGTGGTTACAATGGTCACTATTTCTGGGACACTGAAATCTATGAAGCCCCGTTCTTTTACTGGAATCATCCCGAGTTAGCGCGGCGCTTATTGCTCGTTCGTTATCAACAGTTACCCCATGCCAAAACTTATGCACAGTCACTGGGATTAGCCGGCGCGTTGTTCCCGTGGCGGACGATTAATGGTGAAGAGTCGTCGGCCTACTTTCCAGCCAGTACCGCCGCGATTCATATCGATGCTGATGTCGCTTATTTAGTGATTCGGTATTTCCAGATTACCCACGACGCGGCCTTTATGCGTGATTACGGCTTGGAAATCCTCATTGAAACTAGTCGTTTTTATTTAGATTATGGGAATTTCGATGCACAAAAAGGCTTTGTTTTAAATACAGTTACTGGACCAGATGAATATACCGCTTTGGTCAATAATAATGCCTATACCAATTATTTAGTGCAATTTGAATTGCGCTACTTAACGGATCATTATGATCAACGCACTGTAGGGCACTTTAAGGTGTCTAATCAAGAATGGGCCCGCTTTAAAAAAGCCGCTGACGAAATGTACTTTGAAACGCAAGGCGACTTAATTGCGCAGGATGATAGTTTTTTATCGAAGAAACGACTCGATTTGAGTCGGATCCCACGTGATCAATTTCCATTATTGACCCACTACCATCCGTTAGTTTTATATCGGTTACAAGTCTTAAAACAGGCGGATTTAATCTTAGCGATGGTCTTGTTGCCGGAACAATTCACTGATCAACAAGTCCAGACCAATTATGATTATTACGAACCCATCACCACGCATGACTCGTCATTATCACCGGCCATTTATGCGATTGCGGCGGCGCGGTTAGGCAAGTATGCAGGGGCGATTGATTTCTTCAAACGGACGATTAATACGGACCTTGAAAACTTACAAGGCAACACCGCTGATGGCCTGCATTTGGCTGCGATGGGCGGTAGCTGGATCACATTTGCTTGGGGACTGATGGGGCTAGAAATTGATGATCAGCACGCAACGTTGCACCCTTACTTACCAACCGGCTGGACGCAATGTGCCTTTAAGTTACAGTATCGAGGTACTGTTTATGCCATCACTGTCACACCCGCCGATTTAACTGTGACTGGCGCAGTCGGCGATGAAGTGACGATTGATCAAGCGAGTCGGACCATTCAGATTCAGGCGACTAAGCAATTTTAGTAAGATTTATTGACTAGCAGGCTCGTGGTGGATCAGCTCTACAGGTCACTACGATTATTTTTAAGGTCAGCTTTTGGTTAATAATACTGTATTGGATTACGTCTGATGCTAGGTGAAATTATGGCCTACCACTTAGTTTCTGAAAGGCTGAAACGCCATGGCTGAGCATTTTAAGAAATGAGTTTAAATTGTTGAGTGAAAAATAACCAAGCGTTAATTTAACGGCGGGCGGTCCAGAATTGGCTCAGTGGTGTCGTTTATCTTAGTCGGTGATTTTCCGACTTAGATAAAGCCCGGCTTTCGAGACCGCACTGTGGCTCGAAAACGCGGCCACCACGTTCCAGCCAATTCTGGGCCAACCAGAGTGACAAGTTGAAGTTGACAAAGTTCTCATTAAAGTTTAATCTAAACGGCAATTAAAAAAGTTCGTCCAAAAACCGATGAGATGGAGATCAAGATGACCGGGCCCGCCCAGAGAGCGACTATTGCTGTGAATGTTGCCGAATGCCAGTCATTAAATGGACCATTGAGGGTTCCCGCGAAATAAGAGTACCGGGAAACGTTAGGCAGACGTCACTGCCAGCAAGGTGTTAGCCTTGTTTAGAGGGAACGGGTTAGTTATCGCAACTAACGCGTTAATTAAGGTGGTACCGCGGAGTGAATCCGTCCTTAAACGTTGCAAAACGTTTTTGGGCGGATTTTTTAGTTTGGAGGAATTTGTGTATGTTAACTTGTCGATGGTCATGCTTGAAAGCTGCTGGTTACTGAAGCCGTTCAAGGAGATTAAAAATGAATCTAAAAACGCTACAACAACTAAGTCAAAGTTACCCCATGGTGCCCGTAACCTTACAATATCAAGTCGATCAATTTGATCCAGTGGCCGTGACCGCGGCACTACAAACGCCTACGCAACCGTGTTTTCTATTAACCGGCCAACCGAAACCCAATGAAGCTGGCTATAGTTTTATCGGTGTGCGCCCGCAACAAACCTTGACGTATCGCAATGGTCAGCTAACGGTGACGACAGCTGACAAAATAACGCAGACTAAAACCGCATTAAAACCAGTCCTGCAGCACTTAATGACCGTTAACCAAACGCCTAAGATTCCTGGCTTACCGCCTTTTACTGGTGGCTTGGCAGGGTACTTTAGTTATGATTATGCGCGTTATGCCAATCCCACCTTACCGCAACATCCGGCCGACCCAGATCATCTGAATGATGCTGATCTATTAGTGGTGGATCAGGTCATTGGTTATAACCACCAAACGCATCAAGTCACCTTGTCACAGTTAGTCTCAACGGCAACCTTGGCGACGCGTTATGCCACGGTAATGGCGGATTTGCGGGCCCTTAAACAGCGACTTGCCACTTGTCTGGAACCCGCGCTGCCGACATTACGGTTACTGACACCGTTGACGCTAGCTTTTGATTTGCCGACGTTTACCGCCAAGGTCGCCCAAACGAAGCAGCATATTCGCCAAGGTGATATTTTTCAGTTGATCTTATCAAACCCACAACGGGCACAGATGACGGGGCCATTATTCAACTTAACCCGAACCTTATTTCCAGCCAGTCCGGCGCCGTATCAATTTTACTTTCGGCACGGTGATTTCGAGACGGTTGGGGCTTCACCGGAGACGCTGATTAAAAAACAAGGGGATAAGCTAGTGACTTATCCGTTAGCAGGTACTCGGCGACGAGGAAGAACGGCTGCTGAAGATATGGCGTTGGCCCGTGAATTAATGACTAGTCCGAAAGAATTGGCGGAACATAATATGCTGATTGACTTGGGCCGCAATGATTTAGGCAAAGTCAGTCAGTTTGGTAGTGTACAAGTGACTCGGACGCGGCAACTGTTGAAGTTCAGCCAAGTGATGCACTTGGGATCAACAGTTGAAAGTCGGGTGGCAGCAGGAACGTCTCCGATTGATATCATCGAGTCGCTAATGCCAGCGGGAACGCTATCGGGCGCCCCTAAAGTTCGGGCAATGCAACTGATTAGTGAGCTTGAACAGCGCAAGCGCGGTATTTATGGCGGTTGCTTAGGATACTTAGATTTCAATGGTGATTTGGATTTCTGTATTGGCATTCGTTTGGCCTATCGACAAGGCGCCCAACTAGTCGTACATTCTGGTGCGGGCATTGTGGCCGATAGTTGTGCCAAACATGAATTTCAAGAGTTCAATCATAAAGCGCGCGCGGTCGTGCAAGCGCTAAAGGTGGTGGCGCAATGATTTATCTGATTGATAATTATGACAGCTTCACGTATAACTTGTACCAACTAGTCGGTACTTTAACGGCCGAACCAATTACGGTAATCAAAAATGATGCGTTAACACCGGCTGAACTGATTGCGCGTCATCCTAGTAAACTCTTTTTTTCGCCCGGTCCAGGACGGCCAGAACAGGCGGGGGCAATGATGGCTCAACTACATGCGTTGATTGGCCGGGTCCCCATTCTAGGGGTATGTCTAGGTCATCAAGCACTAGCGTTAGCGTATGGCGGTCAAGTCGGTCCAGCTCCTGAGTTGATGCATGGTCGTCCCAGTTCGATTACGGTTAATCAAGCTGGGCAGCTGTTTGCTGGTTGTCCAACGACCTTTACCGGGGCGCGTTATCATTCACTGGCGATTACCCAATGTCCGTCTGACTTACAAGTAACGGCGACGGCTGATGATGGCACGATTATGGCGGTAGCAGATGAAGCCCGTGCGGTTTATGGGGTACAGTTTCATCCGGAATCAATCATGACTGATCCCAAGGTGGGCACTAAAATCATTCGTAACTTTCTGTCAATTTAGTGAGTAAAATTAAAATTAAATGAAAATAAAGCTTGACTTTCATCAAAAACAGCCTTATTCTCAATAACAACCAAATAAGTTCGTCCATAAACCGATGAGATGGAGATCAAGATAATTGTGCACGTAAAGAGAGCGGCCGCTGCTGAGAGTGCCGTCGAACGCAGATTATTAAATGGACCATCGAGGGTTCCCGCGAAACTGTAGTACCGGGAAACGTTAGGCATACGTCAATTGTCGGCAGGGTGTTAGCCCTGTGCTAAGCGTAATTAATTGAGGGACTGTCTGAGCAGTCGTCGATTAATTAAATTAAGGTGGCACCGCGGAATAATCCGTCCTTAAACGTAGGTAAACTGCGTTTATGGGCGGATTTTTTGGATTCTAAGGAGGTCATCAGTATGCAACTAAACCCTGGTAAACGATGGTATCACCCAATTTAATGGCGCGTTACTTAGCATTTAAAATTGGAGGAATACCTATGATTGAAACTGCGATTAAAACCTTAACTGAAAATCAAGATTTAACTTATGACCAAACCCACGCCGTGATTGATGAGATTATGAGCGGACACACGACCGATATTCAAATTGCCAGCTTTTTAACTGGGCTAGCAGTCAAAATGGCGACCGTACCAGAAATTGCGGGAGCAGCCGCCGCGATGCGCGCTCATGCGTTGGCGTTTCCAACCGATGAAGCCGTCTTAGAAATTGTCGGTACGGGCGGTGATCATTCGAATTCATTTAATATTTCAACGACGACGGCGCTAGTTGTTTCGGCGACTGGGATTCCGGTGGCCAAGCATGGTAATCGCGCGGCTTCATCGAAGAGTGGCGCGGCCGATGTGTTAGAAGCACTGGGCGTCAACATTACCGTTGATCCGCAACAGAGTGCCACGATTCTGCGACAGATTGGGTTATGTTTCTTATTCGCGCAAGAATACCATCAAGCGATGAAGTATGTGGCGCCAGTCCGTCAGGCATTAGGCATTCGGACCTTGTTCAACATTCTTGGGCCGTTAGCTAATCCGGCACATGCCACGGCACAAGTCTTGGGGGTCTACGATGATGCCTTAGTCGTCCCGATGGCGAAGGTCTTGCAGCAGTTGGGGCTAAAGCATGCGATGGTCGTGCATGGTCAAGATGGCTTTGATGAAGTGTCCTTATCCGCACCAACCACAGTGGCTGAGATTAACGGTGACCACTTAACCACGACCACGTTAACGCCCGAACAATTCGGACTACAACGTTGTGATAAAGCGGCAATTATTGGAGGCTCGCCAGCTGACAATGCGGCGATTACGCGTGCTATTTTGAATGGACAACCGGGTCCACAACGAGATGTGGTCGTGTTCAACGCCGGTTGTGCCATTCACACGGCGCGACCCGAACTGAGTATTCAAGCTGGCATTAACTTGGCCCAAGCCGCCATTGATGACGGAGCAGCTTTACAACAATTGACGCAACTGATTGCCTTAACGAAAGCGGGGCAGGCCGCATGATTTTAGACACGCTGGTCCAGCATACCCAACGCCGACTAGCGGCGCAGACGATTCCCACAGCGATCTTGCGACAGCAAGCCCTGGCAAGGCCTAAAGGTAATGTCGACGCCGTCTTGAATCGGTTTCGACACCCCGGCTTACAAGTGATTGGCGAAGTCAAACAAGCGTCGCCATCGAAAGGCCAGATTGTAACGAATTTTCCGTATTTACAAATTGCACAGGCTTATGTCGCAGCCGGAATTGATGCGATTTCCGTGTTGACCGAACCAGATTATTTTCACGGTGACTTGGCTTATTTGCAAACGATTGCTAATAAGGTTGATGTTCCAGTCTTACGAAAAGATTTTACGTTAGCACCAAGCATGCTGTATCGAGCGAAGTTAGCAGGGGCCGACATGGTCTTACTAATTGTTGCTATCTTAACGGATGCACAATTGCGTGAGTTGCAGGCGTTAGCCGATGACTTAGGCTTAGCGGCGATTGTAGAAGTGCATAATCGGACAGAATTAACCCGTGGCTTGGCAGCTGGCGCGCGGCTGATTGGGATCAATAACCGGGATTTAACAGATTTCAAAGTTGACTTAAATCGCAGTATTAGTTTACGGCCGATGGTGCCAGCGGGGATTCCCGTGATTGCTGAAAGCGGGATTCGGACTGCCACGGATATGGCGCGCTTACGGGCAGCTAAGCTGGATGGCGTCTTGATTGGTGAGACCTTAATGCGTGCCCCTGATAAAGCGGCTAAGTTAGCCGAGTTAAAAGGAAGTATTGCTAATGACTAAAATTAAAATCTGCGGGTTAATGACGACCGCTGATATTGCGGCTATTAATCACGCTAAACCAGATTATGCCGGCTTTGTATTTACTGCTGGTCGACATCAACTGACCTTGGATCAAGCTTTAAACTTGCGGCGACACCTGGATTCAGCGATTCCTAGTGTAGGAGTCTTTGTCGATGCCTCATTGGCGACGATGCTGATGGCCGTGCAGCAAGGGGCGATTAGCATCGTGCAACTGCACGGCCATGAATCGGCAACGACCATCCGGGCCTTACAACGCACTGGTGTCCCAGTGATTCAAGCATTTCGTTTGCCAGAACGGCCGTATCAGGCAACGCCAGCGGATTATGTCATGCTAGATAGTCAGGTAGGCAGTAAGCAACCGTTAACGCAAGCACAGCTTAACCTACCGATTAGTCAGCCGGTCTTTTTAGCCGGCGCATTGACGCCAAAAAATGTTACGGCTGTCCTACAAACTAGTCGGCCTGCAGTTATCGATGTCTCGCGTGGTGTGGAAACGGCTGGCCGTAAGGATCCACATAAAATCGCGCAGATGGTGGCTAAAGTCCATCAATTCAACTGAAATGGAGTTCTTTAAAATGTCAGAAAGACTAACAACAGCTCAGACAACCGATGATCGCTATTACGGTCAGTTCGGTGGTCAATTCATCCCAGAAACCTTAATGACGGAATTACAAGCCGTGGCTAAGGCGTATCACCGTTATCGGCAAGATCCAGATTTCTTGCATGACCTACACACATTATTACACGACTATGCTAATCGGCCCTCATTGCTCTACTATGCCGAGCGGATGACCAAGGATTTGGGTGGCGCCAAGATTTATTTAAAACGTGAAGATTTGAATCATACTGGTGCTCACAAGATTAATAATGTGATTGGTCAAGCCTTAATTGCTAAACGGATGGGAAAGACCCGCCTGATTGCCGAGACCGGGGCCGGGCAGCATGGCGTGGCAACGGCCACAATTGCCGCCTTATTCGGCATGGACTGTGAAGTCTATATGGGTAAGTTGGATACGGATCGTCAACGGTTGAATGTCTATCGGATGGAATTACTAGGCGCTAAAGTCCATCCAGTGACGACTGGTTCAATGGTGTTAAAAGATGCGGTCAACGCGGCGCTACAAGCATGGACGCAACGGGTCGATGATACTTTTTATGTGATGGGTTCAGCCGTAGGACCTTATCCGTTTCCACAGATGGTGCATGATTTTCAGAGCGTGATCAGTCGGGAATCTAAAGCGCAGCTGCAAGCGGTTGAACATCATTTACCAGATATGGTCGTGGCGTGTGTTGGCGGTGGCAGTAATGCCATTGGGAGTTTTGCCCAATATATCGACGATCCTAGTGTGCAGTTGATTGGTTGTGAAGCTGCGGGTAAAGGTGTCAATACCGGGCAAACTGCTGCCACGATTGAAAAGGGAACTCCAGGGATTTTCCACGGCATGAAGTCCTTGTTCTTACAAAATGATGATGGTCAGATTGATCAAGTTTATTCGATCTCAGCCGGCCTGGATTATCCTGGGGTTGGTCCGGAACATGCCCAATTAGCAGCGCTAAAACGCGCGACCTATGTTGGCATTACGGATGAAGAAGCCGTGCAAGCTTTTGAATATATTGCGAAGACGGAAGGAATTATTGCGGCGATTGAAAGTTGTCACGCTTTAGCCTATGTGATGAAGGTGGCGCCAACGATGCGACCGGATCAAACAATCATTTGTACATTGTCAGGCCGTGGCGATAAGGATGTTGCCGCAATTGCACGCTATCGGGGGACTGATTTACATGACTAATTTAAAAGCTGTTTTTGATCAACAAAAAGTTTTTATGCCTTTTATTGTGGCTGATGATCCGGATGTTGAGACCACAGTAAAAAGTATCGTGACACTCGCTGAAAATGGAGCGGATGTTGTTGAACTGGGATTACCATTCTCTGACCCCGTCGCGGATGGTCCCGTGATTCAGGCGGCTGACTTACGCGCATTTAAAGCCGGGGTCAAGACGGCGACCGTCTTTGAAATCGTCGAGCAGGTTCGCACACAAACGGCCGTGCCTATTGTGTTATTAACCTATGTCAATTTGGTTTATAAATATGGTTATGACGCCTTTTGCCAGCGCTGTCAGCAACTCGATATTAGTGGTTTGGTGATTCCAGATCTGCCACTAGAAGAAAATGCCGAATTAAAAGCGATTGCGACGAAGCATCATGTGGCGTTAGTGCCACTGATTGCGCCGACTTCTGGCAAGCGTATCACCAAGATTGCGGCTCAAGCAACTGGGTTTATTTACGTCGTTTCAGCGATGGGCGTCACCGGTCAACGGGAGCAGTTTTCGAAGCAGTTGGCCACGACGATTGCCCAGATTCGGGCGGTTACCACAGTCCCAGTCGCCATTGGGTTTGGCATTCATTCACCGCAACAAGCGCATGAGCTTGGCCAATTAGCGGATGGTATCATTATTGGGAGCGCGATTGTGAAGTTGATGGCCGCCCAACCGGTTGACTTGCAAGCCCAATTAGCCAACTATGCGCAGTCAATTAAGCAAGCTTTAAGCTAAATGATAGGTCATCCTAACTAGGTTGAAACACGTCTCATTTGGGGCGTGTTTTTGTGTTATTCCATAACGGAATATGAATTAGTCAAAAGTCGAGTTGTTCCCGACCTAGCCGGCGTTTAAGATAGAGGTTGAAGCTAAAGATGAAATTAAGAGGTCGATTAAATGAAACAGATTGTAGTTGGGATTACGGGGGCGTCCGGAACGATATACGCCGTCGATTTATTAGCCAAGTTAAAGCCAATGCCGGATGTGGAGACGCATCTGGTGATGAGTACTTGGGCTAAGAAGAACTTAGCACTTGAAACGGATTATTCCTTACAACAGTTAAAAGACTTAGCTGATTATACGTATAATATCAACGATCAAGGCGCTAAGATTGCCAGCGGTTCTTTCTTAAATGATGGGATGGTGATTGTTCCCGCTAGTATGAAAACCGTAGCCGGAATCGCTTATGGCTTTGGTGACAATCTGATTGCGCGAGCCGCCGATGTCACGATTAAGGAGCAACGAAAATTAGTGATTGTTCCACGTGAAACACCGTTGAGTGTGATCCATCTGGAAAATTTGACGAAGTTGGCGAAGCTCGGTGCCCAGATTATTCCGCCGATTCCAGCGTTTTATAATCAGCCAAAAACGATTCAAGATTTAGTCAATCATCAAACGATGAAGATTTTAGATGCCTTTCAAATTCATAACGACACTGATCGACGTTGGGAAGGGGATTAGTTAGATGGCAACATTTATGACGCGTCAAGCGGGGTATCAAATGATGGCCACTGTCCAAGTGATCGGCTTTGACCTGTTGATTGTCGTCACCGGTGGTAGTCATCCGCACATTGGCGATGTGACCACCCTAACGGCGACAACTACGCCACAAACCATCAAATTTCCAAGTCATGATGGTCGCTTCCACAAAGATAACTTTATTTCGGAACGCCTAGCCCAACAATTGCAGGCTTATTTACCTGGTAGTTGTACGATTACGGCTGGTATTCACGTTAATCAAATTACAAAAGCTCAGATTGCTGCGGCCGCGCCAATGACGACCGCGCTGGGTGAACAAATTATCACTTGGCTGCAAGCTAATCCGATTCAAGCTCAACAACCAGAATATTACAGCAATACAGAACAGCCCAAGTAGGCTTAAAATAAATAGAACGCCCATTACTAACAGTCATTGACTGCCGGTAATGGGCGTTCTTGCTAGGATTTAGGATGGTTCAAGTGGAGTTGAGGCTTATTTTAAATACATGTGCCGCAATTTGGTGATGTCACTGTTGGTCAAGCCAATTCCTTTATGCAAGAAATTGTTCATTGAACCGTAGTCCTTTTTGATTAACTTATATGATGTGTTGATGTAAGTCATCTTTACCGCATCCATTGCTTTTTTACGTTTGTAGTCGAGTGATTTTTTCGAAACACCTTTGGCAGTTAAGGCTGCCAAGTTCTGCTTGTTGAGGCTAGCGCGGAATTTATTGGAGAGCATGAAGTCATGATTGATGGTCTTACGATCAACGCCTAACGCTGACAAAACCAGTACGCTACCCATACCGGCACGGTCTTTGCCTGCGGAGCAATGCCAGAGCACTGCTTTATTCTTAGGGTTGTGTAAGAGTTGCTCGAATAAGTTGTGATAAGCGTTGCGGGCGCCTTTGGTTGTGACGAATTGGCTATAAGTATGTGCCATAACTTTGTCGCCGGATTCCGTCTTGCCAATCTTGGAGAAGTTATGCATGACTGGATCAAAGACGTATTTAACGCCTTTGATTTTAACATCCGGCGATTTTTTAACTTCGCCATCAGTTCGGAGATCAATATCAGTTGCGAGATGGTACTTTTGGACTAATTTCTTAGTATCAGCCTTGGTTAAGGTTCCGAGCGCTGCTGACCGGAGTAACTTGTGTTTCTTAATCGTTTTGCCGTCTTTAGTCCGGTAACCGCCTAAGTCGCGGACGTTAATCGCACCTTGGAGCTTAATCTGTTTTACTTTCGGTTGTTTGACCGTTTTCGTTGCTTTTTTGGTTGCCGCATGGGCTAACAAAGGCGTCACGATACTGGTGCTAGGTGTTACTACCGATAAAGCTAACATTGCCACAATAACTGATTTTCTCAATGGATTCCCCTCCAATAAAAGAATGTCTTAACTATAGTCCTCGAATGTAAAGCTCATATATGGATTCGGTAAAGATTATGTAAGCGAAGTGAACTAATTGGTTTTATCAGCTGATTGAGCGAGAATAGTAAAATAGTCGGAGATCCTGAAATTATCAAGGATTTCCGACTATTGTTAGTTATGCGATAAAGCGTCTTTTTTAGCTTGTTCGACTAAAATGTTATCGACAATATCTTGCATGCTGGTACGTGCTAACCGAGCTTCGGCAGCGGTCTGGGCGTCTTGATAGTATTGCTGCAAGACGGTCTGAATATTGCCGCCAACGATGCATTCCGGATTGGTTTTCAGATCAACGGCAAAGAGTGATTTATCCCCTTCGACCGCGTAAAAAATGGTTAGTAATGAGATCTGATTTAGTGGTTTGGCTAATGCTGGTTGTGCTGAACCGGGGGTCGTTGTAATAAGCCCGGCCTGCCGTAACTTGCCCATTAACCGTCGGACCACCACCGGACTGGTCTCGATACTGCTGGCAATCAGGTCACTAGTTAAGTGTTGATCAGCATAGATATTGAGAAACGCTAGTAAATGGATGGAATCACTCAAACGGGTTGATACACGCATAAACTCACTTCCTGTAACTATATTAATTACTGTGATTATACGATAGCTAAATATGTAAAGCAATTATTAATGCTAATTCGAATAATCATGTAACTTTTCAAAGAAATTTGTTGCTTATTATTACAAAATCGGTTATGATGATGGTAATAAATTGAGCAGTTACTTCAAAAAGGAGCTTTAAAATGAGTGAACTTGAAACCATCCAGGCGTATTATGCCGCTTCATTAGGCAAGGATGGCCAAATTACCAAGACCCAACGCAAGATTTTATCGGCCGCGTTAGCGCTGTTTGCTGAAAAGAGTTATGAAGAGGTTGGCACCCGGGAAATTGCAGACCGTGCGGGTGTTGCAGAGGGGACACTTTTTCATAATTTTACTAATAAGAACGGGATTTTAAAGGCAATTATGCAGCCAATTGTGCAGCATATTTTGCCGATGATGTTGAACACTTTGGATCAGGCGACCTTAGACGAAGATAGTCAAACGTTAGACATGTTTATCGTTAGTTTAGTCGCGGATCGCGTTGCTTTTGTGGAACGGAATCGGGCTTCTTTGGAAGTGATCTTATCCCAATTCTTCAATAACGCGGAAGACCGTGCTGCCGTACTGGGCATGGTGTCACCAGAGGTTTTAACGCAAGCCAATCAGGTGATGGATCGCTTAAAAGCGGACGGTGAACTGGTTGACTGGCCAAATCATATGATTTTACAATTGTTGTTTTCAACATTGGGCGGTTATTTAGTTGAAAAAGTCTTGTATGCAGACTTAGATGTTTATGATAATCAACAAACGGTACACTATCTCAGTGATTTCTTAGTTAACGGCTTAAGCCCGCGCAGAATGCCGTTACAGGTGGATTAGTCGGCATCTTTGTAAACTTAGGTGACCCAAATAAAACAAATGAAAACAGTTGACTATTTTCTCATTGATGATATACTACCAAGTGGAATTAAAGTGACTGCTCAATTTAAGGTGATTGAGCGTTACTGTTGAGGATCACACAGTAGTCCACAACCTGAATTCTAAACCAATAGAAGAGAGGGTTTCATAATGAAACTAGCAAAAACGAAGGACCGTTCAGCGATGGTAGCCACGAAAGGCAGTACGGGGATCCATTCGACTGGGACCGATAGTAAAAGCTTGGACGAAGTGAATGGGAGTGTGCGCGTTCCGAAGAATGCCAATTTCTGGCGAACGTTGGTGGCCTATACTGGGCCAGGCGCACTAGTGGCAGTCGGTTATATGGACCCAGGGAACTGGATCACGTCGATTGCCGGGGGTTCACAATATAAGTACGCGCTGTTATCGGTTATCTTACTTTCAAGTTTGATTGCGATGTTACTGCAAGCGATGGCCGCCCGGTTAGGGATTGTAACGGGGAAAGATTTAGCCCAATTGACCCGCGAGCGGACATCTAAGCGCATGGGAATTTTCCTATGGGTGATTACTGAATTAGCTATTATGGCGACCGATGTGGCTGAAATTATTGGTTCAGGGATTGCGTTAAAGCTGTTGTTTGGGTTCCCATTAATTGTTGGGATCTTGATTACGACCGCGGATGTTTTGATCCTATTACTCTTAATGAAGTTAGGCTTCCGTAAGATTGAAGCGATTGTGGCAACGCTGGTAGCGGTGATTCTCTTCGTCTTCTTATATGAAGTGATTATCTCCCAACCAAACGTACCGCAAATGTTAAAAGGCTACGTGCCAACCACTCAAATTGTCAGCAACCAATCCATGCTTTACTTAGCATTAGGGATTGTTGGGGCAACGGTTATGCCGCATAACTTGTATCTAGGCTCTTCCATCTCGCAAACACGGGCAGTTGATCGCAATGATGAAAAAGAAGTGGCTAAAGCCGTTAAGTTCACGACGATTGATTCTAATATTCAATTATCCGTGGCCTTTGTGGTCAATAGTTTACTCTTGATTTTGGGTGCGGCATTATTCTTTGGAACTAAGGGTGATTTAGGCCGGTTCGTTGATTTATACAATGCGTTAGGTAACAGTAAGATTGTTGGCTCGATTGCAAGCCCGGTCTTGAGTATGTTATTCGCTGTCGCTTTGCTATCTTCCGGTCAAAGTTCCACAATTACTGGGACGCTTTCCGGACAGATTATCATGGAAGGGTTCATCCGTTTGAAGATGCCATTATGGGCACAACGGTTATTGACCCGATTAATCTCCGTCGCTCCAGTTTTGGCTTTCGCGATTTACTACCATGGTAATGAAGCCAAGATTGAAAGTCTCTTAACGTTCTCACAAGTCTTCTTAAGTATCGCGTTGCCATTTGCGATGATTCCACTGGTTATGTTTACTAGTGATAAGAAACTGATGGGGAACTTCAAGAACCGCGAGTGGGTCAAGTGGACGGCTTGGGTCATTACTGCAATTTTGATTGTCTTGAATATCTACTTAATCTTACAAACGGTTGGCTTAGTTTAAATTTGAACTTAAACTTAATGTGACACGTTCAAGCGATTGCTTGAGCGTGTTTTTTTGTGGCCTTGACTGTGCAAGAGCAGTTAAGGGAACACTATCGAAAAATGAAATCGTTTACTTTATTGCTGGATTACTTTAAGATTATGCTTAACAAGGTTCAGTAAGTGACTGAACCTTAGTCGACTGTTATGGAGGAGTAGCGGTTAATGCTTAGGAGGAGTAGTAGATGATGAAAAGACAACTTATCGCGGGAATGATCGGGATTATTGGTGGCTTGACGGTGTTGTCAGCACCACTGACTAGCCAAGCGGTAGCAAGTTCGGGTTCAGCAGTGACCACGCGGACAGCCACGGTGCCGCTAACGCCCAAACCGTACTATTCAGTGGGAACGGGGCATGGGTATCGACTGATTGATCAGGATCAACATGTTCAGTTGACAGCTACTCATGATTTAAAGACTACTTCCAAAACGACTTGGATGGTGAGTGCGCAAACGGATGTGTTGGTTGCAGGGACCACCGCACGCTATTATCGAGCGACCAATGCTAAAGATGGCGGTCAAACTTGGATTGCCGCGGATCATTTAAAACCCGGACGGCATTATCAAGCCGATACGATTAAAGTTAAGCGAGCTAAAAATTATATTAAAGCAAAAAAAGGCCGTCTCTTCCAGATGACGGGACCCACAACGGCGCTGCAATTAGTTAACAGTCAACCCTTAAGCGCCAAGCAAACCTATCGTGCAACGAAACAACGCTATTTCTATCGACATGGGACGAAGTACTTGTACTTTTATGTCACGACTAAGAAAGGGGTTAGGGGTTGGGTCTGGCATCGGTACTTAAAAGCGGGGACTTATTACGATGTCGCTAAGCAACAGGCTGCGATTAAAAAGAAACTACAAACTTACCTCAATAGTGTGACTAAGCAACGGACAACCGCAGTTGCATTTTATAACTTAACGCCGAAAAAAGACAGTCCAGCTGCTAAAGCTAAGCAAGCGGCAGTTTATCAAGCTGGTAAATTAGCCGTTAGTGCGCATGGCAGTCAAGTGACGGTTTCGGCTAGTACGTATAAGCTCTATATTGCGGCATATTTGATGCACTTGAAGCAGCAACATCGATTTTCTTGGACGAAAGCCAATACTGCGGGTATCCAGCGGATGATTGTTCAAAGTGCGAATGATTACCCGGTCAGTATATTACGGCGTTATGGGCGCACCAATATTAACCATTGGCTGGCATCACAAGGCTATTACGGGGGTGTCTTTAGTGCCAATCATGATTCGGTGACGACGGCCAATAGCTTAATGCGTGTCTTACGGGACCTAGCAACGGGTAAACGTGCGTTTAAAAATGCGACTGATCGAGCTCGAATTTTAAACTTAATGGGTCAACAGATCTATCGTAAAGGCATTCCAACGGGAGCAGATCGGGCTAACGCTGGGACGACCGTGCAAGATAAAGTCGGTTTTTTAGCTGATTATGGTCAAAATTACAACGGCGATGCGGGGATTGTGACCTTACCAAATGGGCAACGCTACATCTTAGTGGTCCTAACTTGGCGTCAATATGGTGGCAACAGTGCCAGCTTTGTTGATTTTCCAAAAATTGCTAAAATAACTGAAAAGGTCCAACAAATTGTTTATTAATAATCAATCAGGGGTTGGTGTCAGCACCGGCTCTTTTTGTTTATCCCGCGCAGGCCAGGGCAAACGGAGTCGGCTGCAGTAAGTTGGCAAGTAACGGTAAGATCCCGTGCTCTAAATCATAAATATCGGTAATTGGCGTGTTCGTAGGCAAGGTCTGCAGGGCTTTTAGGAGTGCTGCTTGTGACCAGACTTGCGGTTCACCGGGTAATTGTAAACCAGCTTCTGGTGTTTGAACGAGGGCTGGGGCCAAGTCTTGGACGAAATAGGCAAAGTTAGGCGCGGTATTTAAGAGCAGCGTTAACAGACTAACTTGTTGCGGGTCAACTTGGGCAGCCAGAATGTGCATTTGATTCGGCGGGTAGACCATGGCGGTGAAGTGATCCGGGGTTAATGAGGGACGCTGTTTAGTTGGGGCAGCTAAGGTGACATTAATGCCTAGTTTCCAACTGGCAATTAATAAGACTGGTAAAACAGCGGTATTATCCAAACTAATCAGCAATTGTTGGCCGGCACCGACTGATTGCTGTTGCAGGCTGGTGCGACAAAGGGCAATATCTTCTAACAGATCACCGCCTGTATACCAAATGCCCTGCGCTTGATTCTTGATCAGGGCAGCTTGGCGATGCAATTGAAGTTGGGTTTCGATTTGGTCAGTTAAAGTTGACATGGTGGCGACCTCCTAGACTATAGTCGTTGCTGGTTTATTTTGTTGGGGCGTATTTGGCTTTGCTGATACTTTCAGCGCTGGTATCAATGGTGTCTAACACAAAATTCTGGGTAGATTTAGCAGTTAGTTTAGTTGCTTTGGGAGTTAAGTCGTGTTTCACGACAACGGTTGCTTTGGTTGCCAAGTTGGTGTCTCGATTGACGCGGGTGACTAAGGTAGTTGAGGTTTGCGCTGGGGCGGCTGGCTTGGTATCGGCTAAGGCTGTCCCAGTTGTGGCAAATAACGTTCCGGCGGCCATTAAGGTAATCGTTAATTTCGTCAATAAGTTTTTCATTGTAATCGAACTCCTTTTAGTTGTGTCATTATTTTTAGGTTTAGTTAGTGGCTGGCATTAACCAGTCATTTGACAGTAGTTGATGAAACTTGCGCCCCATTGGCACCCAAAGTTGGTTGCGGCATAAGTCGCGGGCGGTGTCCCAGAATAGCGGATCGCTTAGTTGATCGTTGCTTAGCTTCACTTGGAAGTAGTCGCCGTCTTCGGTCTGGGCGATCACCATCGGGTAGAAGACCTTGACCAAGTGAACGGCCGTGATGTTTTTAATCTTAGGATCGGTATCTAATAACATTTGCATCGCTCCTTGCTTGACTTGAATGACTATAGTTTACCGGCAAAACGAGCTGGCAACTATCGAGTTTTCGTAAGCGTTAAATAAGAATTTCTTAGAAACTAATTTATTTTTAGACAAAAACAGCACCAAAGCTTGATTTGTCAAGCTTTGGTGCTGTTTAGCTGGCTTTAGTTTTTTGACCAAACAATCGTAAAAATACTACCTTGCGGGTGGTTATTGACGATTTTGATGGTTGCTTGGTTCAATGAAACGAGTTGTTGCACGATGGCTAGGCCGAGTCCGCTACCTTCAATGGCCTGTGAGCGTGATTGATCGACGCGATAGAAGCGTTGGAAAACAGCTGCTTTTTGGTCGTCGGGAATCCCTTCACCTAAGTCCGCTACTGTCAGTTGAATCTGTTGCTTGGTTTGCGTCAAACCCAACGTAATCGGCTGGTCATGAGGTGAGTATTTGTGAGCATTGTCGAGCAGAGCCACAATGATTTGTTGCAGCATTTCGGCATTGCCCTTAACATGAATATTTTGGTCGACAGCTAGCTTTAACGCTTGTGGTGCTAACGATGGTTGGTAATGTTCACCTAGTTGCAAGACTAGATAGGATAAGTCTTGATCGCTGAGTTCGATTTTGGCCCGATCTGCGCGTGATAGGTGTAGCAAGTTCTCAATTAAATGTTGCATGCGCAGTGATTCTTCATCAATGAAACTTAGTGATTCAGGAATCACTTCTGGATGGGCGTCACCCCGGCGGCGAATTAAGCTGAGATTGCCACGAATCGCGGCAATCGGTGTCCGTAATTCGTGTGAGGCATCCGAAATGAATTGCCGTTCGTGCTGAAGCCGTTGATTTTGAGCAACTAATAGTTCGTTGAATGCTTGGCCTAAGTCCGTAATTTCACGCGGGCTGCTTGGCACGGTCAGAGTCGGTTGGTCAGCTTCAGGGTCATTAGAGGTGTACTTAGTTTCGTGTAGTAAAGCAATGGTTGGGGCACTTAAACGCAAGGCCAACCGGTGTGCCCACCACGTTCCCAGTGCTAACGTGGCCAGCATGACGATGATGATTAAGACAATCAAGACCAGCAGACTATTGATTAAACGACGGAGACTGACCCAGAGCTGGTACGTATTTTGACCGTCTTTTTGTGAATAGGCTAAAAAGAAACCAAAGCCCCGTACATAGACGAGACTACCTAGTAATTTCGTCTGATTTTTAGCAAAAAAGGCTTTTGATGATGGTGACGTTAAGATGGTTTGCTTATTCTTTGTCGTGGTGGTGAGTGTCGCATCGTTGGTTGTGACGCGAATAAAAGCCGGTTGCTTCGAGTTGCGCGTTGTCGTATTGTTCCAATGAATAAAGCTAGGCACGTCTTTAATATTGGCTTGGTGCAAGCTATTCATTAAGTCATGGGCTTCATGCGTGGTATTAACCGTTTGTTGGGTGCCGACGACAATCAAGATAATGGCACTGATGGCTAAGGTAATGATTAAAACCAGTCGCTTGACGGCTTGATTTATGAGCTGCTCATAGGTTGGAGTAGCGGCATTTTTAGTTGGCATTGGCAGTCGACTTCCTTAATTTATAACCGACCCCGCGCACCGTTTTAATTAACGGCGTGGGACTGTCACCATCGACTTTACTGCGCAAGTAGCCGACATAGACATCCACGACGTTTTGCTGGCCGAGAAAGTCGGCGCCCCAGACTTGGTCGAGTAAGTCATCACGAGTGAAGACCTGATCGGGATGTGCCAGGAAGAATTGTAACAAGTCGTACTCACGATGGGTGAGCTGGACTTCGGCCCCGGCACAGGTCACGCGATGGGCTTTGGTATCGAGGATGACATCATCTAATTGGTAGATTTGATTTGGTTCCGTTTGATTTTCAGCGCGCCGCTGAATCACCCGAATGCGGGCTAATAATTCTTCAATCTCAAAAGGTTTGGTGATGTAATCGTCAGCGCCGTTGTCTAGGCCGGCCACTTTATCACCAATGTAATCGCGGGCAGTCATAATGATGACAGGGACTTGGTCGTGTTTACGAATACGCCGCAAGACTTCCATCCCGTCAAGCTTCGGCAACATCCAGTCTAATAGAATTAATAAAAGGTCATTTTTATATTGGTCGTAACTCGCCATTGCGGCTAAGCCATCATTGGCGACAACGACATCAAAGTCTTCAAATTGGAGTTCTTTAGTTAGGTATCCCGATAAACTTAATTCATCTTCAACGATTAAAATCGTCTTTTTCATCGTTAGCTCAGTCCTTACTATTAGTAAATTTATCTTGAGTTTAGCATAGAAGCATGGCGTAAGTGTGAAAAATCCATTCTGAATTGACCAGAGTGGTAAGCTAATCCAACTAGCAATAAACGATGGCTACGTTTGGTGCTAGTTGAAATTGCCGCTGCCGGTTAGATTCTAAAATACTGGAACGCCATGGGCCATTTTGAAGCTCAAAACGGTCTTTAAAACTGACCTTGGTCTAAGTCCGGGAAAGACACTCGCACTAAGGTCAACGATACGGCTATTTTAGAATCCGACCTCTCGGCTAAGTAACTGAACTAAAAATAATCAATCGTTAATTCTTAAATTCCCGTTAGTTAACGACGGGCAGACCAGAATTGGCTCAGTGGTGTCGTTTATCTTAGCCGTGGTTTTCGGCTTAGATAAAGCCCGGCTTGCGAGACCGATCTTTGGCTCGCAAACGTGGCCACCACGTTCCAGCCAATTCTGGGCCAACCAGAGTGACATTTTAGTACCAAACGATGGCTATAAAAAAAGATCTGATAGTTAATCAGATCGGTTGCTTTCAAATAATAGCGATTTAACGAGTATGAAATTGTGGGTGCAACATCTTAGGATGCTGATGATCATTGCCACGGTACTGAATCAGCCAATAATCATTTTGGGGTAGTGAATACCGGGCAATCACGTGAGAGACTACGTAACGAACGGTGTCAGCGTTAGCGTTGGTCCATAGACGCCAGGTGGGTAACTTAGCGGAATAGACGCGTTCCCAATCGCCTAAATCTTGCTCGGCGGCCGATAATGCGACTAACAGGTCAGTCTGCAGGTTTCCAGTTAATTCAATTAAATAACAGTATTCTTGCTGGTGCACTGATTCGGTCTTGATCATAATAGGCAACTCCTTTGGTGTAGATTAGCCTGGCTAACCGCCTAAGCCCATAAACAATCCTTCAAATATATAGTACAACCATTTGACTAATAAGCCTAGTATTTTAATTGACTGTTACTAAAATGTAATAATTACAGTTTCAGTTTAGCTTATTTCTAAGCGTATTCCCTTGACCTGAAACGCGTTTCAGCGGTTATAGTATAACCAGAAGAACGAGAGGGGATGCGGGTAATGGAGACTGGTATTTTAAAACAGATTGATTTAAAAACGATGATCGAACGCTATTTTTTTGTCGCGGTTGAACGGCAGGCTGATCAGATTAAAATCTGGTCGACGCAAGCTTTCAAACCACTGACAGTGACATTTAATATGCATGAATTACACATTCATCGTCAACGCGCCGAAGCGGCAATTGCAAATAAAAAATATGAATTTAATGATAATACGGGCGGCTTGGTTTCACAACTGGCTAATTGGCAACATGGGGTTAGTTTAGCTTAAATCAAGTAGTTGAGGCCGACATTATAAGGCTAAAACAGTTTGTAAGGATACTTAAGAATAGGCAGCGTAAGCGGTTAAACCGCCTGGGACAAAATTAAAGATAGGGGTTCAGAAAGTAACACCTAATTTCTGAACCCCTATCTTTAATTGTAAAAATTTGGCGTTTAATTGGTGGCTTCGGTATAAGTAATGGTATCTAAGCCATTCGTATCATAGTTCAAGTTATTGATACCATCGTAAGTCGTATTCAAGGCATTTAGCTTGGTTTCCATATTACTAATCGTTTCAGCTTTCAGGCCTAGTTGTTTGCGAATGGCATCAGAGGTCGCTTGCAATTTGGCCGTACTGGCGATTTGGTAAGAACTTGTATTGATCCAAGCGGGTGTTTCAATCATTTGGTGTGATTGAATGTGCTTGGTGTTCGCGCGGTCTTTAGTGGCTAAGGCCACTAAATCGTTGAAGCTTAAGTCGGTCCGTAAGTTGTTTTTCAGTGAACCTAGTAGTTGATTATAACGGGTTAAGGTCTTGGTGGCGGCAAGTTTGGTCAAGACGGCCTTCATCACTTGTTGCTGTCGTAATTGCCGGCCATAATCACCGCGTGGATCTTGGTAACGCATCCGGGTGTAAGTTAAGGCCTGTTTGCCGGTTAAATGATGCCGACCTTTGGTGATGGTAATGTGATCGTAACTGACTTTCATCGGACTGGTAATGGTGACCCCGCCCACGGCATCTACAATCTGTTTTAAACCGCCCATATTTAAAGTGGCATAATAATCAATCGGAATGTTTAGTAGCCGACCGACACTAGCTTTAGCCATCGTTGAGCCGCCGATATTATAGGCAGCATTTAACTTTTGGACGTTAGTCGTTTTGGTACCAACCATCTGTGCCAAGGTATCTCTAGGAATACTGGTGATTACCGTCTTTTTCGTTTGTGGATTGATGGTCACGACCATAATAGTATCGGAATTGCCTTTATCAATGCGGCCATCTGCGCCGGTATCAGTACCAAGTAATAGCAGACTGATTGGCTGCGATGTCTTTAGTGTACTGCTAATATTACTGCCGGTATAAATCTGATCGGCGTATTGCGCTTTAGCCTGGTGAATCATGATACCTGCGACGATGGCGAAAATACCAACGACGAGTCCCATGACCCATAATAATGGCCGGCGTTTAGATTGTCCCATATGTTGCATGTGTTGCACCCCTCTTTTTGATCCTAATCACTAGGATAGCGATAAAATGGGTCATTGAAAAATACTAAAATTAAGTGTAGTTAATCAAAAAAATAAATACCAGTTATACTGCTTGGATAAGTAACTGTCTAAATACTTGTTTAAGATTTAGGGTTTATTGGTAGGGTTACGCTTTCATTTGGCCTATACTGAATGAGTAGTTAACTGACAAAAAGTGAGGTTTTGAAATTGACAATTTTTAAAGCATTTTCAGATCAGCAAGTTTTAGATGACTTAAACGCCGAAGTAACGGACGGTCAGGTCTTAACTGATGCGGCTACTTTGCAGCAGTTTTCGTTTAGCAAGAGATTAAGTGACGATGATAGTGGCTTAGCGTTAGCTTACATCGAAGCGCAATCAACCAAGGACATTCAGGGGACTTTAAAAATTGCCCGTAAATACCATATTGCCGTTGTGCCACAATCGCAAACCACGAGTACCGTTATTGGTTCCGATGGGATTGCCGGGTGCTTTATTTTATCGACTGCTAAGATGAATCGTATCTTAGAAATTAGCAAAGAAGATTCTATCGCGGTCGTAGAACCAGGGGTCGTTAATGGTGATTTAGACCGTGAAGCACGTAAACAAGGGATGTTTTATGCCCCAGATCCAGGTTCAAAGCCAATGTCCGGGATTGGTGGGAATGTCGCGACTAATGCCGGTGGGATGAGTACCGTTAAGTATGGTGCGACTAAAGATAACGTGCTTGGTGTGAAAGTTGTGTTGGCTGATGGGCGCGAGATTAAATTGGGCGGCCGGACGTTGAAGCAAGCCTTTGGGTATGATCTGACGCAACTCATGGTTGGATCAGAAGGAACGTTAGGCATCATTACTGAAGTGACCGTCAAAATAATGCCAATTCCATTAGGAACACCAGTGATGGGAGTCGCTTTCTTTGATAGTATGACGGCCTTAGCGAAAGCGGTTACTGCAATTCGTATCTCTGGGGTTTATCCAACTATGTTGGAAGCCTTGGACGGGAATACCGTGATTGCTTTGGATCGTTATGAAAAGACCCATTATGCCGATAATAATGGGGCAATGTTGATCTTTAAGTTGGACAACGGTGGCGAGGCCAGCATGAACGTCGTCAAGCAACTCTTGGATGACCAGCAAGCGGGTAATGTGACGATTACGACGGATCCAACTGAACAAGCTCAGCTTGAAAAGTTACGTCAAGATATGTTGCCAGCTGTCTTTGCCGGGCAAAACCATATTATGGAAGATATGGCGGTGCCATTGTCACAATTAGCCCCATTGATGGACTACATTCAAGACTTAGGCAAGCGGTTGGATGTTAAGATCTATACCGCCGGGCATGCTGGTGATGGTAATGTGCATCCTACATTGATCTGGCCAAAAGATGTGACGGAAGTTCCAGAAAATGTGATTATTGCTTTGCAAGAAATGTTCCATAAGACTCTCGAACTTGGTGGGACGATTTCGGGTGAACACGCTGTCGGTATGCTGAAGAATCAATGGAATAATGCTGAATTGGGTGAAGATGTCGATCAATTGCAACATCAAATTAAAGCCTTATTTGACCCGATGAACCTATTAAATCCTAAACGGAAAATTAATTAATAAACGATCAGAACCAGTCCAATCATCCTGAAGTGTTTGTCGGTTTAGATGGGACGTTTAACGCTGGTCCAGATAGCTACGATAGCATCGGTACTGATGGCTTAAAATGGCAACTGGATTAGACCCGGTTGGTTAATAGTTGCGCCCAATGACGATTATCGCTATCATTAGGATTAAATACGGGATGACATGTGATAGAGGAGGAGATTATTTGACACCAAAAAGTGCTAACATTCGGCTGGAGTTCGATGCTGAGGTGTTACGTAACGAGATTTTTGATGTCGTTGATTTTGCCAGTTTTGAGCGTTTTTGGCAACGTTTTGAACACTTCTTGGAGGATCGCAAGGTCGCTGGTCATTTACATGTTTTGGAAGGACACGGCCTAATTCCGAGTGATTTCAAAGATGTTGCCGGTAGTTTAGGTTATTTAGCTGGTGGTGAGCCTTATCAGGTTGATTATGACCAGATTATGCGCGACTGGCTAATCACCATTCAGTAATCAATGAAGTATTAAGCGCGCAAGTTCAGCCATTGGAGTGCGAAATTTAGTGAGTAAAGCAAATTCTCAAGCTGATCAGGCGGATCAATTCCTGCCAGCCCCACCGGAGTTGCTGCAAGCGGTTGATCAACTGAAAGCTTATTCGCTGCGCTATGAAGTAGCGATGAAATTGGTTTTGGATAAGTTAGATTATATTAGTCAAGAATATGAATTACGATACGGTTATGCGTTAATCGACAGTAAGCAGTCGCGGATTAAGGCGCCGGAAAGTATTATCGGTAAGCTACAACGGAAGCATTTGCCATTGACGCTAGATGCGATGTTTCATAATTTACATGATATTGCCGGTATTCGCCTGATCGTCCGCTTTCTGAGTGATGTTAAAACGGTTGAAGACTTATTGGCCACTCAGGCTGATTTGAAAGTCTTGCGGGTTAAGGATTATATCAATCATCCGAAACCTAATGGCTATCAAAGCTTGCATCTGATTATTGGGGTGCCGGTCTATACGGTTGATGGGCCTAATATTGTTGAAGTCGAGTTGCAGATTCGCACGATTGCGATGAACTTCTGGGCCTCGTTGGAGCATGAATTGAATTACAAGAAGAATGTGCCCAACCAAGTGGCCTTGCAACGGTCGTTGACGAAGAAGGCCCGCTTGATCACGCAACTGGATCAAGAAATGGACGATATTAAAGAACGTATGTATGATCAAAAAACTGATACCCATTAGAAAGAAACAGCGTTAGCATGGCCGATTTGGCCGGCTAACGTTGTTTTTTGATATTCAAAATTGATGGTAATCAAATCTCAATAAACCTGGGTCTGTTAGATTAATAACAAGTCACGTTTCTGCAAACTGACCCATACCGGTGATTAGCGCCCATTTTTAAGCAAAATATTGATTTGAAGGTCAAATACTTTCACTATCAGCGCTGTCATGATATTTTTATTGATGCAGGGGTTATTACCTATTAACATACTTAATGGTTACTTCCGTTTATGACAATATCAATTATTTAAAGATTAACAGAATGATATTGCGCTTGGTGCTAGTTGAAATTGCCGCCTGCCGGTTGGTTCCTAAAACGCTGGAACGCCATGGGCCATTTTGAAGCCAAAAGACGGTCCTCAAAACTGGCCTTGGCCTAAGTCTGAGCAGACCACTCGCGCTTAGGTCAACTAGCACCAAGCGTAATGATATTAAATGAAGGTTTTCGCTGGGAAGTTGTGTGATGGTTAAGCTTCAGGTGGAAAGTCAGAGATATCTTTTAAAGGCTTACCACGATACCACCAATCATTAATAAAATTGGCTAATTCTTCCGGCGACTCTTGCAAGTCGGTCTTTAGCCAATAACGAACGACGCCGACAATGCCGTTCAGGTAATATTCAAACATATATTGACCTTCACGGACGCCGACATTACCAATTTGGGCTTGATTATGTTCTAAAATTTCACGCTTAGTGGTGGCAATGAAATGCATGAGAAAGTCCTGATCCGTTGTCAGAATAAAGGAGGTTACGGCATGGCGCTTCTTAACAATCTCAAAGATACCGGTTAAGATCGCGCGTAGTGAGTTCGGATGGGTATGGGCATCAATCACTGCGAGCAGTTCCTTTGTCGCATCTTGTTCCATAGTATGCATACAGTCTTTGACATCGTCATAGTGCGCGTAAAACGTTCCCCGATTGATGTCAGCGGCCTTGCAAATGGCGGTCACGGTGATTTCATTAATGGTCTGCGTATGTAGTAATTCAATCAGACTATCTTGAATCAGCCGTTCGGTCATTTGGGACCGGCGATTATTTTTTGTTCCTACCACTTTGTTTTCACCTCATTGTTTGAACAATTCGCTGTTAACTGTTTAATTAATGACGAATTTATGAAAATTGTTGGTTGAAGTTTCATTCATTTTCATTTAACATGTTGTTATTATTTAAACACATTGTTGATTAAATGTCACGATGTCGTTTTAAGAATCTGATTTAGGGAAGGGATACAGATTGAAAGGGAGCCGTAGACGCTTTATAATTCAGGCGATCGTTTGGCTAGTGGTAATGGTAGCGGCCATTGTCATGTTGCCAAACGTCAGCCAGTTGGTCCGCGATAAGGGCCAAACGCAACTGCCAAGCAGTGCGAAGAGTCAAGTTGCACAAGTCATCCAAGATCATTGGGGGCGGAATCAAAATAACACCCGCCAAGTGGTCGTGGTCTTCAGCAATGGCGACTCGCCGTTAACTGACAATCAAAAAGCCGAGATCGATGGGACGATCCAACGCTTTAAGGTTGAAAAGTCGAAATATCATGTGAAATCAATGACCGCTGCGAGCGATAGCGCTACCGCGAAGAAACAATTGGTTTCTAAAGATAAATCAACGGAATTACTACAGTTAATGGTTGGTAAGAATCAGACCGTTGAAAATATGACGAAAAATATCACAGCTGGTGCGAAAACTACCGGCGTGAAGACTTATATTACTGGGAGCGATATCTTAAATGATGACTTTACCCAGGAAACCGAAGCGGGGATTCAGAAGACCGAAATTATTACGGTTATCTTTATCTTTATCGTGTTGACCTTAGTGTTCCGGTCACCGATTACGCCGTTAGTATCGTTATTCTCAGTTGGATTATCGTTTATCATCTCATTAAGTATTGTGATGAATTTAGTGGATAAGTTTAACTTCCCGCTATCGAACTTTACCCAAGTCTTTATGGTCGTGGTCCTCTTCGGGATTGGGACCGATTATAACATCTTACTGTTTGATCAGTTCAAAGAAGAACTCAGTCATGGCGATAGTCCGGTCGCCGCGACTGGGCGAGCGTTAAAGATTGCTGGCCGGACCATTATCTTTAGTGGGACCTCGCTATTAATCGGGTTCTCCGCGTTAGGGTTAGCTAACTTTTCAATCTATCGTTCCGCGGTCGGTGTTGCCGTCGCGGTGGCGATCTTATTGATGGTGTTGTTAACCTTGAACCCATTCTTCATGGCTTTACTAGGACCGAAATTGTTCTGGCCAAGCAAGAAGTTTGCGGGCGGTAGTACCAGCAAGATGTGGCATGGACTAGCAGCCAGCTCGGTTCGCTACCCATTGATTGCCTTAGTGGTCATCTTAGGGGTCTCATTGCCATTTGTCTTAACCTATAACAATCAATTAAATTATGATACGTTAGCGGAATTAAATGATACGATTCCCGCTAAGCAAGGATTCAAAGTCGTTCAAAAGCATTTCTCCAAAGGGACGGCGGAACCATCAACGTTATATATCAAGACGGATCACGCCTTGAATAACGAAAAAGATTTAAAAGTCATCGACAGCTTAACCAAGCAATTGCAACAAGTTAAGGGTGTCAAGACGGTGGCTTCCGTTACCCAACCAGGTGGCGCTGAAGTCAGTGACTTATACTTGAAGAGCCAATTAGGCACCGTTACCAGCGGGATGAAGACAGCTGGTAGCGGCTTAACTAAGATCGGTGATGGCTTGGATAGTGCGAACAAGAAGTTGAAGAGCTCAGATATGTCTTCTGGTGTGAGTGGTGCTAAGAAGCTTGCAACCGGAGCAAAGGGCTTGGATAAAGGCTTGGTCACTTATACGAATGGTGTTTACACCGTTAATAAGGGTGTGAACAAGCTGAATAATAGCACTGGCTCTTTATCAAGCGGTGTTAATAAGTTAGCTAGTGGCGCTGGTCAAGTTAGCTCGGGACTAAGTACTTTAAATGGTAAAACGGGTACTTTAGCTAGTGGCGCGAGTCAATTAGCGACGGGTGCCAATTCACTGAACACCGGGATTGTGACCTATACGAATGGTGTTTACACTGTTAATAAAGGGTTGAATACTTTAAATAGTAAGACGAGTTCATTAACTTCCGGTATTAGTGCGTTGTCTAGTGGCACTAGCACATTATTCAATGGTACGCAGTCGTTAACTTCTGGCTTGGATACTTTAAATAGTAAAAAGTCAGCTATTACGTCTGGGACCGCAACTATGAGTGATAGTGTGTCACAACTTCAAAGTGGTGCTTCACAGGTTTCTAGTGGTTTAAGTCAGTTAGAAACCCAAGTTAAGGCGGCAACCGGTTCAGCAGATACTTCAAAGCTAGTGGAATTAACTACTAAATTAAATGATGTTAATTCAAAGATGCAGAGCCTAGTTGATGCTTCTGGTAATAATTCTGGTGCTTCTTCAATAAGTGGTGTTTCTGATAGCATGAAGAACGCCCAATCCGGAATGTCAACTGATATGGAAACTATCAAAAGCGCTCTAGAAAGTGCTTCTCAAGCTGATGCTAATAATGGTAATACAACTACTAAGAGTACTAGCGTGAATGCAGCACCAGTTGCGTCAGCAGCTATTGCAGCGGCTGGTTCTTCTGCAACTTCAGAGGAAAAAGCTGCTATCAGTTCTGCGGTAACTGCACAGGTTAATGCACAAAATGGTAGTAATGCTTCTTCTACGGCCACAACACGAGCAGCCTCCTCAACAACGAATGCAGCAGCTGGTTTGAAAGCATTGGGTGATTTACAAACACAATTGACTAGTTTAACAACGGCGGCTGAAAAGTTGAATACATTGGGTAGTGAGCTATCTAATGTGAGTGCTTTAGCCCAGGGGTCAATTGCAGTAAATAATGCTTCAATTGAGGCAGTTGGTAAGTTACAAGAGGCTGTCATTGGTATGCAACAAGTTGAAGCAGCCTTAGCTGGAACTTCAACACAAACTGGTCTAGTGAGTGGATCGACACAAGTTACAGACGGCTTGTCAAAACTACAATCTGGATCAAGTAGCTTGGCTTCACAAATGACGCAATACACGAATGGTGTTGCTAGTGCAGCGTCTGGTGCTAATAAGTTAAATAACGGGGCTTCAAGCTTAAATAGTGGTGTTAACCAATTGAGTTCGCAAGTACCAACCTTGACGAGTGCCATTAGTGCATTAGCTGGTGGGACTAATAAGCTAGTTAATAACTCAAGTGCTTTAAAGAGCGGTTCTGGTCAATTGGCTAGTGGTACAAGCGCATTAAATGCACAAGTACCAGCACTAGTTAATGGGGTCAGCAAGTTATCAAGCGGGGCTTCTCAAGTTTCAACTGGGATGAACAGCTTGAAAGCGCAAGTGCCAACTTTGGTCAGTGGTGTAAGTGCATTGGCAGCTGGGACGAACAAGTTAGCTGCTAACTCTGATCAATTAACAGCTGGTGCGGCTCAATTAGCTACTGGTAACCAAACCATGTACACCACGCTCCAAAGCTTAGTCGGTCAAATGTCGACCTTGCAAAAGGGCTTGGCTTCAGCTAGTGCTGGGACGAAGAAAGTTAACACTGGGGTTAAATCTGCCAATAGTTACTTAACTGGTGTGAAGAACTCTGATGCAGCGAAGACTTACTACGTACCAAACAGTGTCTTGAAAGGGAAGTCTTACAAGCCAGCGTTGGATGCTTACATGTCTGGTAATAATCATGCCACGAAATTGACGATTGTCTTAAATGATAATCCAAGTTCGAAGGCTGCAATGAACCGGGTAGCTGCGATTCAAACGCAAGCGAAGAATACCTTGAAAGGGACGTCATTAGATGGCGCTAAGATTGCGATTGGTGGTCAAACGTCAGAAACGAATGATACTCAAGCAATTGCCTCCAGTGACTTTGTCCGGACGGCTGCGATTATGTTAGTCGGGATCTTAATTGCCTTGATGTTCATTACGCGTTCGGTCTTACAACCGTTCTACATCTTAGGCACATTGTTGTTAGCTTACATCATGTCCTTAAGTATTACGCGGATGTTGAGTAACTGGTTCTTAGGTCAAAGCATGTTAACTTGGAACACACCGTTCTTCGGCTTTATCATGTTGATTGCCCTAGGGGTCGATTACAGTATCTTCTTGATGATGAAGTATCGTGAATTCGATAATTCAGCAGCTACGCCAAGTACCCGGATCGTCCGGGCTGCGGCTGTGATTGGGGCAGTTGTCTTATCAGCGGCCTTGATCTTGAGCGGGACTTTTGCCGCCTTGATGCCATCAGGGGTCTTGACCTTGATTCAAGTGGCAATGGTCGTGATTATTGGGTTAATTATCTTAGTCTTTGCGATTCCGATTATCATTCCAAGTTTGATTCGTTTAACTTACCCGTTAACGGATCGGATGGAGAATGAAGAAACAGCTGAAAAGCAAACGACGCGGAAACGAAACTAAAAGTTAAATAAGTGTTAGCAGGTATGTTACTGTTAACATACTGGCGGTGCCGGTTAGCAAGGTTGATGACGTTGCTAGCGGGCGCCGTTTTTTTGTGAAAGGAAGTGGCGGAATGCAACGCTGCGAATGGGTCAGTGATAATCCGTTAATGCAAGCTTATCATGACCGAGAATGGGGTCGGCCACAACATGACGACCAAAAATTATTTGAATTACTCTGCTTGGAAACGTATCAAGCCGGGCTTAGTTGGCAGACAGTTTTAAACAAACGGGCGGCCTTTGAAGATGACTTCTATCATTATGATATTGCTCAGGTCGCGGCCATGACCGAAGCGGATGTTGATCGCTTATTAGGGGATGCTCGGATTATTCGCCACCGGCAAAAGCTAATGGCGACAATTAATAATGCGCAGGTCTTACAAAATTGGCCAGCTGGATCAACTTTTAGCGACTGGTTATGGGCTTTTGTCGACAATCAGCCAATCCGGCAAGCTTGGTCACACGCCGCTGAAATGCCAGCGACTAATGATTTGGCTAAACAAGTCTCTAAAGCGCTGAAAAAAATGGGCTTTAAATTTGTCGGTCCCACCACGATCTATTCCTTCTTACAAGGGGCCGGCCTGATTAATGATCATCAATGGGATTGTGATTTTGCACCAGAAAATCAAGGGTAATCCGTTAAAAGTTGTCGTTAAGTCAATTGACGGCAACTTTTTTAATTATTTAGTTGTAAACAGTTGAGCTGTGAAAAACTTTGGGTTAAATAAACCAACCAGCATTAAATAATCAAGTCCTTAAGGCACCAAACGCCGTGATCACGTTTGGTGCCTTTTTGTGCGCTGAACCCCGTTCATCCGAGGGTTAGGCCGACCTTATCTAAAATAGTCGCTGGCTTACCATTGAAAGGTCCTAGGAAGGTCACATTTTGGCTATTTTTATTCGGTATGTTGAGAAGTGTTCAGCATACAGCAGGACGAATACTTATTTTTAAGGAGGGTCAAGCCGTGAATTTTTTCAAACGGGCATGGCTTAATTTGACGGCGAAGAAAGGCCGGTCAATTTTATTAATTCTGGTTACGTCAGCCATCATGTTGTTTGTGTTAGCCGGTCTACTGATTCGGAATGCCGCGGATAGTGCGACGAGTAATGCCAAACGAAGTGTTGGTGCCACTGTCACGCTGTCAGCTAATCGGGCCGCAGCGTTCAAGCAGATGCGCAGTCGTTCATCGACCAGTAAGACGAGTCGACCGAAGCTAACCACGTCACCAGTCAAGTTAAGTGATGCCAAGCAGATCGCGCAACTTAGCAACATTTCTAGTTACAGTGCCACCGTATCGACTTCAGCGAATGCGACCGGTTTCGATGCTATTTCGACATCTGGGAATAGTGCGACTAATGGTGGCATGGGCATGAAAGGTGGCAGCACTAGCGGTTCTGGTGATATTGCTATCTTAGGGGTCACGTCGACGAGTTCGACGTCAGCCTTTGAAGAAAAGTCCAGCAAGATGACGAAAGGCCGCGGAATTACGACTAGTGATGAAGGAACCAATCATGTCGTCATCGAAAGTGAACTGGCCAAACAGGATAACTTGAGTGTGGGCGATTCAATCAAGTTGAAGGCCACGACTGGGACGAAGAAGACCTATACGATGACCATTGTCGGAATTTATAAAGCCTCGTCTAGTACGAGCACGCAACAAGGCCCTGGTGCCACGGACCCATCGAATAATGTCTATACGTCTTATACGTTTGCGAATACGGTCAAAGGGTCGAAGTATAAGAACACCGCTGATTCGGTGACATTTAAGGTGTCGAATCCAGCCAAAGTTAGCACCGTGAAGACGGCGGGTAAAAAGCTGATCAATACGTCTAAATATTCGTTAACGACGAATGATAGCAGTTATCAAACGGTGAAAGCCTCGATGGATAACGTCAAGTCATTTGCCGATAAGATCGTTTGGTTAGTCGCCATTGCCGGGACAATCATTTTAGCATTAATTGTGATCTTGATGATTCGTGAACGGCGTTATGAGATTGGCGTCTTACTATCCCTCGGTGAAGCACGCTGGAAGATTGTGGCGCAGTTCTTCGTTGAGATGGTAATGGTCTTAGTCGTTTCGATTGCGATTGCTGGTGTCGGTGGCAAGTTTGTTGGCAATCAGTTGGGTCAACAATTAGTGTCGCAACAAACGACCACGGCGACAACTAGCAGTACGGCAACACAGACGCAAGGTGGACAACCTGGTGGCGGTGGTAGTGCGCCAAGTGGCAATCGTAAGCCTAGCGGTAATATGAACGGTGGTGCTCCTGGTAGCAGTACTAGTGGGACGAGCACGCAAAAGCAAGCGGAATTGGATGTGAGTGTCACCGTCCTCAACTTAGTTGAACTCGGTGGTTTCGGATTGGCAATCATGTTCTTGTCGATCATGTTAGCCTCCGGTGGCATTCTAAGATTGCAGCCGAAGAAAGTGTTGATTGATTAGGAGGATAGTATGTTAAAAACAACTGATTTAGGCTACTGGTATGATCGCCAGGAAAATAGCCTGTTCGAGCACGTCAATCTCGAATTTAAATCTGGAACATCGTATGCAATTGTCGGTCAAAGTGGTTCCGGGAAGACAACGTTCTTGTCATTACTAGCAGGTCTAGATAAGCCTCGTGCTGGTCAGATTGAACTGAATGGCGAACCAATCAATAAAATTGGCTTGACCAGTTATCGAAAATCGCACGTGGCGATTGTCTTTCAATCGTATAATCTGTTCAATTATATGTCGCCGTTGAATAACTTGTTAACCGCGATGGCAGTGACTGACTCTAGTCATCGTGGTGATAAAGCTTTTGCGACCACGATGCTGTGTAAGCTTGGTATTACGGATGAACAGATGACTAAAAATGTGCAAAAGTTATCCGGTGGGCAGCAGCAACGCGTGGCGATTGCGTGCACGATGGTTTGCGACGCTAAGTTAGTCGTTGCCGATGAACCAACCGGTAATTTGGATGAGGAAAACACTAAATATGTGATTGAGCAGTTCCAGAAGATTGCCCATGACCAACATAAATGTGTGATTATTGTCACCCATGAGTCCGATGTCGCGAAAGCTTGTGACCACTCGTATCGGTTGGCGAAACATGAATTTGTCTTAGAAGGTTAAGCATTAGGGAAGCATCTTGATGACCGGTTACGCGGTTGTTGAGGTGCTTTTTGTTTTCAAACACTTTAATACTATGAAATTAACGTTAATTAATAATAACAATACGTTAAAATGTTTTTTGCAATATTTTATAAAAAAGGGCCTAAACTAAGTATTGTTCCGTTAGAACAGAATAAAAAAGGAGGAAAAGTTTATGGATAAGATTATGTTTAAAGAACTAAAAGACACTGAATTAACCAATGTTACTGGGGGTACTGCTGTTGGAGTTGCTATTGGTCACTTATTAGCAGGTGTGGTTCATTACTATGGGAAAACGGCCTCTAAAATCCATAAGTCACCAATTAATGGTTAAAATTTTGTCTTTGAAATTTTCTAGGGAGGAACAATTATGAAAAATATTCATTCTAAAAATCTTGCCGATAGTCGTTTAGCTACAATCACGGGGGGAAAAGGTTCCGGTTTTGCCTATTGGTTACTTGGCGAAGCTGGCGATATTTGGAAAGGATTCAAAAGTGGCATGAATCACTACAATAAAAAGAAGTAACAGCTAAGTATAATACACATAATAATTGATTTTATTGTAAAGAGCGAATGCGGTTCTTCTCTTAGTCGCATTCGTTTTTGACTATATAGAAAGGAATATGATTATATATGAAATTTAATACCCAGTTTTATAAATCATTGTCTTTTTGGCTAGGACTATTAACAATGATAGGATTGATAGCAGACTTTTTTATGCACCGAACTTTTTCTAATGCATCATGGCTTTCCATTATTGTTATGGTTGGTCTTTTCTTTAATTCCCTTTTCCAAAAAAGAGAAAAAAATTCACCGAGGTAATTATGATGGAACAAACTTATTATCAAATTAATAAAAGACAACTAGCATTATTTGGTTGCTCATTACTTATATTAATTACAGGACTCTTAACAGATAGAATAATAATTTTAGCTATCCTTTGTCTAGTAGTGATCAATACAACCATGTTACATTTCACTTTTTTTGTAGACACTCGTAATAGAAATCCTTTAAATTGGGTAGATCTAACGTTACAAGTTTTGACTTTAGTATTTATTTTACTTAAATTTTTGATTTTATCCAGTTAAAGAAAAAGTAATTCCAGTGCCAATCAACAGAGAAAAAATAGGGTTACCATGATAAGTAGATACTTCACACCACATGTCTCTCTAAAGGGCATGATTCTTGTACACTGTTTGAAAACACACTTTCAGTATTAGTCTGTTACATAACTAGTTTCTGATAATTAAAAAAGGCCGTAAAGTTGAATTTTCGATAGTTTTTTCATTAGATAAGTACGTTAATATGAAAAAAGAGTACTTTAATATAAAAGAAAGTCACGCTTTACTGATTATGCTATATTAAAAGTAGAAATTAAGTAAGGAGTTGGTTATGATGAAGAAGGAAATGTTTTTGAAAAACGTTAAAGGAATTCATAGTTTAAATGACACCGAATTACGACAAGTAGTTGGTGGTAAGGCACCGATTACTTCTTTGGCAATTGGTTCAGTCATCCATAAAAATGCTATTAAATTCCTAAAAAAATACTTTAAATAGTGATTTGGTGATTTTAATGACGAGCATCAGCTTAGCAGATGGATTAGGGCAAATATTTTTCTTGACTTGGGGAGTCCTATTGGGTTATTCAATTGTATTAGATAAATTTGATTGGCACTTTTTGTGTAAATCTATTTTAATTAGTGCAATTTTAGCTCCGATTGGTTGTTTGATAGAAGACGGTATTTTTGTTCTGCTTTTTGTGAGTTTTTACATGGCTGAGTTAATAAACCAAAAAAAGCTTAAAATTAATTTTACGAGGCTTGATATTCTGTTGTTACTAATTTCGATACAAGTTTTGTTGTTTACCTTTTCTGCGTATGTAAGTCGTATAATTATCTTTCACGTAGAAAAGGTTCATCGTTTGGCTAGCATTGCTAAGTATGGTGATGCATTTACTATGCTGGAGATTGCTATTGCGTATAGTTTGGGGATTATATTGATTGGCGTAGTAAGTATGTACAAAAATAATTACCGTATTGTGATAGAGCGAGCTCATCAACTTAATATTGATAGCCGGCTCTTTTTGATGTTAATTGTTTTATTCGGTTCTATTGAAACATTATTGTTAATAAGCAATTTTGAGGGGATTACGGCTACCATTCAGATGGCATTATTATTAACTTTTATGCTAATGCTTGGATTAATGAGTTGGCAGATGATTCTTATTATAAAAACGTACATGCAAGAACAGGCGATGAAAAATGAAAAAGCACAAAATGAACAATTGACTGAGTATCTAAAAAGTGTTGAGCAGCAGTACTTAGAACTAAGAAAGTTTAAACATGATTATCGAAACTTGGTCTTAGGTCTTAATTCTAAGGGGAGCAGTCAATCATCTGGTGAATCTAAAAAATATTTGAAAGAACTGGCAAAGGAATCAATGCCGGAAACTGATCTTGATGATGCAAAAATAGTGCAGGTTCAGTATCTAGACAACGAGGCACTTCGTGGATTGGTCGTTCAAAAATTTTTTGATGCCAGAAGACATGAAGTTGCTTTAAAGCTAGAAGTTTCAGAACATAAGTTTAAATTACAGCAGGATTTAGTACTTGTTGTCAGAATTATTGGTAATTTATTAGATAATGCAATTGATCAGGCGGAAAAAATGCCGGATCATCTAGTTACGGTTGCATTTAATCATGTTGACGATACTTATGAAATTTCAATTGAAAATATGATTGATAGTTCATTTAACTTAGATAAAATTTTTGAGATTGGTTATTCAACTAAGGGCTCTAACCGGGGACTAGGGCTTACCAACGTTAAAACGTTAGTTGCCAAACATGAAAATCTATTCTTGGATATTGAGACACCAGTTGAAAAGGTACGAATGACGCTAATTATTAGAGGAGAGTAAATAAATGTTTCCAGTTTACTTGTTAGAAGACAATTTGAATCAGCAAGAACAATATTCTGAGATCGTCAACAATACTATCGTTATTAATAATTTTTCGATGGAACTGGTATTGGCAACAGATAATGTTGAAGAATTACTAAATGAAATTAAAAATATAAAGATCGGTATGTTCTTTTTGGACATGGAAATCAATGGTGATACCACTGCTGGATTAAAGGCTGCAACAAGAGTACGTGAGCAATTACCGTTAGCACAGATTGTTTTTATAACAACACATGAGGAACTCTCATTTTTAACATTAGAACGTCGAGTGGCACCATTAGACTATATTTTGAAGGAGAATACGCTAGAGAAAATACAAACTAAAATTAGCACCGATATTATTAATGTTCAACATCAACAACAGAAAACGGCTTATCAGGAAAAACTTCTTTTTAACTATAAAATCGGTAGCCGGTTTTTCTCGATTCCAATGGAAAAAGTTATCTTAGTAAAAACAAATAAATTAACTCCAGGACAATTAACTGTTATTGCTTCAGGTCTTAAGCGTGAGGCAGAATTCCCTGGCAATCTGAATCAGTTTGAGAAGGAATATCCCAATTTATTTCGGTGTGATAAAAGTTTTTTAATAAATCCAGAATATATTAGTAATTATGAGTCTAAAACAAAAGTGTTGCTGCTAAATAACGAGATTAGTTGTAAAGTTTCTTTTCGAAAATCAAGAGAATTAGTGAAAATGTTAAAACAGCGTGGGGCATAATCTAAGGGGAAAATAAATGTATTATAGAAACTATGTTTCGCAGGTTGACGAAATGGATTGTGGAGTTGCGGCACTATCAATGATATTAAAACAGTATAAATCGGCCGTCTCGCTTGCATATCTTAGAAGGCTTGCTAGAACAGATATGGAAGGGACTACTGCACTGGGTTTAGTTAGAGCGGCACAGAAATTAGATTTTGAAACTAAAGCGGTTCAGTCAGACATGAGTTTGTTTGAGACTAAAGATTTACCACTGCCCTTTATTGTTCATGTTATTAAAAATGGAGAATTGCCACATTATTACGTTATATTAAAAATTAAAAATAATTCATTGGTAATTGCTGACCCAGATTCAACGGTTGGAGTTGTGAAGATGACGAAAACTAAATTTGAATCTGAATGGTCAGGAGTTGCTATTTTTTTAGTTCCACAACCCACTTATAAACCGGTTAAGCAAAATAAAAATTCTTTATTTGATTTCTTGCCGAGCTTGTTGCAACAGCGGCAACTGGTTATTAATATTGTATTAGCTGCTTTGCTGATCACAATTATTAGTATCGCAGGTTCTTATTTTTTACAAGCTGTTATTGATACATATATTCCCAATAACATGCAAAATACATTGACAACTGTTGCACTTGGTTTGATAGTGTTTTATGCTTTTCAGTCTATTTTTAGCTATGCTCAAGATTTTTTACTAGCTATTTTGGGTCAAAGATTATCAATTGATATTATTTTAGGTTATATTCGGCATGTTTTCGAATTACCAATGGATTTTTTTGCTACTCGAAAGACTGGTGAAATTGTTTCAAGGTTTTCGGATGCTAGTAAAATTATTGACGCTTTGGCAAGTACGGTTATCTCGATATTTTTGGATGTTGCAATCGTGATTATAGTGGGTACTATATTAGCAATTCAAAATATGATCCTATTTCTAGTAACAATCGCTTCATTACCAATTTATATTGTTATTATTCTTGCCTTCTCTAAGGCCTTCGAACGGTTAAATCAAAAAGAAATGGAAAGTAATGCGAAAGTAAGCTCTGCAATTATTGAGGACATTAGAGGAATCGAAACTATAAAATCATTGAATAGTGAAAGTGTACGCTACGGAAAGATTGATACAGAGTTTGTTGATTTGCTAAAAAAGAGTTTGGCATATACTAAATCTGATACATTGCAGCAAAGTTTAAAAACATTTATTCAATTGGTTTTGAGTGTCGTGATATTGCTAGTTGGTTCTCGCTTAGTAATTCATAGTCAATTATCTATTGGTCAATTGATGACATATAATGCTCTATTGGGCTATTTTGTTAGCCCATTGCAAAGTATTATTAATTTACAACCAAAATTACAAAGTGCTCAAGTCGCGAATAATCGGTTAAATGAGGTTTATTTGGTTGAGAGCGAATTTAAAGAAAATAGGCCTTATAAAAAGATAGAACAATTAGATGGCAGTATTGAAGTTGAGCACGTCTTCTATCGTTATGGTTACGGCAATGATATTCTTAAAGATATCAGCTTAGTAATAAGGCCAAATGAAAAATTAACAATAGTGGGGATGAGTGGTTCTGGTAAATCGACCTTGGTAAAATTATTTGTTGATTTTTTTGAACCCAGTAAGGGAGAGGTTTTTTTAAATAGCCATTCAATAAAGAATATTGATAAGCATGTTTTGCGAACATTTATCAATTATGTACCTCAAGATCCCTATATTTTTTCAGGTACAATTGAAGATAATTTGCGCTTAGGAAGTCGTGAAAATGTTACTGAAGATGATATTCAAGACGCATGTCGTATTTCTTTGATTGCAAGTGACATATCTAAGATGCCCATGCAAATGGCAACTACTTTGGATGAAAATGGGAGCACTTTATCGGGTGGACAAAAGCAACGAATAACTATTGCCAGAGCATTATTGTCACCTGCAAAGGTTTTGATATTTGATGAATCAACTAGTGGTTTAGATGCGATTACTGAGAAACAATTAATTGATAACCTTGTAGGATTAAGATTTAAAACAATTATCTTTATAGCACATCGTTTAGCTATTGCTAAAAGAACTGATAATATTATCGTTTTACATGACGGAAAGATTGTTGAACGGGGTTCACATGATGAGCTACTGCAAGAAAAGGGTTACTATTATAACCTGATAAATAGTTAGGGGTAGCTGATATGGATAAACATTTTTTGGAGAGTAGTGAATTCTATTCAGCACGGTATAATAATTTTTCAACAATAATTATTATACCAACTGTGATACTACTATTTTGTTTGTTACTATTTTCTCTTTTTGGCAAACGAGAAAATGTTATTACTGGTAATGGAGAGATTGCGGCAGTAGGTAATGTCCCTGATGTACAGACGACTGTAAATAGTGAAATTAAACATGACTATTTGGCAGAAGGAAAATATGTACACAAAGGACAGAGGTTATTAACCTATAGTAATGTTGGCAATAGAAGTGAATTAGGTCAGGCTAAAGCACAAGGAAAACAATTAAAAAATCAGGTAGTTGCATTGAAACGCTTGAAAGATAGTATTTCAAATAATCGAGATACTTTTACTAAAGATGATAAGTTCGGTTATCGTGCTATTTTAAGAAGCTATTTAAATCAGCGTCGAGTTTATTTGACAGAAAATAGAATGCTTACTAAAAAATCTTTGAGTGATAAATCTAAACAATCAGAATTGATCAACACAGAAAGCAATGTTGTTGATCGTGGTGAAAGTAGGCTGCAAAGCTATCAGCATATCTATGCAGCAGTAAAAAGTGGAAATAAATATGGTAATGATCGAAAATACAGTTACTTATATCAAGAATATCAAGCGAAGCTAAAGAATATTAAGCTAAAGCAAGAAAAGAATAGTTTAAAAGTATCATTTTTAGAAGATTTGCAATCACAAATAGACACGCAAAAAGATTCACTTGCATCTGCTAAAATTCAGTTAACGGAATTAAAAGATTTTGATAGGACTAAATATGACGTTTCGTCAAATAAGACTAAGTTACTGACTTTACAAGATGATCAACTAACTACTGTAGCAACTAATTTAGTAAAAGTAGAACAAAATCTGGGTACGGTAAAAACAGATTTAAAAAAACTGCAATCTGATTCTCATTTATACGTAGTTAAGGCAAGTAAAAGTGGTATTTTACATGTTGACAGTCAATATGTTGGCGAAAAATATGTGGGTACTGGGTCAACAATTGCACAAATTTATCCAGTATTAAAAAATCAAAAAGAAGTAAAGATTGCAGCATATATTCCTTCGACTGATATCTCGTCAGTTAGGCTAGAACAAGATATACGATTTAAAGTCGCTAGAAATGTTACTAAACCTATTGTTTTGACTGGGAAAATTAATAAAATAGGCATTTCACCAACTAATTTCAACAAAGGGAATTATTATTTGGTGACTGCTAAAGCTAAGATTGATTCCACAGATAGATATTTGTTAAAGTATGGAATGATGGGATCAGTTTCAATTATTACTGGTAAAACTACAATTTGGGGATATTACAAGAACGTGTTATTTAATAAAAATAAATAGTGAAATTTTCTTTCGCTATTTTATTGTCGCTCTACACACTATACCAACAAAATGCCAGCCGAAAATGGCAATTGATACCAGCAGATTTCTACTTGCCGTCTTTTGGATGTGCAATAGTTGCTGAATCATGTTGTTGAAGTCAATTTTAGCTACAAGTTCTTTAATAAGTACTAATCCGACATATTGACACTTGTATTGTATTGTTTATTTTTAAACGAACATTGGAGGTTCTTTTGTATTTAATAGGCACAACAGTCCAGAATTTTAGTATCCAACGATTTAAGGTGCTTAACTGATTTTCGTGAATAAACTGTGACAATGACTATTTAATTGATTTAGGAAAGACGTTAATAGGTAGATATAGCACGTTAATATTTTATCTAAATAATAGATAAAGTCTCGAGGTATACTTACGGTGTAAGGAGCTCTTACAGTTGAAACGTTACAAAGTTCATAGAAGTTTAGGTAGCGCAACTTAAACAAGCTATGGCAAAAACATTTACCCAATTTAATTTATAAAGATGGCAATTAGTTGGACAACAAGATCTATTTTTATGAATATATGGGGTAGTCTTTTATACAAAGGAAGCAATATTTATGAAGAGTTTAGAAAGTATTTCAAGCCTCGGAACTAAATTAGATAACCATGATTTACAAACTATTCAAGGCGGAAAAAAGAAAAAGAGCAGTCGCTCAGGGTGGTTTACATTTCTAACTGGTATTGGCAATATTGCGGAAGCTGTATCACCAGGTCGTCCATAATATATGTTTATAAAGAATGTTTTTAAATTAAAAGACTTAGTCCTAAGTTAGGGTTAGTATTGTTGCTTTAATTATATAGGTAGTGGTGGATTAATCTGTGTTATTAATTCTTCACTATCTTTTTTTGAAAATTGGAGGTGAATCATGTTCAAGCTTTGGACATGGTGTATGAATTTGATTAAATTTAAAAAGCAAGAAAGTGCTGAGTACATAGAATTCAGAAAAGATAATCAGGATATTAAAAGATTGAGTATAACTGGATTAATTATGGTGAAAAACCAAGAAGAAAATATTGTTAGAACAATTGACTCAATTGTTCCATTTTGTGATTCAGTTATTGTAGTAGACACGGGTTCAACGGATTCTACAATATCTAAGGTAGCGAATACATTCCCTGATGTTATTAGAAAAAAATTGTCATGGAAAGAGAACTACGGGGAGATGAGAAATCAATGCTTGAAATTTGTTTCTAATAATTCATGGGTCCTTTTTATAGATTCTGATGAATCGTTAATAACCAAATGCTCTGCTACTGAGTTACGTGCCTTTTTATATAAAATGGATATTGATTATCCAAATGTAGATAAGGCTTGTACTGTAAAGCAAATACAACCTTCACGGAATGCATTTGTTCGTCCAGAGAGATTTATCAAAAAAACTAAGACTTTATATTATTACGGTCATGTACATGAAGAACCAAGAAGTAAAAAGCAAACATCTTTATTAAAAATTGATACTGATATGCAAGTTATGAATGTTGGATTAACAAAAAATGAATACAAAAAATTCAATAAAGATGAAAGATATGTACGACTTCTGGCAAAAAATTTGAAGGATGAACCAGATAATCCGCGCTGGGTTTCATTAATTACACCACAATTTTTGAAGTGTGGTTTTATTAGCCGAGAGAGCTATATTCAGTTATTAAAAAAGTGCATTTTAAAAAATGCAAATTTAGACTTAGATGAATATAATCTTAAGCAAGGAGTTTATTTGAATGATTTATTGGAACGACTTTGTTTGGAAATGTTTTTTATTAAGGATATAGATAAGACTGAGAAGTACATCAAAATTGCTAGAAAAATTTATCCATATGCTGTTTTCTTTCAAGTCTTAGAAGCTACAATATTTTTTTCGAATATTGAAAATAAAAGTGAAAAAAGGCTAAAACAAATTATTGAATTTACAAATAATACTAGTGATGAGGTAATTGATAATGAGTCGGAAGGTAACGAAGAAGCATTGAATGCGGTTGTTGTCCGATTGCTTATTCATATGGGAAAGTATGATCAGGCAAAAGAAATATATGAAGCAATAGATGATAGTTTCATTAAAGATGGACTTTCTAATGAAGCTAAATTATTCAAGTAAAAGAAAGTTAATTAAAAGTTTTAGATAGTAAAGATAAAGGACAATAATACTATGTTAACGAAAAAAAAAAGCTTTTGGGGAATAATAATTCTTTATTTTATGGTTCTATTAATACTGATGTTGGTACCAAATTTATTTATAACCTTGGTTCCAGTACAGTTCATGCAATTATTAAGTGATAGTATCATTGTGATATTAGGATTCTTCTTGAATAAAATATTTTGGCATATACGAATTAGTTTCTTTTCCACTAACAATTTTTTAAGACAATTGATATTGTCGTTACCGGCTATTGTTTTACTATTAGTAACAAAGCTGAGTAGCTGGTTAAACATTTCAATAAGTAAGATCACCTTTGGAATATTGCTAACAGTAATAATGATTGCGATGGCGGAAGAAGTTATTTTCAGAGGATTATTAATACCATTGGGAATGGTTTGTACAGGTGGTCGGCCATTTCTTACAATCATGTTTAGTAGTTTAATGTTTGGTCTGATTCATCTTGTAAATTTAGCACATACATCGGTTAACATGGTTTTGCTACAAATAGTTTTGGTGTTTGCAAGTGGAATGTTATGGGGTGGTATCTATTTAAGGACGCATAATCTTCTCATCACGATTATTTTACATTTTTTAGATGATTTCCCTGATCTTGTGGTGAACACTAATAATACGTCGATAACAACTTTTAGTAGTTCGCAAGTGCAACTAATGTATTTAGTCGTAATTGGGTTGGCGTTATTGACTTGTCTAATAGTTTTCTTGCAGGTGCATCGATTTTCTTTAAGAAGGCGTGTTTAGTAAACCGTTCATTCTAACCGTATAGCATAGGGAACTTAGAGAAACCATCGATTGTTTTTATAATCTGGTGAATTTAGGATGGTCAAGAAAGGGGTAGTAAGGTATGGTTGTTGATTTAGCTGGTATTATTTTAATCTTTTTGAGTGTTTGGCAGGTATATGCAGTTAAACAGGCTTTTCTTAATACGAAACATAATGGTAACCATGGAACTTCAGTTTTTATTGGCTATGGATTATGGAGTGGGCTTATTTTTGGAATAATCATTTTTTTTGCAGGAATGACGTTATTAATCAATGGATTAATGTAATACTACATGTTGTTGTGTCGTCAGGTATATCTTGTCTGTGCTAGTTAACTTGATTCAGAGTATCAACTAGTCGTGGTATAGCCACAAAAATTATCTAATGAATGTACTCAAGCCTTTTTAAAACTAAAATTCTATTGCCTGTTACGTCAAGAAAATATAGTTTCAGTATACTTTCAATAGTACATTAATAGTTGGTTGTTAATCTGGTTATGAAGTGTGTTACGCATTTTAGAGTCCTAAAGTCAATATTTCCTTTGGCAAGTTTATGTTTTAAATATTGTTATTGACAAAATGATTATGGCATAAGTAAGCACCAAATAGATTAGTTGATAATTTTAAAAAAGTAGTGGCTTAATAGACCATCTTACAAATTAAATTTAATTAAGGTTGACGATGAGAATTATAAAAATCATTATTTCGAGTATAGCGCTGCTCTTTTGCCTTTACGTCACAATCATGTTTGCGGCGGATACGGTGCCAGATATAACTAGAAGATTGCTGTTGTTGATGGCTGTCTACTGGTTCATCTTTCCAATATTAATCTGGATACCGATCTTTAAGCGAACGGGATGGCTAACCTTTATCGTCACAATCGGGATGATGGTGATTATGACGAGTTACCTTATTTTAGGTGATGAAAATTGGCCGCTCTTAATCATGCAAGTGCTGTTATTAGGAAGCCTAAGCTGGTTAAGTTATCCCCATGTGCATAACCAGTAGCTGTTAGTCGTTATTAACTTGTGGAAAAGTCATGAGTATCGAAAAAGCACCAGTTATCAACAAGTTAGCTTGTTGATAACTGGTGCTTTAGTCATTTTAATTTAAATTGAGCTTGGTTTTAGTACCAGCCATTAGCCAACCAGAAGGCTTTAGCTTTGTCCCATGACCCATAACGAGACGCAACGTAGTTATTCGCAACTTTTTCTTGGTTAGCTGCGGATAAGTCGCTACCTAATAAGGACTTGGTTAATTGGTATTTACCATAGTAGTTACCGTTAGCAGCAGTGTATGACCCACCGGATTCTTTGTTGGCAATCCAAGCTTTAGCTGAACTGTCATTGGTATTAGTCGTTGTTGTCGTAGTAGCGCTAGTTGTGGTTGCGGCTTTCTTGGTCGTCTTAGCCGCGGTTGTATTAGTGGTGGTCCCACCAACTTCAAGTTTGTCACCAACGTAGATCATGTTAACGTTTTAAAGGCTGTTAGCTTGCTTGATAGCGGCCACGCTCGTGTGGTTAGCACTCGCAATTTTTGCAACGGTGTCACCAGATTTAACGGTGACGGTTGATGCGTTAGCTGCAGTAGCAGAAACGGCAAATAAGCTAAAAGCGGCGATAGTTGATAAAACGATCTTCTTGATATTCATAAAATTAATTCACTCCTATAAGTTGCAGTGGGTTTCCAAATGGGACTCAAACGCTCAAGTCCGCTCGACTTTGGCTAGCATTGGTTGAAACGCGCTAACCAAACAATAGTAACTAGTATACCGACCCAGTGTTGCAATGAAGTCAATGGGGCGTTACATTTTTAGCTGCAAACTGTAATAAACCGCCGTTTTCGTAATACTTTGTAACATTTTCAGCAAATTTTCATCTTAATTGTAAAGTTAGTATGTTGAAAGGTTTACGTAAAATTGACAGCTTAATCACTAAGAACACACATTCGGTTGTTAAACTAGGGTTACTTTAGGAGTGTGGTGGCGGATGAATTGGACTAGTTTTTCGATGTTGGCAGGCAATGGTACTTGGCAGCCTTTTAAAGCTATTTTCTACTTATTATCATTGGTTGTTGCGTTGCTATTGTATCGTGACCATCTGAGTAGTCGGTCATTTGATCGGACTAATTTGTTGTTAGATTATTTTGAAGGACAGGTAGCAAATAAAATTGCTTACTTTAATCATGAATTTGATCAGGTTTTAAGTGATGGCGATTACCAGTTGTTACTCAGCTATTATTATGATCATCTTTACCAGGGAGGTCTGGATTCGTTAAATGACCATCATAATGAAGTGACTGTTTTCAATTTAGGACAACAACTAGAGGCGTTTTCAAAAGAAACGGCTGTCATGATGATTAAAGATTTGGCAAATGTGGACACTATGGTAGACAAACGAGTGACAGATGATATGCTTAGTCAAATAGCTACAAAGTATAGTCAGCAATTAGTCAATAAAGTAGTTAGTGATCGATTTGAACAATTGGATTTTGATTACGATGGCTTATTGACAAAGTTAAATCGGTTAGGATTATACATGACGATGTCTAAACGCATGATTAAGTGGTCATTAGTAAGTGATCAGATGGCCGTTATTCTAAATGGCTTTTGGTCGATTCCAAAGTATCAGGTGATCTTTGAACAGCTTGATAATGTGATTGATTTAAAAGGGGTTAAATTTCTCAAGCATAAGTTTACCTGATTCCTGAATGGAGGGTTTGAGGTCATGATTGAACATAAAGAAGAGACAATGCGAACACCAGTGAATGTGAAGACTAAACGTCAATATACCGAAGCAGAGTTAGCCCGAATTGCAGAACTGACCAAGCCATTGGAGGCGCGATATCGTAATAGCTCAAAATCACCAGCGGAAGTTGATGCTGAATTATGGGCGGCAGTACGTTCAAAGGGAACGCCAATTGCGCATGTTAGCGAACGGAAGCTTTCTTTAAGCGAACGACTACGAATTGCGTGGCATCTCTAAATTGAAAATGACGTAACTATGGTGACACGACTTGTAATGAGTTTTGAAGGTCAGCGTCACCTTTTATTTATTAAGGTTAGCACCTTAAAATAGACGATCAGCTCTGAATAGGGGCTGGTCATTTTTGTTACAATCAAAAAAGCACCGCCGCAGCGATGCTTTCGAAAATTAAATTCAGTTTAGTACCAACCAGTTGATTCCCAGTGGGCTTTGGCTGCTGACCATGAGCCATAACGCGAGTTAACGTAGTTGTTAGCCACGCGTTCTTGGTTAGCGGCAGAGTAGTCACCGTTTAAGTAACCGGCGCTTAATTGATATTTACCAATATATTGGCCGTTACGGGCACTGTATGAGCCACCAGATTCTTTGTTGGCAATCCAAGTTTTAGCTGAACCGTCCGCACCATTTGTGTTACTAGTCGTCGTGGTTGAAGCTTGGGCTTGGTTATTTTGGGTTGTGTTTGCTGATTGATTTTGGGTCGTGGTACTTGGTGTTGTCGTGTTAGTTGCGGGTGTCGTGGTGCTAGAAGCACTTACGGCTGCTTTACTATTAACAGATAACTTTTGACCAACAAAAATCAAGTTAACGTTCTTTAAGTGGTTGGCCTTTTCAATGGCAGAAATGGTTGTTTGATGAGTCCGCGCAATCTTTGAAACGGTGTCGCCGGCTTTAACTGTCACAGTTGCTGCGTTAGCAGTTGCCCCAATGGCAAAAAGACCGGAAGCCGCCGCAACGGTTGATAATAATGCACTTTTAATTTTCAAAGTCTGTACACTCCTGTTTTTTATTCCGAATTTTTGCTTAGCCCCCGAATTGCTTGCTAAGCTGTTTAACTGAGAATAGTATAACTGGTTAGTGTGACAAACGAATAGCAGTTATTTTACGAAATAACTGGCTTTTTGTAACATAAGTAGTTTCTTGTAATATTCTGTAATATTTGCCAGTAGGTGATTGAATAATCATGCTGTGAACAGTTAGTTTTCGGCGTTTTAGTCGCGGTTATTAAATTGAGCAAACCAACTCATCCCCGTCATGACGGGACCGATAAAAAACCACCCGACCGGTAATTATTGCCGGTCGGGTGGTTTTTAGTGGTTTGTGAATTTATAAAAAACATAAAAATCGTGATAATTGCTGGAAATGTAATCGATTACATCAAAGGAACAAGACTTACTTTTAGTAATTGATGTGTTCAAGGATTAATCGCCTTTAAGTTCAACAATCCAGTTGTCAGCGAGCTTATTTTGACCAATTTTTTCAGGATATTGGACTAACTCATCATTGAATTTGGAGACAGTCCCGCCAACGGGGACTTTAAAAGTGGTGACAGTTTCGTTACTGGTTATCTCGATGAGGGTATCGCCAGCATGTAATTCAGTGGTTTTCGTTGGGTAACTAATACTTGTGATGTCGCCAATATCGGCTTTAGCTTGATCGGTGAGTCCTAGAATAATGCGGTCATGTGACTTGGTTCGTAGCCAAATGCCATCGTAAGTCGTCGTGATGGGGGTATGTCGTTCGATCCAATAATTTTTCCACCATAACCAAGTGACTTTTAATGCTGAAGCCATGTTTTGACACCTCCTATCTGTAAAAATCTAGTATACCACTTAAACGCTTACAAAAGGTTACCTTCAAAAATTATCGGTTATATAGACTGGGTATTACTGATGTAAGCAATGATGGCTTACGCTTAGTGCTAGTTGGTTTAAAATGCTGCTCTGGTCCGCCCGGCATTAACTAACGGTTAGTCTAGTGTTAATAGGCGCTGCATGAGCTGAAAATGGTGCATTAAAGATAACTTCTTGATCGTGCCTAATCCCGGAAATTTGTCGTGCTCGGCAAAGGCTAGTAGTGTGCGTAAAGCTGGCGTGTCATTGAGTCCCTGCAAGTGTGTTGGTGCCCAGTTAACTAGTTTTGTGAGGGCTTCAAAGAACTTCTGTTTTTGGCCACGCATACTTTCGTTACTATCCGAGACAAAGTGATGCACCCGCAAGCTACCGTCTGTGGTGACGTAAATCAAATGTAGTGCGATGGCACGTGAAGGCATACCCTTGTCGAAGTAATGACTGCCAACGATTGAATAGTCACCAAAGTCGTTGCCGTCAGTTAACCGCCCGTACCAGTAAGCAGGTGCGAAATACTCATCAGTTAAATCAGCATAGTCCGCAACGTGAGGGGTAAACGGCATCGGATCTGTTAACGGTACCGCCTTGCTTCCGGCTAAGGCGTGCAAACGGGCTTCATTTGGAACTAACACGCGATCGACTTGGCGTAGGACCGCCGTCTGGTGATAGGCTTTTAATAACGGATAATTACGGGCAATCAACAAGCTGGTCTGACCAGGCGTCGTTGCTAAGAAATCTCGGCTAAAGTCGGCTGCGAGAATCGCACTCGGTTGGAAAAAAGGCACTTGGCTGAGATCAGGTAACGGATACAACTTCGTATCGTTTAGCCCGTAAACACTGACTTGCGGGTTAGCAATCACACTGAAAGGCTGTTTGGCGGTCATCAAGGCGGCAACGGTCTGTTGTAATTCCTTTGAATCACGAACGGGTTCAATGATTGGGATAATCTTTGGGCCTAGCGCGTGTTGCTGGACTAATTCCTTTAGCGCCAGTAAGTCATACATCCGGCCACGTAAGTAAGGATAGTAAGTGGTCATAGGCGGTCCTCCAGATTAGGTGCTAATAGAGCTTGGTACTTAAGTTGTAGCGCTTGATATTCAGCGTTGCGGGCATCAAGTTCGGCCTGTAGTGCGGTTACGGCATCGTGTTGTAACTCATCGACGAAGCGGTCGTAGAGATTGTGATCGGGGTCATAAACGTCATAACCAACTTGGCCGCGTTTTTTGAGCTCCTTATAGAGCTGGTCATCAGAATAGAGTTGCAAGCCTTTTTTAACTCGTTTTGCTTTATCGACTTCTCGAAATAATGACGCCACAAAATGACTAGTCAGGGCCGCCTCATCAACTTGCAAGTCTTGATGCTGGGCCTTTTTAGCGACGGTTAAGAAGCCCGGCGCCCGTAACGGTTCAGTTGCCAGCGCCACTGCCTGCTTGTCAAAAGCACGGTAGATTAAGACTCCGATGTGTTCGGGAATCTCATCGGCCACCTCAGTGTACAGGGCTTGAGGTAAAATAAAATAATTATAGTTACCGATAAAAGACAATTTTGCTTTGGAGTGAAAGTCGGATTTAGTGACCTTCAATTCGTAGCAGCGCCATTCTATTTGGCCATCGGGTAGCTGCTGATAACTTAATGTGTCCACGATGCCCTTCTTATCAGGCATTGAGACTTCCTCAACGACGTAACTGCCTTGTTCAAGGCAATACTGATAAAGGGTGCTTTCAAGTTGCCGGGTTAGTTTAGTTTTCATGTTGGACCTCCATTTGTTGCCAAAAGTTCGCGATGGTTGCGCTAAGTTGCGGAACGGAACGGATCGTTTGATAATACTGCCAATGAGCTGGAAATAGACTCGTATAGCGCCGACTAGCAAATCGTTGGTCGAGTAATAGCACGATGCCGACGTCATGACTGCTACGGATCAAGCGCCCGGCAGCTTGTAAAACGTTATTCATCCCTGGTAACTGGTAAGCGTAAGCGAAGCCTTGACCGTTTGTATGGTCGTAGTAATCGCGTATTAAGTTTGTCTCAGCGTTTAATCCCGGTAAGCCAACGCTCACGATAGCCACACCGATCAACCGGTCGCCACGTAAGTCGATCCCTTCGGAAAAAATACCGCCGAGGACACAAAAGCCAACTAGCGTCTGAGTGGCGTCAGCTTGAAATTGATCTAAAAAGGCTTGGCGCGTGGCGCCGTCCATTGCGTTAGTTTGGGCAGTTGTCTGAATGTCAGGATTAGCTAACTCAAAGGCGGCTTTAATCTGCGTTAGGTAGCCATACGATGGTAAAAAGACGAGGTAGTTACCCGGTTTAGCGGTGACTAAGGCGGTGAGACTGTCAATAATGGCCCCTTCACTATGGGCGCGTTCATGATAGGTCGTTTGGACATATTGCGTCACTAGAATCGCTTGATGCTTTGGCGGAAAGGGCGAGGGCAACTGATAGGCTAGGCTATTGTCAGTGCCACCCAAGACATTTTGGTAATAAGTCATCGGGGATAGCGTCGCTGAAAATAAAACGGCGCCGGCACCGCGACTTAATGACTGGTCTAAAAAGTCACTGGGATCTAAGCACAATTCTTTAACGGTGACGTGATGGCCATCTAAGACTAGTCGAGTCTGATAACTGCCGTCGAAGAGGTCGCCAATCTTGACGAAAGTTAAACAGTCAAAAAAGTAATCACGCACGGCCGTCAACAGGTCAGACGGCTCTTGTTTTTGCATCCAGTCACCGACGAATTCATTAAATTGTCGTAAGGTTGCCAGTAACTTTTCCGGTGGTAAGGGGCCAACTTGTTCATTGACGCCGTCGTCAGTTAAGACGCGACTGATCCGCGTAAAGCTACGCCGGACCTTTTTGAGTTCACGTTGTAAGTCATCACTTGGTTGCGTCTTATCTGGCTTAGCTAGCTTCAATAATCCAGCGATGGGCGCGTCACTAATGGCTGCCGAATACATATCACGGGATCGGCTGACGAGGTTGTGGACCTCATCCACAAGGAAAAAGTTATCCGGATCGTCTTCACTGAAGAACCGTTGTAAATAAACTAACGGATCAAATAAATAATTATAGTCACAAATAATGACGTCACAAAACAAGGATGCATTTAGCGAGAATTCAAAGGGATCGAGGGTATGCTTGCGGGCGTACGTTTCAATCACGGTGCGAGTTAAGTGATCTTCATGCGTCAAAATATCTTTTAACGCGGGTTTTAACCGGTCATAATAGCCAATCATAAACGGGTTTTCTTCCGGTGGGACATCTTGTTCTTCTGGAAAACGAATCTGGTCTTTGGCCGTTAAGGTGATACTTTTTAGTTTAAGACCATTCTGGCTCATTAGGGTAACCGCTTCTTCGGCGACATGGCGGGTACTTTGTTTAGCCGTCAAGTAGAAGAGGCGTTCGACCAAGTCTTCACCGAGGGCTTTAACGGCTGGAAATAGGGTCGAGATGGTCTTGCCGGTCCCGGTGGGGGCTTCTACGAAAAGACGTTTTTGGAGCCGAATCGTCTTGTAAACAGCCACGGCTAATTCATGTTGGCCGCGGCGATAGTCTGGAAAGGGAAACGGTAAGTCCACAATCGACGCGTTGCGGCGTTTGCGTAAATCAGCGCGTAAGGTGAGCCAATATTCGTATTCGGTAATTAATTGTTGAAAGAATTGCTCACTTTCGGCGCGCGTCAGGACTTTTTGCGTCTTCGTGATTTTTTCAGTTGAGACTTGGTAATAGGTTAGTTGCAAAGTCACTTTGTCAGTATCAGGCTGGTCCTGCATCAGGAGGTAGCCGTAGACTTTAACTTGTCCCCAGTATAAATCACGGGTATTGTCGGTGAGGTCTTCAAAATCCTGATCGGAGGTTTTGATTTCTTCAATCAAGACCCCGTCATCAGTGGTTTGAATGCCATCGGCGCGCCCGGAGATGACGTAGTCGGTGCCATTCATGGTGACCGTCTTTTTTAAGTAGACTTCACTTTGGTAGGCGTCGGAGCGGCTGCTTTGCAGTTGGCGATGAATCTTAGCGCCCATTAACGCGGTATTTTGACTATTTTTAACTTCATTCAAATCCCCTTTACGTAGGACAAACTCAACTAGCTGTCGAATCCCAATCTTTGTGGGCAAAGCCGCCACCTCCTTACTAATGTCGAATAAACAAATCCTTTTAAGTATAAAACAGACGTTCTAGTTTGTCTGCAAGTTAGGTGATTAAAGTCTGGATTAAGTTGTCACTCTGGTTGGCCCAGAATCGGCTGGAACGTGGTGGCCGCGTTTTCGAGCCGAAGGGCGGTCTCGAAAGCCGGGCTTTATCTAAGTCGAAACCCACGACTAAGATAAACGACACCACTGAGCCAATTCTGGGCCGCCCGCCGTTAATTAACGGAAATTAATGACTGTTCATTGTCGACCACACATTTAGCCGAGCCGTTGGTTTTAAAATGCTCAGCCGTGTCGTTGGCCTTAGTGCGAGTGGTCTGATCGGACTTAGGCCAAGGCCAGCTTTGAAGACCGGGCTTGGCTTCGGAATGACTCATGGCGTTCCAGCGTTTTAGGAACCAACCGGCAGGCGGCAATTTCAACTGGCGCCAAGCGTGCCTGTCTAGTTACAGTCGACTAGGCAAGCAACTCGTCAAAATAAAAAACAACGTCCAACTGGCAACTGACCAGCTGTAACGTTGTTTGAAAATCACGGATGTTAAGTTCACTTAATTAATGGGACCAAGAACTGTGGCGACGCCGTAATGCTTGCCGCAGATTAAAGCCGTAGCTTAAGATGGCCACCATAATGATGACGGCCACTAGTGCGCTGAACCAAGAGTGGGCGCTGAAGTAGGTAGCATAACCAGCACTGAGACTGATGATGCCAATCATTGGTGCCAAGATAGTGACTGGCGTTGGATGAAGGAAAATTAACCCAGCTAAAAGTAAGACGCCAGCGGTTACCGCCGCTTCGACACTCAAACGAGTGCCAAAACTTGTAATCAGTAACCAAAGTAGTAAGCCGATGCCGACAATTAATAAGAGGGTCGCAAACAAGTTACTTAACGTCCATTCAAAACGTTTCTTAGTCATGATAACCGCCTCGCTTTCGTTACTTCTATTATACCGCGACTTGGACTGATGAAAGAAACGATATGCATACGTTTCACCTTGTTTTTTAATGAAAATGAGTTCGCTTTCAAGAAAAACGGCGACTTTTTCATTCAGTCCTTGAAAGCGCATCCATTATTGGTTACACTTACAGTAAGCACAGTTGATATGGAGGGAAAGACACATGGCAAAAGTATTAGCAATCAATGCAGGCAGTTCAACTTTAAAATGGAAATTATTCAGTTTACCCGAAGAAACAGTGATCGCATCTGGGATGGTCGATCGCTTAGGCTTACCAAATTCGAAGTTCGTGATTAAAAAAGCGGGCGGCGAAAAGTATTCTGAAACCAAAGATTCGATTGATGCGCAGGAAGCCGCAGCGATGGTTTTGACCCGTTTGAAGAGTGATGGCATTCTGGAACATTTGAGTGAAATCACCGGGGTTGGTCACCGGATCGTTGCCGGGGGCGAAAAGTTCAAAGATTCCGTGGTGATTACGCCAACGACCTTGAAACAGATCAAGGACTTATCCGAATATGCGCCGTTACATAACCCGACGCAAGCTTATTATATTGAAGTCTTCCAGCAATTGTTGCCAAAGACGGTCCAAGTGGCGGTCTTTGATACTTCGCTGTATGCCACGATGCCGGAAGTCAATTACTTATACAGTATTCCTTACGAATACTACGAAAAGTTTGGTGCCCGTAAATACGGTGCGCACGGGACTAGTCACCGTTATGTTGCCCATCGAACTGCGGATATTTTAGGCAAGAAGCTGGAAGACTTGAAGTTAATTACCTTGCATCTAGGTTCGGGGGCGTCAATTACGGCCTTTGACCATGGTGAAGCGATTGATACATCAATGGGCTTCACGCCATTAGCCGGGATTACGATGAGTACCCGTTCTGGGGATATCGATGCGTCTTTGATTCCGTTCTTAATGCGGCATCTTGGGATTTCTGACGTGCAAGACTTTATTGATATTTTGAACCATAAGTCAGGGTTACTTGGAATTTCTGGCGTCTCACCAGATATGCGGGACTTGGACGCTGCGGAAGCTACCAATCGGCGGGCAAAGTTAGCCTTGGATGTCTTCGCGAACCGGGTCGTTAAATATGTCGGTAGCTACGTCGCTGAAATGGGCGGCTTAGACGCTTTAGTCTTTACGGCTGGCGTTGGTGAAAACTCCGTTGAGATGCGGGCTCAAATCGCTAGTCAATTAGGTTACTTCGGTGTGACCGTTGATGACGACAAGAATGATGTTCACGGTCAAGAACGGATGATTAGTAAAGACGGGGCACCAGTTGATGTCTTAGTTGTGCCAACTAATGAAGAATTAATGATTGTTCGTGATGTGGCGCGTTTGACTAAGAAAGCACCAATCAAATAAATAAGTTAACGCAATTAAGAAAAATGAACGAGGCCCGTTAAGCGGTCGCGTTCACTTTTTTATTGCGCTGAGGTCGTGGCTGAAAAGTTAACCCCTGGTCAGTAGCAAGTCTTATTTGAAGATTTATCGATAGTGGCCACGAATGTTGAACAGCGGTTGTCTTAAACGGTCACTGAAGTAACTAAGTCGCCAGCGACCGTCATGCGCGTTGCCCCCCTTATAATGGCAGTATCAAAAGAAGGGGTGGTCGCGATGGCAGTTAATCAATCACGCACTAAACTACAGATTGGTTTTGCTCTGTTAGTTGGCGGTTTATTGTTAGTTAGCCTGATGATTACCGCGAAATGGGTCTTAGCTGGCTTAGCCTTTATTAGCTTACTGGTTTTAAACGGTCAGTTCATCGTGTTTCCGGTAACTTGGACGTCAGATTGGTTGAATCGAGCCAGTTTGATTGGGACTTTAGCGTTAGTGGTGCTCACTTTGATCAAATTCTTAGTGCTGTCATCATTGTGACTAGTACAGAACTGAAAAAGGACGACCTTAATTCGGATTAATCCGAACTAAGGTCGTCCTTTTTGAGTTAGGCTAAGTCGCGCCGATTAAGTAGATAGACGCCAACGATTAATGGCAAGGTGAGGCTCATGACTGGATAGAGCCAGGCCCATGGTAAGAGCGTGATGACTTCACGATACCATAGTGGGTTTTCTTTCTCTTGATCTATTTTTTATTCATGATTAGAATTCGAGTCTTAATAAATATCGTAATCTAGTTGATCATAGTTTGGTTCGGGAATAGGTAGGACGATCCTGCCTTTTTCGATACTTTTTTGTAGTGCCAGATTAAATGGTAAATTCATAATATCGCGATGCTTATTTTGGAACTGTTCAGTACTAATCCAACTTATTCGGTTGTCTTCGCTAATTAGACCATCTAGTTTGGTAGCAATGTAGAGGACTAGGTTATAGAACCCTTTTTGGTTAATAGGAAGTTCGTCATCGAATTCTGTGAAAATGGCGCTGATATTTGGGTCGTTTGTCTTGTGGACGTGCACATAAGATGTATTCCAGCGTGGATTGACGTAATTCCATTCTTTATTAAAGTCACTTAGAAAAAGAGAAAATGCAAAGCTTGAAAGGCTATTAAACGCCGCATCACCATCACTATGGCTGATCCAAAAGTCTTCTTGTGTGATACCCCAAATTAATTTTGCAACAGTACGATAGTTAGTATTCAGATTTTGGGGTGTGGCTTTTACAAATGCTTTCAATTTGGTTATCTCCTTTATTGTAAACTTCTCTTTATTGGCATAAGACTATATGCTGACAGGGAAGGTTATGCCAGGTTAAATATTTATTAGCACATTAAATTAATTTTTCTGTTCCTCGATTTAAAATTGAAGTGCAACACCTGCTCTACTAGACCAGTTCTTTATTCAGACTAGTCAAAAAGGCCAT
>NZ_BJDL01000021.1 GCF_005405125.1 Lactiplantibacillus songbeiensis
CGTGGTGATTAAAGTATAGGTCTCCATGACCTTTTTGTGTACCTTACCGGGTGTTGCACTTCAATTTTAAATCCGGGGAAAAAAATGGACTTAGAGATCTGTAAGTAAAAATAACCATCAAGAATTGGTAGTAGATTGCGACATGATTGACCAGCTTGTGGGAAATCTTCTAAGAGTCGTAAATGGTCAATAATTTTCTTGTGGGCAGTTGTAATTGACCTCGAATCGAAATTCTTAGACAGATACTGATTCAAATTAGTTAAATCATGACGAGCGTCTACTGAGATTTCTAAGTGATATTTTTTCATCAACTAAGCAGCTCCTTAGAAATGGTGTTAAAATCGTAAAAAGGCCCTTTTTCTGCTTGCTTTAATTGTGAAAGTAGCTCAAGCCCGGCTTTCATCTTTTCGTATTCATCTAAATCGACAACCGCATATTTTCCGTAACCATTTTTAGTTAAGAATACTGGCTTATTGGGTGCGACTTCTTTTAAAATCTTATTATAATCACGTAGTTCTGAGACCGGTTTAATGTTGATCATTATGGAACACCTCCAATGAATATAGTATACTGGTTTAACGTTGATTTTGCAGTTAAAAATTACTTAAAATTAGACGTAATTATTTTCTAATGATTATAGCTGTCTTTACTTGAACATTAAAGTATAATATACGCACTATACGGAATTAAGGGAGAATTTTAGTGAAAATAATCAAGAGTAGCTTAAGTTGGATTTTACCGATCATCTTTGGATTAGGATTGGCAATGTTGATCCGTCAATTTTGGTTTACCATGGTGCGGGTCGATGGCAAATCGATGCAGCCTAACTTACAAAATAACGAACGGGTGGTGGCGTTCAAAACTGGTCGGATCAAGGCTGGTTCGGTGGTCGTTTTTGATGCTCATGGGGTGAGTCCGGATGCCACGACACCGAACACCGTTTACGTCAAACGAGTGATTGGCATGCCTGGCGATACGGTGACGTATACGAAAACTGGCCAATTATATGTTAATCATCGGTTGATCAAGCAGACTTACCTCAAAAGTAGTTTCCAGCAGACAACCGGGACATACATGGCCAATTCGCATGGTCAAGTGACAGGGTGGACCCTAACGAGTTTGGCGCATGATCAGCCGGACTGGCAGTTATCGGCTAAACCGAAAAACAATCGGGTTCCCAAAGGACATTACTTTGTGATGGGTGATCATCGTAGCGTGTCTAGTGATGGCCGCTATTGGGGATTTGTTCCCCAGCGTAAGATGATTGGGGTCGTGAAAGCCTGGCCATGGCAAAGTCGGCGCCAAGCGATTAATGCGTATCAACCATAAGCTTTAGGACTTCGAATGAGTGCATTCGAGGTCCTTTTTTAGTTTGGACACTTAATATTGGTTCTGATTGTTCTTAACCATCCATGATAATGGGTAGCCGTTATACTTAAAGTTAGACAAAAACGCTTAAGCTGTTTATTGAAGTTGTCGGCGGCCCCGCCTAAACTACGATATTGAACATCGCATCTAGTTAAGACGAGGAGGGGTTGCAATGTTTAAAAGTGAATGGCAGCATTTATGGCATGATCATGGGATGATTATCGTGCTGGTCGCGATTGCGTTAATCCCAGCACTTTATTGCTGGTTGTATCTATCATCAATGTGGAACACGTATGGTAAATTAGCAGATATTCCGGTGGCACTAGTTAATCATGATCAACGTCAGCGTGATCATGGTCACGAGCTAGCAATCGGGCGACAATTGGTTGAGAATCTCAAGCAATCCGATACACTCGACTATCATGAAGTTAGCCGCCAAACGGCTGAACGGGGCTTGAAAACGGGTCGTTACTATATGATTGTTACGATTCCGCGTGATTTTTCAGCGCATGCAACCACCCTGTTAAGTGCGCATCCGCAACGGTTAATGATTGATTATCGGATTAGCTCCGGCCGTAATTTTATTGTGTCAAAAATGACGACTGGGGCGGCCGCTAAGATTGAATCCAAAGTGGCAGCGCAAGTGACCAAGCTTTACACACAGCAATTATTGACGATTTTAGCCGGCGTCAAGCATGGGTTGCAGACTGCTAGTGCTGGTGATGCCCAGCTTGCTAAAGGTGCCGGTCAGTTACAAACGGGTGAACAGCAAACGCTGGTTGGCGAACAGCAGCTATCGGATGGCTTGTCACAGTTAGATAACCATGCAGCGGCTAATTTAGGTATGCGGCCGTTCAGTCGAGGACTAGGTCAATTGGCTAGTGGGGCGGTCAAACTGCAGACCGGTACACAATTTGGCCTTCAAGGGGCGGGCCGGTTGCAACTAGGTAGTCAGACTGCGGCCGCTAAGTTAGCGGCAAGTGGTCAACGGTTAAACGCGGTCCAAACACGGACGCAAAATGCGACTGTCATTGCCAATCCAGTCCAGACTAAATTGACGGATGAAGCGCCCGTTCCCAATAATGGTACGGGCATGGCACCATTTGCGATTGCCATTGGTTTATTTGTTGGTGGGATTGCGGTTGGGACAATGTTTGATGCGGTTACGCCCTATCGGCGACCCCGTAGTAGTGTGGCTTGGTGGAGCAGTAAGTGTTCAGTGGTTGGGCTTGTTAGTGGCTTGCAAGCTGGGTTGCTATACGGTGTGTTGCGTGGGGGCATCGGGCTGAAAGCTCAATCTAATGGTGACTTATTCAGCTTGTTGTTATTAGGCAGTTTGATGTTTCTAACGATTATTTTTGGTTTGCAAATTTGGTTAGGTGGTTTTGGAACCTGGTTGGTGACGATTATTTTAGTCTTACAATTGTCGGCGTCGGCTGGTTTATATCCAGTCCAATTGACGAGCAGTTTTGCCAGTCGCTTAACGCCGTATTTGCCGATGACCTATTTGATTGATGGCTTGCGGCACGCGATTTCATTAGGCGGTGGCATTGGAACTGATCTCATCGTTATGGCTAGCATATTAGTAGTGGTTAATTTATTGATTATCTTTAAGTTTTATTTAAAGATTCATCAACGGCAATTTGATGATTGGGAGGTTGTGGAAGATGATGAATCAGACAAATGATCGTACGCTTAAGACAAAACGGCGGTTGCAACAAGCATTGATAGCGAGATTACAGCAGCAGGCATTTCAACAGGTAACAGTTGGGGATATCTTAACGACGGCCCAGGTTGCTCGGGGGACCTTTTATCGGTATTATCTGGATAAATTTGATTTACTAGCGGCGTGTGAAGATCAACTGATTCAGACGTTAACAACGATTTTTGGTCAGTTCTCCAAGCCAAAGTTAACGGCTTTATCGGCGGATGAACAGGATAATGCGTTTTACGCAATGCTAGTTTATTTGGCGGCCCAGCGTGCCACTGTGACGAGTCTCATGCAGTGTCCGGACTCAGCTTTGCTGCCTAAAATCCATGATGTGATTGCGACTTTAGTGGTGAGGGACACGGCTGAACAGACGACTGTCGTGGCGCCAGAACAATTAATTACCGGAACGTTGGCACGAGAGTTGATTATCCAAAATATCATGACGATTTTAAGCTACTGGTTGCAGCAAGCGGAACCAGTGGATGTTGTGACGGCCTATCGGGTATTTTTACGTAGTCGTAGCTTGTCCCCGCAAGATTTAGCGACCATCGTGGCTTGGCAACAGCCGGGCCAGTAACGCACCATGGCAAAAATAAGGCTTTCTGGGCCACTGATCTCAGCGACGACTACCGCTGCTAATCGGATGAAGATAAAGCGTGCCCAGCATTGGCTCAGCTTGAATCTAGGATTGTATGTGCTAATTGCGGGGATTGAGTTGCTGGTTGGTTGGCAAACACATGCAGCAGTGTTACTTGCCGATGGTGAAAATAATGTGACGGGTAGTTTTGCGACAATCCTGTTATTAGTTGGTTTGCACTTTGCCGCCAAACCGAGCGATGCCTATCATGTGGAAGGACACTGGCAATTTGAATCGTTAGCGGTCTTTTTATCGGGATTGTCAATGGTACTGGTCGGGCTTAATTGTATCTGGTTAGCCTTGCGTCAGACTTGGTCAGTCTGGCAACTGGGTCGTGGCACGTTGAGTGGGATAGTGTTGTATCCAGCTGGGGCTTCTGCGGTGATCTTATTAGTTGAAGCGGGTTTGAATCATTGGCAAGGACAACGTTTTTCAGATTCAGCGTTGCTGGCCTCGGCGCAGGATTACTTTAGCGATGCGGTGACGTCTGGGGTGACGGTGCTGGCGTTGTGTCTGACCATGGTGACACACTGGCCGCTTATTGATACATTAAGCGCGGTGGGGTTGGGTGGTTATATTTGTTGGACTGGTGGACAGATTTTAAGTCGCAGCGCGGCTAAGTTGTCAAATGGTTTTGATCCTGAGAGACAAGTTGGCATTGCGGCACTAATCTTAACAGTGCCGGGCGTTCAGGGGATTAAGGCCGTTCATGGGCGTTATGTTGGCGATAGTATTGTTTTGGAACTCGCAATTCAAGTCGCACCACAGTTAACTGTTATAGATACGGTTCAGCTACGGCAAAAGTTGTGTCAGCGATTGGCTAGTCAGGAAAGTTTATTGTATTGTTGGATTGAATTTTGGCCAAGCTAAATGGTCATGGCGTCAACCGAAAGTGTTAATAAAACTTAGCAGTTATTAACGCTCGGTTGGCGTAAAATACATAGATGTTAGCTAATATTTGGGTGCTTCAAATAGTTAATTGTCACTAGCAAGTTATTGAACTGATAGCTATCTTGATTTTAGGACTAGTAATCAGTTTATATTCAGACTATATTATAATTAAACTTAAAGTGATGGGGTGTGAGCCAATGAAAAAGCATAAATGGACACGATTAATCATGTGCTATCATGTTATCGTGACAATCTTGACATTGTGGTCAGTAGTCAATGTGATTTTACTGACGTTTCATTGGGGCGATTGGCAGTTTGAAAAGCACATTGCGGATGCCCTATTAGGTGTTTTCGCGGTTGACTATGTGAGTCGTTTTGCCACAACATCTAATCGAAAGACGTTTTTAATTCATTCCGCCTTTGATTTGTTAGGGATTATCCCGATGCATCCAGTATTTGCGTTATTCCGGTTAGGACGCTTGGCACGGTTGATCCGCTACCATCATCTCTTCTATCGACTCGGTTGGGATGGCAAGTGGACGCATGATTTTCATCGCTTTATTTATAGCACCGGGTTTATCTATTTATTCTCGATCAGTATTGCAATTATTGTCCTGAGTGCCTTATTGTTTTCTGTCTTCGAGCATCAAAGCTTATCAGACTCGCTCTGGTGGGCGATTACAACGGCGACAACGGTCGGTTATGGTGATGATACGCCACATACCCCGGTTGGCAAAGTGATCGCTGTAGGGTTAATGTTCGGTGGGATTGGGTTTATCGGGTTGTTAACGAGTACGATTACGGATTTCTTTACCACTGATACGCAACAAGCGGAGAAAGCCGAAGTCACCGTAACCTCAACTGAGGTGAACTTATTACTGACAAAAATCGACCAGTTAACCACTAAGGTTGATCAATTACAGGCGGACTTGAACCGATTAAAACATAAGCATTAAAGGGTGGCCTGATTCAGTCGGCCATCTTTTTTGTATTCGGCAGGTTAACAAATGAGAAACTTTCCTTTTCATTTAGCAAGCGGTGCGGTAAATTTGAGACTAATTCAGGTTGGTGACGCTGTGAATGGAGGGGCTAGTATGAAAAATCATTGGTTATTGGCGGTTATTACCACTGGCTTGCTGTTATTGGGGACTAGTGGAACGGTGGTGGCTGCCGGCTTGGCGGGACCAGTGAGAACCACCGTGACGCAATCGTCCTTGGAAATTGACGACAGTCGGGTACGACCACTGCCACAGACGAAACAAGCCCGACTACTGAAAGTCAATTTGACTGGTGCCGCGATTGTGACTGCTAGCGGTGGCATTGGCCTCGCTTGTTGGTATCGTGCGCATCGATACCACGTCTAAACAAAAGCTGTTTTTTGACGACAAAAATAGGGTCCAGAAATTCGTTTAAAATTTCTGGGCCCTATTTGAATGCGGTTATTCAGCCATACCAAAATAATGTGTTAAATAACGAGCCACCCCGTTTTGATCATTATCATAAGTGGTGACATCGTCTGCAATTGATTTAATGGCGTCGGTGCCGTTAGTCATAGCGACGCCCAGCCCGGCGTATTGCAACATTTCTAAGTCATTATGTTCATCGCCAAACGCAATCACGTTTTGCCGATTGATGTGGAAATAGTCAGCTAAGTAGGCCACCCCTTTAGCTTTGTGCACACCCTTTGAGGTGACTTCTAAGATGGCATCAGGTCCGCCCCAAACACCAACATCCACGACTTCACCGAAATGGTCATTAATCCAATCAACAATGGCGGAACGCCGGTCGAGTTGGACTAATAAGACGAGCGAGTTGGGGTTGCGTGTTAAGGTTTCGGGAGTTAACCGCGGACTATCCGCAATTTCTGGAAAGAACTTGCCAGCGACAATATCTTGCCCCGCGGTCATGGTGCTGGTCTTGTTCTCGGCAATGATCTGGTTGATGCCCAATTGTTCACGATATTTGACCAAGGCTAAAACGACCGCTTTATTTAACGTAAACTGATATTCGGAATCCCAGCTTTGATGTGGGAGGTGACCAAGCGACCCATTAAAGTTGATCATCGGGCTGTTCAAGTGCAAGTCATCATAAATATGTTGTGAGCCTTGGTACGACCGACCAGTGATGATACTGACGATGTGGCCCGCCGCTTGCAGGCGCTGCATTGTTTGGATAGTGGCCGAATTAAGTTGAGAGGCGGCATTTAAAGTCGTCCCGTCTAAATCTAACGCAATTAATTTTCTTTCCATTCCAAAAGTCACCTCAATTATCCAGATTAGCTTAGTCATTACAATTTAGCATATTTTCTGAAAAAAGGCGAATCATAACGTGTCAGGCGGTGGGAAAAGTATGGTAACCTAGTTAAGAAATGATTTTCGAGGAGGAAAAAATGTGCAGTTACCAGCAGAATTTATCACAAAATATCAAGCTTTATTAGGTGATCAAGCGGCCGCTTTTTTTGCGGCATTTGATGATCCCGTTGAAAAAGGGTTTCGGGTCAATCCAAACAAGCTTGTGACACCCGCAATGCAAGCAAAGATGACTGATCCCATTGCCTATAGCAAGATTGGGTATTATGGCAAAGTGAACGGCAATGCGCTCGAACATTTAGCCGGGGCTGTCTATAGTCAAGAACCGAGTGCCATGACCGTTGGCGAGGTCGCTCGGCCGGAACTAAATGAACGCGTCTTAGACTTATGCGCCGCGCCCGGTGGTAAGACGACTCATTTGCTAAGCTATTTAAAGCAAACTGGATTACTTGTGACTAACGAGATTAATCCGAAACGGGTGACCGCTTTAGGGGATAATGTCGAACGTTATGGTGCCCGAAATACGGTGATTACGAATGAGACCCCCGCGCACCTAGCCAAAGCCTTTCCACATTTCTTTGACCGAATCTTAGTAGATGCGCCGTGTTCGGGTGAAGGGATGTTCCGTAAAGACCCGGATGCAATGCAATATTGGAATGTGGATTACCCCGCGGAATGTGCGGCCCGACAACGCGAAATCTTAACGGAAACGGTTAAAATGATGCGGCCCGGGGGTCATCTGATCTATTCAACGTGTACGTTTGCGCCCGAAGAAGATGAACAGATGATGGCTTGGTTGCTTAAAACGTATCCGGACTTTGAATTAGAACCGATTGAAAAGGTCGCTGGGATGGTCGATGCTAAGCCGGAGTGGGCAGATGGCAACCCAGAATTGAAAAAGGCGGCGCGATTATTCCCACATTTGATGCGGGGCGAGGGACATTTTATTGCGAAGTTAGTCTATCGCGGAGCGGATAAAGTCAAAGACTTACGGACTGTTCGTGATAGCTTGAAGCCTAGCGAGCGCCAGTTATGGACACAAGCGCAACAACAATTGAATGTGACAGAGTTACCTAGCTTAGCCTTACAAGTACATGGTGACCAATTGTACGGAGTCCCCGAAATGATGCCGGTGACGCGCCGGTTAAAAGTCTTTCGACCAGGGATTCAGCTGGGAACGTTTAAAAAGAAACGTTTCGAACCGAGTTATGCCTTAGCACTCGCAAGTGATGATTTACCTTTGCCGAAAGTTGCGATAACGATTAAACAATGGCAAAAGTATGTCCATGGTGAGACCTTTGACCTCGACCAGGCCGGGAAAAATGGGTTTGCCGCTTTAACTTGTGATGGCTTACCGGTTGGTTTCGGTAAAATCGTCGGTCACACGGTGAAGAACTTCTTTCCGAAAGGGCTGCGCTTCTTAGCCACTGATGAAAATACCAGTTTATAAGCAAAATGACTGCGGCCCTAAATAAGGGTCGCAGCTTTTTTGTTGGTCGCATGAGTTTGGGTTTAAACGGTTGGTTGATCTTGATGTGATGGGCTACGTCGATAAATGAGTTCCAGACATTCTGGACAATAAACCACGGCGTTAGTTTTCAAAAAAGTCTGCAGTTCAGCGAGTGATCGTGACGGAACTTGCATTAAAAAATAGGCGTTATCCCGTTTTTGTAAAGGTTTGCCGCAATTTTCGCAAGTGAACATGGTCGACACCTCCAGTTAATGCTAGTTTAAACTAGTATTGACTAAAATAGTCAGTGGCGCGAATGTTTGTTTAACTAGCTTAGCAGCGGCTCTATTTTAAGCGGGGTGATACACTAGTTCAGCTGTAGTGGTGTTAATCATCTTAAAAATGCGATCAGTCCTTAGTTGGATTGATCGCATTTTTTGTTGTCCCAAATTAAAGAAACCAGTCGCGTAACGTATCAGCCACGGTTTGTTGAAACTTGGTATGCCAGCTTGGGTTGTAGGTGTTGATTTCATCATAAAGACTAGCGTTGATCTTTGTCAAAATAGTTGCGAATTGGTCAAGTTCGGTATCAGTTAAGGCATTTAGAAACTCAGGTACTTTGACTGATTCAGTTGCGGCCGTTTGCCGACCCGAATCGGTCAGGCGAATAATCGTTTTACGACGATCGGCCGTGGACTTTTCTTTAGTAACTAGTTGTTTTTTTACGAGTTTGTTGACGAATTCGGCAGTTGATTGTGCGGTTAAGTTAAGGCGGGTCGCTAGTTCTTTTTGGGACTGACCGTCTGTCTGTGCCAAGGCCAAGAGAATCTTACCCTGGCCTTGAAACCGTAATTGGTGCTCACCTTTATTTTGGTGACGACGGTGAGTAATCTCATCGGCCGTTTGGCGGACCATACCAAATTCAATCAGTTTGCCGGCGACGTTTTTTTGTTTACTTAAATTAGGCATCTGAACGCCTCCCTTACAGCCATTATACTCGACAACGAGATACAGCGCCGCTAGATTTTGAAAAAAAGATTGACAAAATAGTCAGGGGACCTTATTATATTTTTAGTCAGGGGGACCTGATTAAAAAAAACAAAACTTAAGAGGGAATTAATATGGCAGCAATCAATGCAATTGAAGTTAGTCACTTGACGAAGCAGTTTGGAAAAAAAACAGTGGTTGATGATGTGTCATTCAAGGTCCGACCCGGCGAAGTCTTTGGGTTACTGGGTCCTAATGGTGCGGGGAAGACGACCACGTTACGAATGATGACAACATTATTGAAGGCGGATGCTGGTCAGGTCATGATTTTTGGTCACGATACAGTTAAAGAAGGGCGCTTGGCACGATCAATGTTTGGCTTGACTGGTCAATACGCTTCCGTTGATGAAGATATTTCGGCGCGTGAGAATTTGATGATTTTTGCCCGATTGAATGGTTTATCACGATCAGATGCCAAGCAACGAACCACTGAATTATTGAACGAATTCTCACTGGTCAATTCAGCTGATAAAGCGTTAAAAAATTTCTCTGGTGGAATGCGGCGGCGATTGGATTTAGCGGTTAGCTTGATTACGCGCCCCACACTGATCTTTTTGGATGAACCGACGACTGGCTTAGACCCACGGACCCGGACACAGATGTGGGACACGATTCGGCGGCTGGTTAAGCAAGGCTCAACGATTATTTTGACGACCCAATATTTAGATGAAGCGGACCAACTAGCGGATCATTTAGCCATTATTGATCACGGTAAGTTGGTGAAAATGGGAACACCAGCTGAACTGAAGCAGCAAATCGGTGGGTCTAAGCTGACATTTAAGGTTTGTCAGACTGCACAAATTACCGCCGCAGTTCAATTATTAACGCCTCAAGTGGGACAGATCCAGCAGACCGACTCAGCATTAAGTATGCGACTGAATCAGGTCAACCAGTTGAATACGATTTTAACCATGCTCAACCAGGCCAAGATTAAGATCACCCAGTTAGCTGTCCAGGAGCCGTCATTAGATGATGTCTTTATGGATTTAACGGTCGGTAAGAATTAAGAAAGAAGGATGCAAGATGGATGTACAAAAACACAATGGCAGTTTAATCATGAATACGGCCACCATGGCTTATCGTAATTTATTGAAGACGGTGCATAATCCAGATCGGTTTATGGATGTTATTGTCCAACCGGTGATGTTTATGCTGATGTTTGGCTATTTATTTGGTGGGGCGATTGCCGGCGGGGTTCAAGCTTATCTACCAACGATTGTGCCGGGGATTTTAATGCAAACCATGTTATCAGCGGCTTCGGGGTCGGGACCACAAATCAGAGAAGATCTCGATTCGGGCGTGTTTGATCGCTTCAAATCATTACCGATGGCGCATATCGCACCGTTAGCGGGGCAACTGTTTGCCGACAGCTTACGGTTGGTGATTGCCACGATAACGTCATTGACGACGGGCTATCTGATGGGGTGGCGACCAGCTGTTGGGTTTGGCTGGATTATCGTGATTGCCTTATTAGCGATTTTTACCGGCTGGGCCTTGTCATGGCTGTTTGCGTTAGTGGGGTTGTTGGCGAAGAGTGCTTCTGCCGTCCAAAGTTTTTCGTTAATTGCCATGTTAGTGCTATCATTCATGTCAAATGCGTTTGTGCCACTTCATTCGTTAACGAAGCCGTTGCAAGTGATCGCACATTTGAATCCCGTGACCTATGTGATTACGGCGATTCGGCAAATCTTGGCGACTGGGAGCTGGACGCACGAAGCCGGGCTAGTGCTAGGGGTTGATGTGGTGATTGTTTTGATTTTTGCGCCGTTAGCTGTTTGGGCATATGACCGTAATTAGGATTGATGCCAGCAAGTTATATAAAACGATGAGGCTATTAAATGATTCGATAGCTTAAAACAGGACATAGGAAACGCGTCAAATTTTCCAAAGTAGACCGCCCCAAACCAATCTTTTCGGTTTGGGACGGTCTACTTTGATAAACAAAATTTTTAAAGACTTATGACGGCTTAAATGTTTTAATCCAGTCATCTCGCTTGGACCATTGTAAAACAGGAATCGAATAGTTCTCGAAAGAACTAATAAACTTATCCGAGATACTTTCGGTATCATTAGCTAATACATAGAAATCCGTATCTGGACGACTGTCGCGTACATCGATGATGCCCATTAAAGGAGATTCGTAGGCGGTTGATTTAGGATGATTAACCGCTTTGATGGCTTTGGCTTTATCGTTAATTGATTTTTTCCCAAAGATATAATTGAAATTTATCATATTACCGGTCTGACCTTGAAAACTCATATCTTCGACAAAGCTAAGTTCTTTTTCAAAAAAGTAATTTCTAATATCTTCTAAAAAGTAATCTGAAACCCGATCACGAGAAGTCTGAAGCATATCCATAATTTGAAGCATGCCTTGTACTAATTGAAATTGTTTCTGTGGTATGGTCGTGAGGTCCGTAAATCTAATTTGTAGTTCCCCTTGGTGAACCTGAATGCCAAAGTTCAAGCAGATCTGGTTAAAATAAGCTTGCCTTTTTTTTGAAGCCCGACCAGAACCTAACCGTAAATCTAAGGTATCTAGTTCATCAAGTGTATAACCATCATCACTTAGGATATATTGTCCTGCTTGGTACTCGATAACAAGTTCAATCGTATCGTGGTACATATCTACAAAGGGCGTGCGAATCGTTGTAAAATTGGCTTTAGTCTCAAAAGTCTGTTTTTGTGTTGCCCAATCTAAATAGGCCTGTTGCAAAGACTGTGTACTGATATGCATGGCTACCACCTCCAATGGACTTATAAGATATCGTCTTCCAAATTGTATTTGAAGTCGGTGCGATTAGCAACATTTAAGCGTTCAAAGGTTACTTTTAAACATTTAACTAAGTTATTGATGTCACTTGGACTTAGATTCATATGAACTTCTGGAGAATCTAACGGTAAAGCAACTGCGATACCGTATACTGGGAAATCTGCTAAATGGACATGTGGACAGTCGAGTGTTTTATCTGCGTAAGCATAATCACCGGCCGGATTGGGATGTGGGCGGCCAATTAAGTCGATTCGAAATAAAATTTTACTTTTAGCATTGGCATCACGTAACTGGTAGGTGCACTTGGGTTTGCGATGTCCTTTTCGATTTAAGTCGAATAAGTAATCATAGTTTGTACCATGTAAATTAATACAAGTCTTGTCATTTTTTACAGGTACAGCGATCGCCTCACCAGGGGTTATATTTGCAATCATTTTCAACTCATTAATCATTTGTCGAACGTCTTTAAAGTCCACTTTGACACCTCTGATTTTTATGTGTTTGCTTGATACTGATTGTACGCTGAAGTAGCCAAATTAGACACTGCAAATGATACATTCTAATTAAATGATTTGAATTATTTTAAAAAATCAATTTCAAATTTAGCCCCTTTTCTTGATGTAAATGGTTATAAACACATGAAAAGCGGCCTCCTGATACTTGTTTGGAAGCCGCTTTTGCATGTGTTATTTTTTTAATGTTGTTTGGTAGGCTAATAGTTCAGGCGATAAAATCAACTTATCTGTCATCTGATGTAGATCAGCAATCGTTGTCGCACCAACCAACGCCATCAATAATTTAAACTGAGCTTGCCAGTCTTGCAACCACTGAATGACTTCAGCGTCCGTGTGATGCAAGACTTCATGCAAGACGACGCCAGCCATTCCCACGGCATCGGCGCCGAGAATCAGCGCTTTAATGGCATCTAAAGGTGTTCGAATGCCACCGGTCGCTAAAATAGTCAGATCAGCGGGATGGTCTTGGACGGCTAATAGTGATTCGACTGTCGACAGGCCAAAGCTACTTAAATAGCTCATTTCCCGTTGTGGGCGGCGGCGATTTTCAATGTCGGCAAAGTTAGTGCCACCGTGACCACCTAGATCTAAGTAACGAACCCCGGCTTGATAGAGCTTGGTCATCGTCGGCCGTGACATCCCAAAGCCCACTTCTTTAACGATCACTGGAATCGGCAGGGCGGCGGTGATCGCTTGAATGTTAGTCAGCCATTTAAAGCGACGATCCCCTTCAGGCATGACGAGTTCTTGGACAACGTTCAAATGTAGTTCAAGAGCATCCGCGGTTAACATCTTAATGGCCGTTTGGGCTGCCGTTAGTGAATGACCGGCGCCGAGATTACCAAAAATTAACCCATGTGGATCGTTATCGCGAACACAACTAAAAGTTGGGGCGAGACTAGCATCCTTAATCGCGACACTTTGTGAGCCGGTCGCCATGGGTAAGTGGGTAGCCGCCGCAATTTTGCTTAACCGAGCATTGAGGGCCCCGGTTTGTACTGAGCCCCCGGTCATGGCTTCAATATATAGCGGGAAAGGCCACTGCCATTTACCTACAGTTGCGGTTGTCTCAATGGTGGCGACATCCGTTTCGGGTAGGGCGTCATGGCGAAGTCGAACTTGGTCAAACGCATTCGGTTCAGCGGCATGATAATATTTTTCCGCGAGTGAAATATGTTCATCTTTACGATGTGATTGTTGATTTTGGGGCATGCAACGCACCTCCAAATAAAGTTTTAGGTCAAAAACGGGCGACAAACTGGGTTGTCGCCCGGATAAGAATTACACGTTTGAGATTGATTGGTCGCTAACGGTATGGACGTTCAAGTTTAGGCGTTCAATGCCTTCTTGTGCCCATTGTTTGAGCATCGTGGTTGGTTTAATGGCTTGGTCAATGAGGACGATACCACAATCGCCACCACCCGCGCCAGAAGTCTTCGCCGCGGCACCAGCAGTTTCCGCAATCGTAATCATTTTTTTCAAGATGGGTGTCTCAATGGTGACGTGACTGAATGCGCCTAAGTCTTGTAATAATTGACGATTGTGCCGTAATTCAGTCTGAATCTGTTGTAAGTCACCAGCATGGAAGCCTTGGACCATCCGTTTGAGACAAGCTTTGCTTTCTTGTAAAAAGGTCTGATATTCAGTTCGTTGTTTGGCCTTAACCATGGCGACTTTATCCACCAGATGTGACGTGGATGCGGGTGACCCGGTCCAGCCAATCATTAAGCGTAAGTCAGCGGGTGGCGTTAAGAGCTCAATCTTTAAGTCGGGCCACGTCATTGCCAGTAGTTCAGTTAATGAGCAATTTTGACGTTGGACTTGTAGCCATTGCCGGTCGAAGGAATGATAAGCAATCCAGCCCCCGTAAACACTGGCGGCAATATCACCTAATGAGCCGTTGCCTTGAACGGATAAATGCGCAATGGCGGCTAATTTAAACAACTTACTTTTATCCATGGGTAACTTATAAAATTGGCAGAGGGCTTTAATCGTCGCCACTGTTACGGCGGCTGATGAGCCTAAGCCGTATTTCTTGCCATCAGCGCTATCAAGTTCACTATTAATCCCCAAGTGATACACACCCAATTCACGGCCGGCTTCACGAGCATAACTTTCCGTTAAACTAATGGCTGAAAGAATGTAGTGGAAGGGGTTGTCACGGTTATCAAAAACCATCGCATCGCCTTGCCGCCGCCAATAAATGGAGTTTTCTTGATATTGCTTTGAAACGATACTCCCAACTGTATCACTAGGTGAAATCGTAGCGGTCACAAACTGATTCAACGCCACGATAATCGCTGGAAAGCCACTTTCAACCACTGCATATTCCCCTGCAATGTAAAGTTTTCCAGGTGCTTTCACCGTAATCATACCATCATGTCCTTTCGTGATTGAATGGGGACGTCGCAGTCAACCCAGCCAATCAACTTAAAATAAGCAAATTTTTAGTGTTCCGTAATTGAAATTCCAGGTCCCGGTTTGGCGACAATCAATTGTTCGGCCGCAAAGTAACGTTGCAAGGCGGTCATAATAACTGGTGTATCTTGACCGGCACAAATAATCTTCACATTGGGACCCGCATCCAAAGTATAATAACAGTTTACCCCGTTAGCACGCAAGTCTTGCACGGCTTTAATCGCCGTTAGCGTGTCAGCTGTAAAATAGTTAAATGCTGGTTTGGCGCTCAGATTTAAGGCGTGCATTCGCATGGCGTTGGTTTCGGCAAGCTCACCAACGGTTGTTAAATCTTTATTAAGGATGGCTTGGCGCATGTCGTCAAGGTCGTGGTTAGCGGTTTGAACCCAAGCTGGATAGTAGGGCGAAGTCGCGACAACGCGAGCCATCCCAGCTGTTGAACTGATCGGTTTCTTGGTGGCTTTTAAAACGACCGCAATCATTTGAATATCCCAATCGACCGGATCTTGGAGCGGTTCAGCGTAAGAGCTGGCATCATCATGACCAGCATGCCATTCTGCAAAGCCACCAAAAATTGAGCGGGTGGCCGAACCGGACCCCCGGCGTGCCAGCCGACTGAGTTCGATGGGTGTTAAATTTAAGCCAGCCGCGCGACTGCCAGCTGCGGCCAGCGCGGCAAATCCGGAAGCTGATGAAGCGAGACCAGCAGAAGTGGGAACATGATTAGTGGTCCGCACGGTAGCAAAATGAGTCTGACCACTACGCTGGCGAATGAGATCTAAAAAGGTCGTCATCCGTGCGGCCTTAGCTGGCGCAATTAACTGGTCGTCAAAATAAATCTGATCCGCCGTTAATTGCGGTTGGAACTGCACGCTTGTTTCGGTGTAAAAGTGATCCAAAGTTAATGAGATACTGCCGTTTTGTGGCAACATTAAATCGGCATCTTTTTTACCCCAGTATTTAACTAACGCAATGTTAGTGTGGGCTTTAGCCGTAACTAGTTTCGACATGAGTATCCTCCGCTTTAATCGTCATTGAGCAGTGGTTCAACCCAAGTTGCGGTCGCCCCAGCTGCGGATAATTTTTGAGATAGTGTATTGGCAATGGCCTTTTCGGGTGCCACCGCAATCATACAGCCGCCTTGACCACTCCCCGTTAACTTCGCTGCTAAAGCGCCATTTTGACGGGCAACCGCGAGTAATTGTTCTAACGCCGGATGACTGACACCTAACGAGCGCAAATCATCTTGTGCGCCATTGAGGGCGGTTGCTAAGGCACTTAAATCGCCGTTAGCAAGCGCATCACGTGTTTGGCGCGTCAATACGCCTAAATGGTCGATGCGATGTTGAATGTGTGCACCTTCGACCATTAACAAGTTTCTAACGGTCGACACCGCAATTTTAGTCTGGCTTTTAATGCCAGTGTCCGCAATAACCAGGTAACCTGGAATCTTAACCGGGATCGGGTAGTTTTCGCGGCCTTTAATAAACCAAACGGGGGACTTTGCGCTCGCCGTTGCCACATCGAGACCACTAGGTTGCCCATGGGTATAACTTTCGGCAATATTTGCAGTTTTTAGGAGAACTTGTTGTGACAAAGGCTGGTCAAAAAAGTCATAGAACGCTCGCGTGACCGCAACGGCTGCCGCGGCTGATGACCCCATACCGCGTTCAGATGGGATATCGCTCGTAATATGAATATCGAAACCTTGATCTGGGGCTTCAAAACGGTTAAGTAAGGTCTGAATCAAGGATTGGATGCCGCCTAAGTTGGCACTCATGGCATGAAAGTCCCCATTAAAGTAGCGACTCTTAACGGTTTGGACCGTATCACGTGCGTGAATGACGGCCTGCATCTGAATCGTCGAGATGGGTAAGGCAATGGCGGGTTGTCCGTAAACCACCCCATGCTCACCAATCAAAATAATTTTGGCATGACTAGTGCCGGTAGCTAGATTTTTCAATCGTGTCGCTGCCTTTCTAAATGAATTATTAATAGGTTAATAATACCGTATTATGCGGGATTTTTCCACGGGTCTAGTTAGTTGGGAAGCGAGTGGTCGCACGGTTGGCATTGGATATTTAGGTGAAGTGGCCGTGATTGTCGTGACTCATTTGAAAGGTTAGCAATCACTGAATCGAGTTAAAGACTGATATCACGCTAATCTTTTGTCACTGTAAGTAAGGGTCGTAACTAGTTGTGAATGCTGGCTAGCTTGTGGTCTCACGATTAACTCTCATGACAATCTTAATTGATTATCATGGGATTTTTTTACTACTAGCTATGCTATAATTTATTTTGAGCATCTTTACTGAAATGCTGATACAACAGCTTGAAATAATAATATGCTATGATGAAATTTAATCTTAAGTTTTGATTTGGGGAAATGACCTATGAAACCAAACACCACCTATGCCGTCGTCGATATTGAAACGACTGGTACTAGTGTTAAAGACGGCGACCGAATTATTCAAATCGGTTGTGCGTTTGTTAAAAACAATAAAATAATTAATACATTTGCGACCGATGTCAATCCACTAACCACGGTACCGCCAGTGATCGAAAACTTGACGGGTATTAGCAATGCGCGGGTTCGCAAAGCCCCGCCATTTGATGACTTAGCTAGGACTGTTTACAGCCTATTGCAAGGCACTGTTTTTGTGGCGCATAATGTTAATTTTGATTTGCCATTTATTAATGCGGAACTGCAACGGGTTGGCTATCCTGAATTACCCATTCAAGCAGTCGATACTGTTTCCTTGAGCCAGATTCTATTACCCACGGCCCCGAGTTTTCGGTTACGCGATTTGAGTAGTTTGCTGAATATTAAGCATCAACACCCGCATGCTGCCGACAGTGATGCCATTGCGACGGCGCACTTGTTTATCTTCTTACAGCAACGGTTAGCACACTTGCCATTGATCACCTTACAAGCGATGGTACGGTTAACACCGGACTTGCCACGTGAAACGAGTGAGTTGTTTGCTTTGGCGTTACAACAAGGTAAGCAGCATCCGACCCGGTTGCCGAAAGATTTAATGATCTGTAATGGGTTAGCACTCCGTAAGAAGAGTCTGCCACAGCATGCTGAAGGTCGTAGTAACGCCCGTTATCCGTTAACGAAGAAGCAAAAGTTACAGTTATTCGGGGATGATCTGACGTATCGGCCGCAACAAGCGCGGATGATGAATCAAATCTATCGGCATTACACTAAAAAAGCCGATCAAAGCACGCCACTAATGATTGAAGCGCCGACTGGAACCGGAAAAACGCTTGGTTATTTGTTGCCGTTAGCGTACCTAGCGCAAAATGAACACCAAGTGATTATCAGTACCGCAACGACCGTTTTACAAAACCAATTGTTAACGCAAGGCGTGCAGCTCCTGAATGTCTTATTGCCAAATCCAGTCACGGCTGTAGTGATTAAAGGCAATCAACATTATATTGACTTGGAACGGTTTAATCGCGGGTTAGCGTTGCATGAACATTCCAAGCAAACGCAATTGTTAAAATTACGCGTCTTGGTCTGGCTGACAACGACCACGACTGGTGATTTAGATGAGTTGCATCTATCCACGTATCAAGCGCCATACTTTAGCGAGATCGCCCATCATGGGGTGGCCGCGCTTAAGGCTGATGACCCGTTCTTTAAGGAAGATTTCTTACGTTTCCGGGATCAACTGACGGCGCAAGCCACGTTTATCGTGACGAATCATGCGTACTTAATGCGGCACGTCGCGCAATTAGGTAGTCGACAGCAACAGCCATTGTTGGTTCTCGATGAAGCGCAGCATTTGGCTGATGGCGTCTTACATGAGTCGCGGCAACGCTTTGACTTTAACTTTTACATGGCGGCTTGCCACAGTTTGACGAGTCGGATTGACCAAGAACATGGGTTGAATCTGCGGTCGTTATTTGCTGAACAGCCCCAAGCCGATTATCGCTTGCAACTGTTAGATAATTCGTTGAATGATACTGATCTGCATTTACAACAATTACAAGCGGCTTTGGCTCGAACTTTTGTGCCGAAGCAAAAGGGCGGTAGTCAACCGTTAGAATACGCCATTACGACGGAAGCGGTGACCCAGTTTTTTGCTGAGAACAACACGTTGGTCCGGCAACTGCAAACGGCGATTGAAAATTGTTTCTTGCAGTTCCAGCAATTAAATGAGCAATATCAGCATGACCAAACGGAGATATTACCGGCTGAGCAACATGTTTTGGACGACTTTTACAACCGACTCCAAACGTTACGCCAAGCCTATGATTTGTTACAGACTTGGTTAATTCCGGCCACGCGCGAACAACGCGTTTTCTGGGTCAGCTTAAATCAATGGCATGATCGTGGCAGCTTAACGATTGCCGGCAGCTTGATTGATACTAAGGGCTATTTCAAGGATCAACTTTATCCTTACTTCAGTGCGCCATTATTTACCGGTGCGACGCTATTTGCCACTGGTAAGTCACAATATGTATACAGTCAGCTAGATCTTGACCCGACGACTACGGAACATCATCAATTGTCGACGCCGTTTGACTTGCAAAAGCAGGCCCGGCTGATGATTGCCACCGATGCCCGTGGTCCGGAACAACCGAGTGGTAAGCAACGGGTGAGTTATTTAACGCGTGCCATTAGCGAGATTGTGAATGCTGCGCCCAAGCAGACCTTAATCTTGTTTAATTCGTTGAGCATGATTGAAGCCGTCTTTTACAGCTTGCACCAGACGAACGTTTCCGCTGACCGCGAGATTTTAGCGCAGGGCGTCAATGGCAGTCGGGAAAAGTTATTACGGCGCTTTATGCAAGGGGATAATGCCATCTTACTTGGGGCGGCCAGTTTCTGGGAGGGTATTGATTTGCCACAGGAACAACTGGAACTCTTAATTGTGACGCAATTACCGTTTGAATCTCCTGATCAGACCACGACCAAAGCCCGTTATCAACAATTACGGCAGGCCCAACTAAATCCGTTCTATAACGAAGCCTTACCCAAGGCCGCGTTGAAGTTGCGGCAAGGGATTGGACGTTTGATTCGGACGGAACAAGATACTGGGGCCGCAATTATTTTAGATGACCGGCTTGCCACTAAACGGTATGGTAAGACGATTTTAAAGGCCTTGCCGAAAGCCTTACCGCCGTTTGAAGGGTCAGTTTCTGAAATTACAAGCGAATTATCAAACTTTTTTCAAAACTAATTGAGAAAGCGTTCCGCGCTAGTTGGAATTTGCTATAATATAGCTATCTGTTTTTTGAAAGGATCAGGGATAATATGAGAGTTCAACGAAGACGCCGACCAGAACGGCTGATTATGATTATTTTGTTAGTTGTTTTGGCTGTGATCGTCGCCATTTATGGTACACTCTGGGCCGCTCAGCGACCGATGCATACCGCTCAAAAAACGGCCTATAGCGTCGCCGTTAGCAAAGGTAAGCTAAAGACCACAACGGCGTTCAGCCAATATAATGGCACGCAGAGTTACTACGTGGTGACGGGTACTAACAAGAAAAATGTGCCCGTTTATGCCATTATCAATACGTCGAAAAAGCACCAAACGACGGTTGTGAAACAATCGGCTGGGCTTACACGGACCCAAGCGCTACGTAAGGTTTGGTCCAAGCGTAACCCTAGTAAGGTCATCAAGGCGACGATTGGTAAATACAATGGCCAAGTTGTTTGGGAAGTCACATATTTGAATTCGAAAAAAGCCTTGTGCTACGAAGTTCTACAATATTCTAATGGGAATCAATTAAAATCAATTATTAATATTTAACTTGAAAGGGAGCCGGTCGTTTATGGAGTTATCGCGAAAAGTGATGCAGATTCAACCGTCCGCGACATTAAAAATTAGTTCGCAGGCTAAACAGATGCTAGCAGATGGCATTGATGTCATTAACTTAGGCATCGGGGAGCCTGATTATCAGACGCCTGATAATATTAAACAAGCGGCGATTGAGAGTATTCAAAATGGGCAAGCCAGCTTTTACACGCCGGCAACCGGGGTACCAGCTTTAAAGCAAGCCATCAGTCAGCGGATTGAAGCCGACCATGGTTATCACTTTGACCCTAGCCAGATCGTCGTGACCAATGGGGCTAAATTAGCCTTGTTTACGTTGTTCCAAGTCATTATCAATCCGGGTGATGAAGTCTTATTGCCGGTTCCTTACTGGGTCAGCTACTCCGAACAAGTTAAGTTAGCTAACGGAACGCCGGTAGAAGTCGGCACGGATCGGCAACTACGCTTTACCGTCGCTGACCTTGAAGCCCAACGAACGGCGCATACGAAAGCCTTAGTCTTGAACTCGCCACAAAATCCATCTGGGTTAGTCTTCAGTCGTGCGGAATTAACGGCGATTGTGAACTGGGCTGTTCAGCATGATGTATTAGTCATCGCTGATGAAATCTATGAGAAGCTGTTATACAATGGCAATCAATTCACGTCAGTCCTAGAACTGGGTGATGCGGATATGAGTCACGTGGTCTTAATTAACGGGGTCTCTAAAGCGTATTCGATGACTGGTTGGCGGATTGGTTATGCGGCCGGGCCAAAAGCTATTATGGCGAAGATGGGCGTGGTCTTGGGCCATGCCTCAAGTAATCCGGCAGCAGTATCTCAATATGCTGCGATTGAAGCCTTTGGCGGTGATCAGACCTCTGTTGAAACGATGCGCCAAGGCTTTGAACAACGGTTGAATGAACTATATCCGTTGATTAAAAGTTTACCAGGATTCAAGTTGCCAGCTGGTAAGCCAGCGGGGGCGTTCTACTTATTCCCTGATGTGACGGAAGCGTTGCGTTTAACGGGGTATGCCGATGCGCCAGCCTTCTGTACGGCGGTCTTACAAGACGCTCACGTGGGTCTGGTTCCTGGTGAAGCCTTTGGGTTACCTGGGCATATCCGCTTAAGCTATGCGACTGATATGGCCTCATTACGTAAAGCTTATCAACGGTTGCAAGACTTTATGACCAAGAAAATCGCTGAACATTCAGCACAGTAACGGTTAATTGAACAAACGGGCTCGTTGGTTAATGGACTAATCAACAGCCCGTTTGTTGTTATTATAGGGGGTTAACATGGAACCACTAGCACAAGCACTAATCAAGGACGGGCAAACCACGTTACCAAACGTGTTGTTATTGCATTATCATGAAATCGGGATGACCAGTGAAGAATTGGTTGTGTATTTGCAATTCAAACGGTTGATGGATCAAGGCAGTGAATTTCCTGACGCTAATCTAGTTGCCCAAAGTATGGGAGAACCTGCTAATACGGTCTTCCAACGGTTACATGAACTATTATCAAAAAAATTACTAACGATTGAATCTGTGACAGCCGCCGATAAAAAGATTCATGACCGGTATAATTTTGATGGTATTTACGACAAATTAGCCGTCGCGTTAACGAAGCCTAAACCAGTGGCATCAACGGCGGTCGATGATGGGAATCAGCGGCAAAAAGTCTTTCGCAGTATCGAAAGCGAATTTGGCCGGGCCTTGTCCTCATTTGAGATGGAGTTTATTAGTAAATGGTTTGACGAAGATCATTACCAGCCAGAGATTATTGAACTGGCGTTACGTGAAGCAGTCTTGAGTCAGGTTTATAATTTAAAGTATATGGATCGCATCTTGCTCAACTGGAGTAAGAAGAATTTAACGACGGCGGCGCAGATTGAAGCAGATCGGCAAAGTGGCTTGAATAAGCGCTTGAATCAAGTACCGAAGGCCAATCAGCGACAAACTGGCGAGAATGCTGGGCCAAAGATTCCGTTATTTAAGCTTGGTGATCATTAATTGGAAAAGGGCTCACTGATGTGACGGTTAAATGCCGTTGTCAGTGAGCCCTTTTTAGTGGTGTAACAAATGATAATAGCGACAGCCTAAATGACTTAGCACAATTAAACTTAACGTCCCGATGTAAGCCAATACCCATAGTAGTTCAGCCTGGTTAAGTAGCGTGTAATGACTGATGAAATCGATCAGAAGGCTTAGTTCTAAAAAGATGGCAGGGGTGATAAGTAAATCGTAATAATTTGAAAATCGATGCTGGTGGTTAGCTGGATAAAGATTAACTACCAAAAAGGCAGTCAGTGGGCAAAGTAGCCCGATACAAAAGGCCAAGGTCACCTGATTGGTCGCACGCCAATGATCAAAGATTTGTAAAAGCTGAGGTACGTCTCGATAAGGTAACCAAAAAGCTGTTAAGAGTCGTTGCCGATAATAAATGACTAACAAGGGTTGCAGTACAGCTAGTCCTAATAACCACGGATGCTTAAGTCGCATGAGTGCACCATCCTTTTTTTCTTTAGCATAGTGAACTTGGTGTCCGTTAACTAGCATGATGACGTAAAGGTTTGGTAACGAAATGGTTAACTTGCGCAGAATGAATGACGATAACAAAAAAGGCACATCATGGCAGGCCGTTTAGGGCTTGCTGTGACGTGCCTTTAAATTTACTGACTATTGACCAGCGTGTTGGTTGTTATCGGCTGAACTGGAGCTGGCAGCCGTTGAACTGGAGGCTTCATGCGAGCTCGAACTAGCTTCACTGGAACTAGCAGCTTCGCTCGAACTTTCGCTCGAACTAGCTTCGCTAGAACTTGAGGCGGTTTCACTCGAATTGGAAGCACTCGATGAACTTTGGGTCATCGTATGATCCGTCGCGCTTGATGAAGATTGCGTGGTGGTCGTCCCATTGTTGACGCTACTACCGGTCGTCCCGGAATTAGCTTCAGCATTAGAGAAGAGGTGACCAACGACGTATAATTCTTCAATTCCGTTTTTCTTAACGGTGCCGACAGAGCTTGGTTTGGCCCAATCGGAATTTGGTGAATATTGTTGTAAGTAAGTCATCATTTCACGATAAATATTTTGTGAAATCTTAGCGTTAGAATTATCGATATAACCTTGATCCTTACGATCATACCCGGTCCAGACTGAGACAGAATAATTCTTCGTATAGCCGGCCATCCAAGAATCAAGCATTGCATCAGAAGGTACCGTTCCTTTAAGATTATCTGGATAATCATCGGTCCCAGTCTTCCCAGCTTGGTAGACACCGTTGATCTTAGCAGTCGTCCCAGTCCCAGAAGCGGAATTGATAACGTCTTTGAGCATGTCCGTAATCATATAGGCCGTCGATTGCTTCATGACACGTTTACCATTACTGGTGTAATTAACGGTGCGGTTGTCTTGAGTCACAATCTTGTTAATGTAGTATGGCTTGTGATAAGTCCCACCATTCGCAAAGGCGGCGTAAGCACCAGCCACTTGTAAGGATGAAACATAAGCGCCAATCGCGCTTGAATACGGAATGGTCCCTTTGAGATTCATGCCAAGTTGGTTGGCGAAGGTCTTCGCGCGATTCCGACCAACCTGTGCTAAAGTCCGCACGGCGGGAATGTTCCGCGATTGGACGAGGGCGGAACGCATTGTCATATTGCCTAAGGTATTGTTATCAAAGTCATTGACAGATGTGTTGCCACCAGGGTACTTAAATTTCGTATCGGCAACTGTCTTGTATGTTGGCCAGCTTTCATATTCAATTGCTGGACCGTAGTCAAGGATTGGCTTCATCGTCGACGCATTGGAACGATCAGTTTGGACCGCTCGATTTAAGCCGTAAGTGACGTTAGTATGTTTACGACCACCAATCATCGCGGAAACTTTACCAGTATAAGAATCAACGACCGAAACGCCTAATTGGAAGTTCTTGTCAGGATAGCTCACATATTTAGACGTGTTGGCGATGTCATACAACCGTTGTTGGGCGTTCATATTCAGGTTGGTATAGACTTTGACACCGCTGGTAGCCGGATCATACCCCTTTTTCTTAAGGTCCGCTCTAACTTCCGTCAAATAGGCATCAATCACTTTTTGCTTTTTCTGCTGGGTGACGATGCTGCCATGGGTCTTAGCAAGGCCCGTCTTCACGTTCACCGCTTCGGCTGTGGTTTCTTGCTGCTTAGTGATGGCTTTACTGTCATACATCGCTTGCAAGACCAAGTTACGCCGGTTCGTCGCATAGCTTGGGTACGTGTATGGATTATAGTAAGTTGGTGATTGTGGCATCCCGGCTAAGAGGGCCAGTTGACTCAGATTTAAATTATTGAGTGATTTGCCGTAGTAATACTTAGCGGCGGTACCCATTCCGTAAATCCCGTTACCCATGTAAACTTTATTAATATAGAATTCCAAAATCTGGGCTTTACTGAAATGCTTTTCAACATTTAAGGCTAACCAGGCTTCTTGGGCTTTAACCCGTAAGTTTCGGTCCGAAGTGTTGGTTGAAAAGACGGAGAGTTTAACTAGCTGCATTGTCAAGGTACTCCCGCCTTGCATGCCGAGTGAGCTACCTTTTAAATTACCTAAAGCTGCGCCGAGAATCCGGTAGTAGTCGACCCCTTTATGTTGATAGAAGCGACGGTCTTCAATAGAGACCACCGCACTCTTTAAAGTTGCGGGAATCTGATTAGACTTGACGTACTCCCGGTTACTAGTCCCGAAGTTAGCAATCAATTTGTTGTTGGCATCGTAAATTCGGGTGGCATTTTCACTCTTGAGATTGCTTTCGGTAATCGTTGGCGAGCTCTGTGCGTAATAGAAAAATAACCCAATACCGGCGAGGGCGCCCACCACAAATAATGCAATTAATGTTAGAATTATCCGACGAAACCAATGTCGTTTCGGGGGTTGGGGTTGGTTGCGATTGCGCGCCACCCGTGAATCTTGATCATTGTTACCTGCCATGATGTTCTCCTTTAGTGACTTGATGGTGATACATTAATGATAGTATCCACGGCATCCAAATATGGAATTAATGGATTAAGCTGATAGTGTAGTTCTGTAGCCAAACGTTCGACATCAGCGAGTGGGATGGACTTACGGCCGCCATCCGCTTGATGGTCCCAGTAAGTGTTGAGATCCGTCGCTTTTAATAGAAATAACCGTTCTAAAACGGCAAATCGGATGATGACAAAACAAATGCCGCCTTGTTGCAAACATTTGCGCATGTGCTCGATTTGATGTTCATGAAAGTTTTTGAGTGGGAAGGCCGTTTTACTTTTGGTTTCCTTCGCTTCAAAGTCCAAGTATTTACCACGGTAGACCCCGTTGTAGTCAGTCGTGGAGGCATGTTGAAAATAAGCCTCACGAATGACGGCAGCGGCGCGGTTCGGATAGTCAACTTTCACGATTTGAATGGGCGTTGGCTTTTTATGAATAACTGCGATATCATTTTCCAGATAATAAGTATTGCTGGCATTAAGTTCTTCTTCCAAACTCATTCCGCGATCGCCGAAGTTAACGTTGGCAAACTTAGAATGCGGTTTGTTGCTTGGGGAAGGTTGGCGATAAGCCTTGCCGTTGGGATAACGAATCGTCAAATTATCAACCTCCTAATATTGTCATATTTTACCATTAAAGCGGCTAATGTGAAATATCTGTGATGTTTTAAAGAAATTGTTAGTCAAGTTGAAGGGAGCTTTTTTTGTGAGTCGATTATGGCTAAGCGGTTATCGGAGCTACGAATTAAACGTCTTTGGCGAACAAGACGATAAATTAAAAGTGATTAAATATGCATTGACCGAATATTTGACCAGTCAGATCGAAGATGGGGTAGATTGGTTGATTACTGGCGGTCAGCTGGGAATTGAACAGTGGTGTGCCGAAGTCGGTCTGGAATTAAAGCAAACTTATCCGGAGTTAAAAGTCGCGATGATGCTACCTTATGGTGAATTTGGTGGCCGTTGGAATGAGAATAATCAAGCTAAGTTACAAGGATTATTAGCGCGGGTGGACTTCCATGCGGCAGTTAGTAAGCAATCTTATGAAAATCCACAACAATTAAAAAACTATCAAGAATTCATGGTAACCCATACCGATGCGGCGACTTTGGTGTATGATCCAGATAACCCCGGTAAGCCTACGTACGACTATGATTTGATTCAAAAGTTCAGCGAAGATCATCCGTATCCGCTGACACTGATTGATTTTGATTGGTTGCAAGAAAGTGCGACCGAGTATGCAGAAAAACAGAATAATGGTTTTAATTTTGAATAAAGTCTGCTACAATGTTTTAAGTAATGCGGATGCCTATTTTGGTGTCGCGCGAATAACAATGAGGTGTTTTTAAGTATGGCTAAACGTAATTTTGCTCCCAAAGACATCCTGCAAAAAGAATTCAAACCAAAGATGCGGGGTTATGATCCTGCAGATGTGGATGGATTTTTAGATAATGTCATTAAGGACTATGAGTCATTTAATAAAGATAACCAACAACTTTCAGATGAAAACGAACGGTTACGCGCAAAAGTTGACGAACTGACTAAGCAAGTCGCTGTGGGCGGAACCAGTCCATCTTCACAACCAACTAGTACGGTGACGAACATGGATATTCTGAAACGTTTATCTAATTTGGAACGCCACGTCTTTGGTGCTCAATTAGACAATAATCAAAATGAATCACACCGACTCTAAACGTGATTCAGTGTAAATCCTGGGTAATCGCGGTCAACTTATGTTGATTGAGGAAGGTCCATGCCCGCACAAGCTGCGATGCTTGTAGTGTCCGTGCTCGGCTATAAACCGGGGGAGCGATGTTTGCATCGTTTACGGCGGCAAAAACGGCTAAGGTGTAAGCTATGCCCGAGTATGCCTGAAAAGTGCCACAGTGACGATAACTAGTTGGAAACGGCTAGTTTGGAACGCGGTAAACCCCACGAGCGGGAAACCCAAACTTACGGTAGGGGAGTCGACCACACTGGAATTTGAACAAAGTGGTCGAGGAGATTAATAATCTTGAGATAGATGATTACCGCCATACTGACTGACGTCTGTGCTTCAGTATGGTACAAAACGTGGCCTACAGGGATTTACATGTCGACAGAATGCTGGGACAAAAGTTCGCTTTTGTCCCAGTTTTTTTATACGGAAATTTTCCGAACGTTTTAGGGATGCTTACTCGATGAATAAATCCGGTGTGGATTGTAGTCGAACCGCGTTTAACTTAGGTAATTATGCTAAACTGTAGAAGACGTGTTAACTGAATTAACATAAAAATAGAAATAAATCATCATGCCAAAACGGCAGGAGGAAACTATGGAAGAATTTAGATTACTAGCAACATGTGCCAGCGGGATTGAAGCCTTGGTTGGGCGCGAATTACGCGACTTAGGCTACCAAACGCAAGTTGAAAATGGCCGGGTGCGTTTTAACGGGACCATCAAAGATATTTTACGGACCAACTTATGGTTACGCACTGCCGATCGGGTAAAGATTATTGTTGGTGAATTTAACGCTTACAGCTTTGATGAACTTTTCGAAAAGACCTTGGCGTTACCTTGGGACCAACTCTTACCAATGGATGCGGAATTCCCAGTTGAAGGGAAATCACGTAACTCCAAGTTACACAGTGTGCCGGATGTCCAATCAATCGTTAAAAAAGCGATTGTGAACCAATTGGCCAGCACTTACCATCGGAATGGGCATTTACCTGAAACTGGTGCTTTGTTCCCATTAGAAGTCGCTATCAATAAGGATAAAGTCTTATTGACCTTAGACACGACTGGTTCCAGCTTATTCAAACGGGGCTACCGGTTAGAAAAAGGTGGCGCGCCATTGAAGGAAAACATGGCAGCGGCCTTGGTCATGTTAGCCAAGTGGTATCCAGACAATCCATTTGTTGATCCCGTTTGTGGGTCGGGAACAATCCCGATTGAAGCGGCCTTATTAGCGCGTAACATTGCACCCGGTTTCAACCGTGCTTTTGCTTGTGAAAAGTGGGATTGGGTTCCGAAAGGCTTGAGTCAAGAATTACGTGATGAAGCCGATAGTCAAGCAGATTATGACATGGACTTAGATATTAGTGGTTACGATATCGATGGTAAGATGATCGATATTGCCAAGTTAAATGCTCAAGAAGCGGGTGTTTTACATGATATCCAGTTCAAACAATTAGCCGTTAAAGACTTTACGACCGAAAAGATCAATGGCGTGATCATTGCCAACCCACCTTATGGGGAACGGTTAAGTGATCGTGACACGGTGCGGATTTTATATCGGCAAATGGGTCAAGTTTACGCGAAGTTACCTAGTTGGAGTAAATATATCTTGACGAGTGATCTAGAATTTGAAGATTACTTCGGCAAGAAAGCCACTAAGCGTCGGAAATTGTATAACGGGGCATTACGGACCGATTACTTCCAATATTGGGGTAAACGGATTCGCCCAGCTCGGACTGAAAACTAAAGTTGAACGTGATAGTTATGGGGTAGCCTTTTGGTGGGGCTGGCACATAACTATTTTTTTATTGAAAAAGGCCCACTCGGTATGACTTGAGCGAGCCCTTGAAGTGGGTCTGAAATTTTTTGAAACTACTGTGAGTTTGCCAATTAGTATGACTAGCTATCAATAAGCTGATTAATTAAGATAATAATCAAAGAAATTCGCCACTTTTTCCATTAACGGGACTTTCACCAGATGCTTAGCTTGATAGCCGGTAATGAACGCGATCTGTTCAGCATATGGTTGTTGATGGACCTGGTCGAAAAAGTCACGGGCCTGATGATACGGAATCCGCTCATCGTCCGTCCCGTGCCAGAATAGCACTGGACGGTGATTAATGGTTTCTGGATGCAGATTCAAGTCGTAGTTATCAAGCCAACTCGTTAATTGGGCCATATCATGCGGTAAGTAACGCTGATGCTTGGCAGCGCTTGTTCGGACTAGCTCAGCATAAGCATTGAGATTAGGCGTGCCCATAATGATGGTGGCAGCTTTGATTTCGGGATGTTGAGTGAGTAATGCGCCAGTCGTCATCCCGCCCATGGAATAACCGCCAACCCCAATTTGGTGGTTGAGAATCAAATGGCGGGTTTGATAAAAGTTAATCAACAACTCAAACTCGGCCAGATTGCCTTGGATACTTTGCCAAAACGTGACTGATGGCAGACTGCTGACGGGTTGTTGACGCGCGCCGTGATTCATAGCGTCTGGTAAAATGACGCGCAAGTTGTGTTGGGCCAACTTGCGGGCTTGGGTTAGCACCAACTCTTTTTCAGACCGCCACCCATGATAAAAGACGACGAGCGGCAGGGCTTGATGGCGGAAGTTATCCGGAACTACTTCCAGAATTGGAATATCTTGGATTTGACGTTGCAGGATTTCAATCATGACGAGGGCCTCACTATTATTTTTTTATATTTAATATAAATTTGGCAGAATTTCCTTGCTTTCAAATAAGGGATGGATGCCATTATGTTTTTCGCTGATTAGCAATATAGTTTTCTACGGTCGTCTTGCTCATATCACCAAGAGTACTCATGAAGTAACTTGGAGACCAGAGATGTCCGCCCCAAAACTTTTGACTTTTTATCTCTGGATGTCGTTCAAAGAATAGGCGAGCTGAGCCGCCCTTGAATGCTTTGACAACATTGGTTGGGGCATACTTAGGTTTAAAGCTTAGTAGTAAATGAATATGATCCGGCATTACGGCCATCTGCTCAATGGTCACTTCGTTTAGCCGGGCTATCTTCGTTAGAATATCAGCCATCTCAGCGGCTAGCTTTGGCGTTGTAAATGCTTCGTGCCGGTATTTGGTGACCCAGACCAAGTGAAAATGAAAGTTGTAAACATAGCCTCGCTCGTGGATTTCTCCGCCATTGTTTTTACTCATATGTTTCTTCCATAAATATTATTATAATACATTTTGTTATGGATACAGTATACTCATAGTAAGAAGCAAGTCCGTCTGGCAACCTACGGACTTAAAAGGCTTTGGTAATTAGCGGATAAGTCCTATTCGTAGGCTAACGCTGTATCTAAGCAAATTGTGGTCGCCATGCCAGGGGGTGTGGTTCTCACAAGCGTCCGGTTTTAAACGGGCGTGGTTGACGGTTACTTTGCCAGAGTTTTAGGCTGATGGCAAGTTAACAGCTTGCCAAGAACAGTCAGTTAGCAAAAAAGTGGCAGACAATTATCTGTTTTAGGGTATGATTAGTTTAAGCCTTATTTTGGAGATGATTTGAGTGGATTTAGGTAGCCATCAACAATGGTTAATTGATTTTTATCAGCAACGCGGTTGGTATGACCTATCACCGTTTATTCGATTGAATTTTCTGACTGAAGAAGTTGGTGAATTATCACGGGCAGTACGGGCCATTAAGTTGGGACGAGACCATCCCGGTGAACCAATTGCCACGCCGGCCGATTTGCAAGCAAACTTGGAAGAAGAGCTTGCCGATGTCTTGGATCAAGTCTTAGTGATGAGTGCCAAAATGGATGTTGATCCGCAGCAATTGTTGACAGCCAGTGAGGCTAAGCTAAAAGCTCGGTTCCATATTAACTAGAATGAGTCAGTAAAAGCCCTCGATAGCGCTATCGAGGGCTTTTGTCTAGCTTAAACGTTGATTGAGCTTGGGTAAGTTCACATGAAAAGTCAACAGCATCAGTAAATTAAAGACAATGATGAGGCCGACAAAAATGGTGATTTCAGGCCAAATAGAATTACCGATGGACAAGGTACTGCGAAAGGCATCGATTGAGATTGACATTGGTAAATACGGGTGGAGTGTCTGGAAAAATGAATTTGAGAGTTGAATCGGGTAGGTTCCGGCTGAGCCGCCGAGCTGAATAATCATAAAAATCAACATTAACCAAGCACCGGTTTTACCCAGGATCAGGTTGAAGTAGGTGACGATACTGGCAAAGGTCCAAACGGTTAGTAGGCAAAACGCATAGGTACGAATGGCTTCGAGTGGATTAAGATGGTTGATCAGCCCTAATAAGACAAACATCACGGTGGCGGCTAAGCCTGTAAATTCAAATAAAAAGGGAATCTTTTGTGCCCACCAATCACCGGCAGTTTTAGGCCGGCGATGTGGGGTGAACATATCGTAAATAATGTTAAACGTGATACAGCCCACGAATAACGCCACTGACATCAGATAAGGCGCCATCCCAGTGCCGTTATTTTGAACATGAGTGGCATCGTAATGGCTTAACTTAATCGGATTAACGGTCAAGTCGGCTTGGCGAGTGGTCCGCCGACCGGTCGTTGTTAATTGCTGACCACCAGTTTTTAGCGCCGTGGTGATTTTCTGATTTCCGGTGGTAACTTGCTGTGTGCTAGATGTTAGCCGGGTACTGCCCGTAGTTAACTGGGTATCGGCAGTTTGGAGGTGGGCCAAACCTAGCTGAGTGGCAGTTAAGGCCGTTTGTGCTTGTTGATTGCCTTGTGCCAGCTGCTGAGTGAGCTGGCGGTTCATGGCGACTAACTTAGTTGATTTGAGGCGATTAGCAGCCTGTAGCTGATCGATTTGTTGGCGGATGACGCGTAAGTTAGGCTGTGCCGTTGCTAGAGCTTGTTTAAGTTGCTGTAAAGCTTGGTTTTGAGTGGTCATGGCTGTTTGCAGGGCAGTATCAGTCGCAGTTAATTGGGCAAAGCCAGGTTGTGCGGCTGCCAACCCCTGCTTAAGTTGGCTTAACCCATGTGCGAGCTTGACGGTGCCCGCGGTTGTTTGTTGTAAATTAGTCGTTTCAGTTTGATTACCGGTAGCGATAGCCCGTAATCCGGTCGTCGTTTGAGCTAAGGCATGACTGGCAGTAGTCAGCTGATGACCAGATTGACGCAAGTTACGGCCCATTGTTTGAAGATAACTGGTCGTCAGTTGCTTTTCAATGGCTGTTTGAATTTTAGTGGCGGTGGTGGTGTTCATTTTCATTGCAATAAAGCTAAAGCCGGCGTTGGTCTGGTCATGCAACTTGATAACCTGTGGATGAGCGCTGCCAAGTGTAGCGGCTTGTCTTGAAAACTGGCGGGGAATTGTAATGACCATGTAGATTTTGCCAGTTTTTAGCTGATGTTGGGCGGTCGCCATGGTGAGTCGATGAAAATCAGCACTGTGATTGCGTACGAGCTGCTGGGTTAACTTGGCACCCAACTGGTAGTGGTGGTCAGCTTTGGTGACCGGAACATCTTGATTGACCACACCAACCGGCAAGTGGCGGACATTGGCATAAGGATTCCAAAGTGAAGCTAGAAAAATAACGGCGTAAAAGCTTGGAACCAACAAAATCCCCAAAATGATTTTTAACAAGCCTTTAGTGTGTAAAACGTGTTTCCATTCGGTTAAGAACATCTTAACCGCCCCCTTAGTGTAAAATGAACGATTCATTCATTTTTTAAGCCGATGATCGCGCAAACGATTAAGCGCGATCATTCAAATTAAGCTGGCATGGTATAACTGCGTGCCAGTTGGGTCATGACGGTCTTTTTCATTAATGCTGGGTCAAAATTATTAGCTTGGTGTTCAAAAGCATCGTAACGTTTGTGGGCAGACCACCAGAAAATCTCATCAATAATCAGATGGGCGTCATAGTAAGGCTGAAGTTGCGGGATTACGACGCCATGACTAACGAGGACGGTTAAATAATGAGCGACGTTTTGATAGAGCGCTTGACGATAATCTTTGTATAGACTGACGAGTTGCGGATTGAGCTGGGCGTTGCGTTCGAGAATCAAAAAGTAAGCACCAAATTGATCAAAAGTGGTGAATAAGTAGCTCGTCAAGCGGCTAAACGCGCCAGCTTGTTGATCCGTCGCCATTAAACGGTCGAGTTGCGTGGCCGCTTGCTGGTAACGGCGTTGGGTAGCTTGAATTAAATCCGGTGTGGTTTGGGGCGTAATTGGCAAGTTAGTGACCTTGTCTAGGGCCGCGGGGTCAAGTGTGACGGTAAAGACTGCTTGCAATAAGTCTTCTTTACTTCTAAATAAATGATATAACGTGCCAACCGCAATATCAGCGGCTTGGGCAATATCAATCATTTTGGTATCGGCAAAGCCGGGAACGATAAATAGCGCTTTAGCACTAGTTAAAACGGGTGCAAGTTTTGTTTGAATCTGCATAGGATCACCTCAATTTCTACGTGTCAGCATAGCACGGTCGGTTTTTGAAATGAACGATTCATTCTAAAATTGGTCGGTTAGTTGGTTAAAAAAGTAGTGGAGTTCGTTTGATTAGTCAAGTAACCAAAAGTGAATCATGAGGTGAAGATAAGTGGTCGAAATAAATATCATGATAAAAGGTCATGAAAACCCTTGTCAGACTTTTCAGAAAAGCCTATGATTAAAGACATTCTTGTTGAAATCAGGTGGGATTATGACGCCAGCCCGTGCTAATCGAAATTTAGTTTTAGTGGCTTTATTGTGGGGATCTAGTTATACCTTTATTAAAATGGTGATTGCGGCGCAAATGCCACCGGCTGTGATCAATACCTTACGGGGCCTTATTTCGGCCGCGTTAGTTTACTTATTTTTTCATAAAGTCGTCAATACGATGACTTGGCAGGAGTTCAAGATTGGTGCCGTCTGTGCGATTTTTAACTTCGTCGTGGTGCAATTACAATCAACCGGTCTAGAATTCACCACGCCTAGCAATTGTTCATTTATCACCTCAGCATACGTGATTTTGTTACCGCTGATTGCCTGGTTATTTTATAAAAAGGTGCCACCGCTGAAGATTTATCTGGCGATGGGCCTATGTATGGTGGGAATGTTGATTCTGACTGGGGTTTTAACGAATGGCTTCAAACTACATATTGGTGACATCTTGATGATACTGACCGCGATTTTCTTCGCTTTTCAGATGACCTACTACGGTTATGCGACCAAGCATGCCCGGCCACAAGTAATTGCGTTTCAGTTAGGTTTTGTTCAAGCAATCTGCGGGACTTTGTATACGTTTACCATTGATAGTCATCAGCTGGCCCATATCGATTGGCTAGCGGCGACTGGTCCCGTTCTATATCTTGGCGTGATCGCGACTTTTGCCGCGCAGGTGATTCAGATTACGAGTCAAAAGTATACTGATACGGTGACAGCCGGGCTGATTCTTATTACCGAGTCATTATTTGCCAGTCTGATTTCGGTTGTCTTCCAAGTAGAACCATTAACGCAACATTTAGTCATTGGCGGCAGTCTGATTATTTTGGCCACGGTCATTGCCCAATTTGATTTGCGTGGGGTGCTAGCGCGGTATGTGGTTAAGCCACATCCGTTTCGACATTCATGAGGGCGTTTTCGGATAGGAACGTCACGACTGCCCATTTTCTAGTATAATAAAGGAAATTAACTTATTGCCGAGGTGGACTATGGAAGCTTTAAAAGTATCGCAAACATTGTCAGTCAACAATCATCGGGTCTTTTCGTCCGATTTAAATGAACATGATACCGTTTTTGGCGGTAAGATTTTGGCGATTATTGATGATAATTCATCGATTCCAGCGTCGCGAGTGGCACGGGTCCAAACGGTGACGGCATCGGTCGACCAAGTCAACTTCATCTTGCCGTTTCAATTACAAGATTCGATGTGTACGGAGTCGTATGTGTCAGGGGTCGGGCATCGCTCAATCGAAGTCTTCACGAAGATTATCGGGGAACATCTGGCGACTGGCGAACGCTTCTTAGGCTTGACTTGCTTCTCATCATTCGTAGTGGCGGAACGGGGCATTACGTTGCCGCCAATTGAACCGGATAAGCCAGAATATCAATACGTTTGCCAGGGGTATGAACAACGGCAGGCCGAGCGTATGGCCAAGTTGAAACGCCAAGAGGCTTTTAATCAGAATATTAGTTTGGCTTTTCCGTGGGCAGACTAATCATTGGCTAGTTATACAAACTGAGTTGAATTTAAGGACTACATCAATAAAAGCTGATGTGGCCTTTTTTGTTTAATTTGCAAACATTTTAAAATAACTTTCAATCAGTAAAATGGGATGAATAGCCGCGAAAACATTGTGACTAATAATTAAAGCTGATAATGTTAAAAAAACAACAAAATAATATTTTGATTAGCTTGATAATGAGGGCGTGGTAAAGATGCGAAAGTATAGCGTTCAGGTTTGGCTCTACACACGTTATTTTGTGAAGGTGATGTTAGACAACGTCAGCGTGTTGTTGTATACAGTCGGGCTACCAATTTTATTTTTAGGCCTTAATTTAAATGGTTATTTTTTTAAGACGGTGAGTTTGGTCCAATATACCAAGCTAGTACTACCATTCATTGCTTGGATTATCGTGGCAAATACGATGGTGATGGTCAGTGAAGTCGTTTTGTTACGGGAACAAGGTTATTTAAAGCAGTATGCGTCATTAGTGGTCAACCCTAGTGTGTTCATTATCAGTAAGGCAGTCGTTAATCTCATCCTTGTTGGCGTGATTTTGGGCCTGGTTGCGGTAGTGAGTGCGTTCTTATTTCGGGTCGCGTTTGTGGCCGTCTTGTGGCGATTATGGAGTGTTTTGTTATTGGTCAGTGTGCCGATTTGGGGTTACTGCCTGCCAATTTTGAGCTTTCGACTACGTTACCAAACGGTCAGTGGCGTCATTAATGTGGTGACTTTAGCGGTGATGATTGGGTCTGTGGCGATTGGTCATGCGTTAAACTTGACGCTGACGAACATTACCGCGAACTTGCTCAGTCCAGTCTACTTAGTCATGAATTGTTTTAGCGTGCTTGTTACTGGCGATTGGCGTAGCTTCTTACCAGGCTATTTAGTAGTTTGGTTAGGACTAGGACTAGTGGGGTTGGTCAGTTATCGTCACTTGCAACTGTTGCCGGAGGAGGGCTTATAAATGGATATCGAAAATTTAACTTATACGTTTCCTAAAGCGCCACAGCCATTCTTCAAGGACTTATCTTTTCAATTACCAGAACACCAAGTCAACTTTCTAATTGGTCAAAATGGCGCTGGAAAAACCACGCTAGTGGATATTTTATTGGGATTACGTCCGTTTCAAGGCCAGATTACGCCGCATTTAACGAACATTTATCTCAACCAACAGTTGCCAATGTTAACTTCGATTCGTGTTTGTGATGTGGCAGTCTTGATACTTGGTATTGAGACTGGGCGGTGTCGGTTGACCTTGGCTGATTTAGCCTCATTGGTGGATGCGCCAACGTTAGCTTTTTTGACACCAATCTGGAATCGCCATTACCATGACTTGTCTGGTGGTCAGCGCAAGTTGGTGCAACTATTGTTGTTTCTACAAGTCGATCGCGAATTGGTGGTCTTGGATGAACCCACCGCTATGATTGACCGGGAACATGCGGCCACACTATTCGCTGTGATGCGGGCGCACCCTGACCGGACGTATTTGATGATTACGCATGATGTTCGCGACTTGGCTGCTTTTCCCGCTTATCAAGTGTTGTGGCTGTCAGATCACCAAATTAAAGCGAGTGTTGATCGAGCGACTTTTGAGGCTGCATCACCAGCATCAGCGTTCATGCAAGCTTTTCAAACCGTTTGATGATCATAAATACCAAAGCCGTCAAAGCGAGTACATCGTTTTGGCGGCTTTTACTGATCAGCGGGCACAACCATGACATTGGTTTCCATCACGCCAAATTCAGCCCACATCAGCGTGTTAATTTTCTGAGTTAGCGCGTAGATATTATCGACTGTTAACTGGCGGTCAATTGCAATGGTCACATCCAGCATAATGAGATTACCGTCGTAATGAGCCCGCAAAAAGGTGACTTGTTGAACGGCGGGCAGGCTTTCAAGCTTGGCCTGATAACGTTCTTCCAAATAAGGATCAAAGTAGTCAACTAAGTTTAGACTGCTTTCTTGGAAAATATGCAGACCAGAGTGAAAAATGTAAATGCCGAGTAAGATACTGGCCACACTATCTAGCCAAGGCAACTTGAGCCAGGTGGTTCCTAGCACGGTTAAAACAGTGACCAGACTCGTTAAGGCGTCACTGAAAGTATCGCGACTGGCGGCAATCAGGGCGGCATTGTTTAATTTGCGACTCCAATAGTGGTTGAATCCCCATAGAATCAATAAGGTTAGCCCAGAAAAAGCCGCCCCCAAGCCGGCGATTGGTAAGGGTGCGGTCACTTTAGCTTGACGGAGTAAGGTCAGGCTGCCTTTGAAGATGATCTCCAGCGCAATCGCCATCATAATTAGCCCCGAGATGAGGGTGTAGATGGTCTCAAAGCGAAAGCGTGATTGCTGAATACGCGGGCCTAGCGTCTGTTGTTCGGTTGGTGAGATTGGCGCGCCAAAAAGATCATCATCATGCGTTTCAGCGGCGATATACAGGCCGGTCAATAATAAGCCAGTTGACACAATTCCCGAAAGATTGTTGAACGCATCGGCCCGCAATGTCTGGGAGTGGCCGAGCTGGGCGTAGTAATATTCAATCAGAAAGAGGCTTAAGTAAACGATAACGTTGCCCCATAAATGGCGCCGGGCTGATTTTAAACTTTTAACCACTTGATGTTGAATCACTTGCCAATGATTAGTCGTGGGCATGATCACTCAGTCCTTTTTCGCTTAATAAGCCTTAACATACGACCGGTTGCATGTTTTTTAAAGTAAAAGCTAGTCGTTAGCTTGGCGTTGGCTCAAGGATTGACGGCAGGGACGTTCGGCAACTTTACCAAAAAGCAGTTTCTGAATTTAGTTGTCACTAGTCCCTAAGTTCGTTATGATGACAGTAACGAAAGATAAAGGGATGATGGGATTGGCAAGTTTAGTACGATCTAAGGGACTGTTAGGATTCATCTATGGGGTGTTAATCATTGGTCTGTATTCAGCCACGCAGCAAACGGCGAGTGCGCCAATCTTGGTGATGACGGCAGAAGTTTTAGCGTGGTTAATGTCATTGGGGCTCTGGTGGCAAGTTAAACGAACGACGGATGCAACGCAGATCCAGGCCTTGCAAAAGTTGCGGTTTACTTATCTACCAGCAGTGGGGTGTTTGTTTTTTTATAATCCGCTTATTGGGACAACTTTCAATTATATCGATGGGATTATTTTAGCCTTTCTAGTGGTAGGATCATTTTGGTGGTATCAAGTCTATCGCGGTCATCAGACGGATAAAAGCTAACGATTGGGTTGGCTTTTTTATTTTTTCAAAAATCACCTTTGAATAATTAAAGTTATGTAAACTAAGTAGAACATGACAAATGTCACTAACAAGTCATGACAAACCCAACTAGGCGTCAGCCGATTGACTTGCTAAACTAAGATTATTCAAAGGGGGATGACTGAAATGGCAACCATCATACAAGCGGAACAACTGAGCTTTAGTTACGGGCAACATCAGGTTTTAAACCAGTTAGATTTAACGATTAAGACTGGTGAAATCATCGGGTTAATTGGGGAAAATGGTGCCGGTAAGACGACTTTACTGAATTTATTATTAGGGACGCGTCCAGCTGATAGCGGTGCGTTAACGGTATTTGGCCAAGCACCGGGGAGTTTAATTGCGAAGCAAAAAATCGGTTCGATGTTACAAGGTGATATGGCGATTCGTGGGGTGACCGTGACTGATTTGTTAACAATGGCAGCGACCCGTTATCCAGCACCTTTATCGGCCGCAAAATTAATCACCGATCTGGATCTAACGGCATTTGCCCAGCAGCAGTTAACGGCTTTATCCGGTGGCCAATTGCGCCGCGTGACGTTTGCCTTAGCTTTAATCAGCAATCCGGACTTACTATTTCTAGATGAGCCAACGGTCGGAATGGATACCAATGCACAACAGGCCTTCTGGCAACGTATTCAAGCCTTGAAAGCGCAGGGGAAAACAATGATTATTACCAGTCATTATCTACCGGAGATTGAACAAGTGGCCGATCGCATTTTATTATTACAGGATGGCCGATTTGTCTTTCAAGGGACCTTTGCGGCCTTACAACAGCGTTATCAGCAAGTGGTGATGACCTTCCAAACGACTTTACCAGTGACGACTTTTGACCACTTGGCGGGTGTGACCGCCGTGACCAGTCGTCATCAGGCCATCAAAATTAGTAGTGAGGACGGGGATGCCACTTTGCAAGCGCTCGTCCCATATTTAGCGCAATTACAGCAGGTGACAATTAATCGGGAATCATTGTCAGCAATCTTTGTTCAACTAACCAAGGGGGCTAAAGCATGAATACATTAATCGCACAACTAAAATTTGATGGTCGGCGCTTGATTTTACGGAATTTCTCATTTCAATTTTTCTCAATCTTAATGCCAGCGGGATTCTATTTATTATTTACAAAAGTCATGGTATCGGGGACGGTCCCGATGCGCTTTAACTTACAGTATATGGCTAGTATGATTGTTTATAGCGGGACGATTAGTGCGTTATTCGGCATCGCTCAGATCCTGATGCATGACCGTGAACAGGGCTTATTGCAATGGTTACAGCTCACACCAACGGGGGTCAAGACTTACTATTTATCGATTGGTTTATGGAGTATGGTGATGAATGCCCTGGCGATTGTGATTTTAGGTGGGTTGGCCGTTGTCTTTAATCACGTTAGCTTAACGGCTGGTCAATGGTTAACGATTGTTTGCGTCGCGTTGATTGGCCAATTGCCGACGATGTTGATTGGTGTATTGGTGTCATTCATTAATGGTGCCGAAACGTTAAGTGTCGTTAGTAACCTCATTACTTTTCCAATGGCGATTATCAGTGGCTTGTGGTGGCCAATGGCAATGTTACCAAGTTGGCTGCAGCCAATTGGCAAGTTAATGCCGACTTATTTCGTGAATAATTGGTTGGGTGCCGTCGCCACTCATGCTACACTTAATGCAACAACTGTAATTGGGGTCGTCGCGTGGATTGGTTTACTGACCATCATCGCGGTCGGCGGGACGCGCCAATTACTTAAACGGGGTGATGGGGTTGTCAAAGCCTAGATGGACCACCAAGTTCAAAAATTTAGAGTGGACCAGTTATATTTGGCTGGGGTATTTACCGTATTCAGTGGCTATGTACGTGCCAGCTAAAACGGTCGCCGATTGGTTTTGGCTCAGTCTATTGGCGGTTTTCTTAGTGTTATATGTCTTAGTCGTCGAAAAAGATAGCTGGCGGCCAGTGACGATCCCGCTCGAATTGGTCGTGACGGGTTTATTTGCCATGTTAGGTGAAAATTTGTATTTGATTATTTTCCCGGGGTGGCAAGTGTCATTTATTTTAGCTCGCCAGCCGAAAAAATTTTTTTATTGGTTTTTAACGGGCTACTATGCGTTTATCATTGCCGGCATCTGGCACGCTGCTCAGATTGCGCCAGATGTCTTTGGCTGGCATAATGGGCAAGTTATGGGGCTGATTTTCCCCATGATTTCGCCACTATTGTCGTATACCTTTTCGCGATCAACTTTGCGGCAACGGCAATTACGCCAGACTAATCGGCGGTTACAAACAATTGTGCAACGTGACGAGCGTGAGCGGATCGCGCGCGATTTGCATGATACGTTGGGGCAGAGCTTTTCGATGATTACATTAAAAACGGAGCTCGCTAAAAAGTTGCTGGTCAAAGCGCCTGACAAAGTTGCCGCCGAACTTGATGATATTGAGCAGATGAGTCGCCAGAATTTACAAATGGTTCGTTCGATTGTGAATAACTTGCATCAGCGGTCGCTTAGTGAAGTTTTGTTAGCGCAAAATCGAAACTTGTTGGCCGCGAATGTTTGGTTGACGACGACTGGCGAAAAGCTAGCCATTCAGTGGCCAACAACGATTCAAGGTGTGTTTGCCGCCACGATGGCCGAGGCATTGACGAATGTGATTCGTCACGCCCATGCGCATCAAGTCGAGGTGACCTTTAGTGAACCAGATCAGGGGTATCAGGTCATCATCCAAGATGATGGTAAGGGTGGTTCGTTGACCCGGGATGGCGCTAATGGGATTACTGGCATGCAAGCGCGGATGCTGGAAGCTCACGGGACGTTTACGATTGGAACGCCTAGTCGGGGCACACAACTCATTTTAAACATTCCCAAGGAGATGGCAAAAGCGTGATTGAGTTATATTTAGCTGAAGATCAAAGCATGTTAAACTCTGCTTTGACACAATTATTAGAATTAGAAGATGATTTGCACGTGGTCGGCTCAGCTGGCGATGGGCAAACTGCTTGGACCGAAATTCAGCAGTTACAACCGCAAGTCGCGATTCTAGATATTGAAATGCCAGGGTTGTCGGGGTTAGATGTGGCTGATCAGATTCAGGCGGCCAAGCTACCGACCAAGGTGATTATTTTGACGACTTTTGCGCAAAAAGCGTATTTTGAGCGAGCCGTGGCCGCGCAAGTAGCAGGCTATTTATTGAAGGATAGTCCCAGTGATGACTTGATTGCGGCGATTCGCCAAGTGATGGATGGTGCGACAATCTATGCGCCGGAATTGGTAGTTAATATGTTATCAGCAGATAAAAATCCCTTAACGGAGCGCGAACTAGCAGTCTTAAAAGCGGCGGCACAAGGGTTACCAACTAAAGCGATTGCGGCACAGTTATACTTATCGGCTGGTACGGTTCGTAATTATTTGTCGGCAATTTTTAGCAAACTAGGGGTGCACAATCGGTTAGAGGCCGTTCAAGTGGCACAGCGAAATAAATGGTTAGCGTCATGAAAAAGTCAGTTATTGAGGAACCTTGTTACTAACAACTAGTTTTAAATTGTGACAACTATAAAAAATTTAAACTCGTTAAACCGTTGTAGCAGAGTGGTTTAACGGGTTTTGTTGATCATTAAGCTGATTAATCGCTTTACTTACAAAAAGTAAGTGATATACTAATGCTACAAACTAAAAGTAAGGAAGTTGATACCCATGGAAACTAAATTCACAGCTTTACAAACCAACCGCCGGACCATTTATGCATTAGGCAAGGATGTTGCCGCTAGTAACGCAGACTTAACCCAAATGATTGAAACAGCCATTAAGAATGCGCCTTCAGCGTTCAACAATCAGACGACTCGTGCCGTTATCTTATTCAATCAATATCATGACCAATTATGGGACATGACGGCTGATCGGTTGAAGTCAGAAGTCCCAACTGAAGCCGCTTATCAGAAGACTGTTGAAAAGTTGAATGGCTTCAAAGCCGCTTACGGGACGATCTTGTACTTTACAGATACTGATGTTGTTAAGCAAAATGAAGCTGACTTCCCCTTATATGCCGCTAACTTTGCCGACTGGGCTGAACAAGCGCAAGGGAACGCCCAATATAGTGTTTGGGTCAGCCTGGCTGAAAATCAAATTGGCGCTAACTTGCAACATTACAATCCATTGATTGATGATCAAGTTGCGAAAGCTTTTGAACTGCCAGCTAACTGGCAATTACGGGCACAAATGCCATTTGGATCGATTGAAGCCCCAGCTGGTGATAAAGAATTTATGGCTGACAGCGACCGCTTTAAAATTTTCGAATAAAGATAATTCTTGAGTCATCCCAGATTATGGGGTGGCTTTTTTCGTGTTTGTCATACACAAGCAATAAAGTAATTGTGTCGGTAGCCCACCTAATCCGGGGACCGCTGATAGTGTTAGTTGCATTGAATGGTTGCTGGCGACCAAGTAATATCACACTTTGACGGATAGTTGTCGGTATCAACTATCAAAGCAATCGACATAAAACTATTCTGTAATAAGACTGTTCATGCTGTAAAAAGGTTGTAAAGCGATTGATAACTGCTTGTGTCAGGAACGCAATCAGTCACGGTTAAGATAGGGGTTGTAAGATGAATTCAGTTGTTTAGGGAAAGGTGACTTAATTGTGAAAGAAACAAAAAAGTGGACTTGGGTCTTGGTGGTACTAGGCTGCTTGCTGACGCTTAGTGCCGCCACGAAAGCCGATGCTGCCGTGCCAGATATTTCAGAGTGGCAGGGTAAATTAACCAGCACCCAAGTCAATAGTCTGAAGTCACAGGCCGACTTTGTGATCAATCGGGTGCAATATGGGTCGGGGTATGAAGATTTATATCATGCCAATAATGAGAACTTGTATGTTAAATACGGGATTCCATTTGGCTCGTATGATTATGCGACGTTTACCAGCACGGCAACGGCTAAAGCGGAAGCAAAGACGTTTTATGCCCGTTCCAACAAGCATGCGAAGTTCTATATCTTAGACTTTGAAACGTCTTCCATGGGGAGTAGTGCCGCTAACGCCGCGGTCAAAGCATGGTACAACGAGATGCGGTCGTTGACGAATAAAAAATTGATCTTCTATTCTTATCAAAGCTTTGCGACGACTTACGCCAACACGGCCCGGCAAGCGTTCGATGCCCAATGGATTGCGAATTATTCATATAAACCGACAATTACATATTCATTATGGCAATACACGGATAGTTATTACTTATCTTCCTTAGGTAAATATGTCGATAACTCATTGTATAATTCGAGTTCGGTTTCTAGTTATCATCCGTTGAGCTGGTGGTTGGGTACGAGTTACGCTTATAGCAGTTATAACGTTGGTCAGCACGCTTATCTATATAAGAAGGCCAGCACTTACTATGATGGGACGACGATTCCAAGTTCAGCGAAACAAAAAGGTTATAAAATAACCGCGAAAAAGGCAGTAACAACTGATCAGTCGAAACAATTGGTTTACTTGGCTGGCTTAAACAAATGGGTCAAGTCACAAGACATTGCGGCCTATTGGATCGGCCAACATGGGTCATACAAATTGCGTAAGAAGGCTAATGTTTATAGTGATGTGAAGTTAACTCATAAGACGGGCAAGTCCTATAAAAAGGGGACAACGTTAAAAGGTAAAGTTGTCAAAACCGGTAATCTGTATCGGATTAAAGTAGCTGGCGGCTACATTACGGCGCAAGTTGAAATATCCAATCATGCTTATTATGAAACAATGCCAAGCGGTAAGACGTTAAAAGCATCCAAGACGTTCTATAAGTACAACAGTAAAACGTTCAATAAATCCAAACGGTCAACGAAAGTTAAGAAAGGCAGTACGGTAACCGTAACCGGAGTGGGTAAACGGTCCACTGGGTCACGTTACTATAAAACAAGTGATGGGCATTATATCACCGCATTGCATAGTTATGTGAAATTTAAATAAACTTCATTAAGAGATCAATCGACTTAGTTGTTGGTTGATTTTTTCATTACTTTTGTTGGCTCTACCTAGCAAGTTGCTAATTAGTGAAGATGGGTCTTGCTATGAGCCCTAAGTTACTGAGAAAGTGGCGAGATGATTAGTTGCTAATACCAAGAGCTTATAGCACAATGCTAAGTAGCGGAATTTCCAAAATTAAATTTGTCTACAAATATGCATGTCCTACTATGATAGCTTCAAATGGCGACTTTGCTATACGCAAGTATGGTCATCTAGGGCTGAGTAGCCTTTTACGACTGAAAATATATGCTGGAGCGGTCAATAATATCACAAGCCATTTTCAAATGATAAGGCTGACTAAATACTAAATGAACCGATTATGTCACTCAGTTGAAATCAGTTTCAACAGTAACTAATTGTTATTGGCAATATTCCTATTTTACAGTGATTACCGATTTTGTAAAAGTGATAAATGAAATGCAAATTGACATATAATAAGTTGGATGACACGTATGTTCTAGCGTCAATCCGGATCACCCAGAACGGTCATCTTAAATCGAATGGTCACTTTAATGAACGCATCTACGCGATGAACTAGGGTATGCTAAAATGGAAGTTAAGAACGGTTGTGGAGGTTGAGTCATAATGAAAAAGCAAGTAACGATTATTGGTAGTGGGATTGTCGGGGCAACCATTGCGTACTATTTAAGTGCAGATCCAACGTTAAGTGTGACTATTTATGATGAAGGTATTGGTCAGGCCACCAAAAACTCAGCGGGAATTATTTCACCTTGGTTGTCGAAACGCCGTAATCAGCGTTGGTATCAATTAGTTAAGGCGGGTGCCGCGTTATATCCTGAAATCGTGGCAGACACGCAGATGGGGTATTCAGTCTATCAACAAGCTGGCACGATTGTGACCCGCAGTAACGCTGACGACCTACAAGCGTTGTATGATTTGGCGATTGAACGCCGCAAAGCTGCGCCTCAAATTGGTGAGATTGAAAAGTTGACTGCTACCGAAGTGCAACAACGGATTCCATTATTGACCAATCCGCAACCTGGTGTCTTTATTAGTGGCGGCGCGCGGGTCGATGGCGATAAATTTGCACATAACTTATTAAAGTATGCTGAAAAGCGCAACCTCGTCCGGCATAAGGGCAAGGTCACGCTTGGTGATCAAGGACAATTAATGACTTCGCATGGGCAGCAAAGTTACGATACATTAATTTTAGCTGTAGGGGCTTGGTTGAAACCCATGTTATTGCCGATGCATATTGTCGCTAAGGTTCGTCCCCAAAAAGGCCAATTGATTGAATTACAGTTACCCGAAACTTGGGGTGATGATGTGCCAGTCTTAATGCCGGAAGGTGAACGGGACTTTATTCCCTTTACCCGTAGCAAGTTGGTTGTCGGCGCTACTCATGAAAATGATCAGGGCTATGACTTACAAGTTTCTGACTTAGTTGAAGATGATTTGTTTGCCAGTGGCTACAAGCTTGACCAAAACTTAACGAAAGCACAGATTAGTCAAGTTAAGGTTGGCACGCGCGCCTATACTGCTGACTTTGCACCATTCTTCGGGGCCTTACCAGATAATCCGCATATCCTCATGGCGAGCGGTTTGGGGTCATCTGGCTTAACGACCGGCCCAATGATTGGTAAACTATTAGCAGATTACGTCTTAACCGGTGCCCATGATTGGGACCAGTATCAGTTACCGATTGAGACGTATTTAGAAGATGCTGATTAAAGTTTTAGATGCAAGCCTTGTTGGGCCAGTTGATGAGCACCGTGGTTCTCACTTTCCGGGATCCATTGTGTAATTACCACTTGGCATTGGTCTTGTAGGTGTAAAAGTGTTTGTAATTCAACGTTAAAATTTTTGCTATAAGCTTTACTGACACTTTCGGCGACAACTTGGCTGTCAGTAAAGAAGAAGACGGATTGACCGGGGCCAAACGTATCGAGCAGCGTTTTAAAGCCAGCGATGGCTGCTAAAAATTCGGCGGTATGATTATCGCCAACGGGTAACGGTTGTTTATATTGGTGTTGTCGGCCTTGGTCGATCAGTAAAATACCCGCGGCGCTCCGTTTAGTTAGGGGTTCCGTCGCGGCGTCAGTATATAATTGCATTTTAGTTTCACTCCATTTGAAAGGAATTTGGTCACATGAGTAACTCTAAGCATACCTTTAAGTATCAACCAAATCTATTATCTAGTCTAATTGTCTGGTCGTGGACCTTACTCGTGTTAATGGTCGGCATTATTTGGTGGCTCGAAATCTTAACCTTTAAATGGCCATTAGTCTTAATTGCAGTTTTATTTATCGCGTTAGTTGCCGTTCAGATTAGTTTACGACGCGTGTCGATTGACCGCAATTTGTTGATTTTTAGTACCGTCTTTAACCGCTCTTGGCTAGTCATTCCACGTGACCAGCTAGAAAGTATCACGGCTATTCGTGGCGGCGTGGCCGTTCAAGTGGATCGCAATCGTTATCAGTTCTTAATGACGAAGAAAAGTCGCCAAGCGTTGATTGAATTGGCTCAGTTAGATAAATAACCGAACTTTGTTGATAATAAGAGAATTAATTGTTCATGTTTTAGTGATGAACAGGTATACTGTAACTATTATAACTAAAGGGGCGTCAGAGATTAATGAAAGACATTGAAATCGCACAACAGGTCACACCAAAACCAATTACTGAAGTTGCGGCCAAGGCCGGCTTAACTGCGGCTGAGATTGACCAATATGGTAGTGCCAAGGCTAAGCTTAAGTTGCCATTGCCAGTTAAAGATACCAAACGTAAATTAATTTTAGTGACGTCGATTAACCCCACGCCCGCGGGTGAAGGTAAGTCGACGGTCACGATTGGCTTAGGCGATGCCTTGACCAAGCTTGGTAAGTCAACCATGATTGCTTTGCGGGAACCGTCATTGGGCCCAGTTATGGGGATGAAAGGCGGTGCCACGGGTGGTGGTTATTCGCAAGTTATTCCAATGGAAGATATTAATTTACACTTTACCGGTGATATGCATGCCTTAACCGCGGCTAACAACACGTTAGCGGCGTTAATTGATAATCATATTCAACAAGGTAACGCGTTAGGTATTGATCAACGTCGGATTCAATGGAAACGGACGTTAGATATCAATGACCGAGCACTACGCCATACCGTGATTGGCCTTGGTGGACCAACCTCTGGCGTGCCCCGGGAAGATGGCTTCGACATTACGGTGGCCAGTGAACTGATGGCGATTCTGTGTCTTTCAGAAAATATCGCTGACTTAAAACAGCGGATTAATCGGATTGTGATTGGGTATACCCATGATCGCCAACCGGTAACGGTCGCTGATCTACAAGTGGGTGGCGCAATTACGTTGCTGTTAAAAGATGCATTGCGGCCAAACTTAGTTCAAACTTTAGCCCATACACCAGCGATGGTACACGGGGGTCCCTTTGCTAATATCGCGCATGGTTGTAACAGTGTGTTGGCGACACAAGCCGGTTTGAACTTAGCCGACTATACGGTGACCGAAGCCGGCTTTGGGGCCGACCTTGGTGGTGAAAAGTTCATGGATATTAACGTGCCTGCCGTGGGCCAAGCGCCTGATGCGGTTGTGATTGTCGCAACGATTCGTGCTTTGAAGATGCATGGTGGCGTGGCTCTGGCTGATCTGGGCGAAGAAAATGTGGCGGCCTTGCAACAAGGCGCGGCTAACTTAGGTCATCATATTCATGCGATGCAACAATATGGCGTCCCCGTAGTCGTCGCAATTAATGAATTTACGGCTGATACCGATGCTGAAATCAAGGCGGTTAAAGCTTACTGTGCCGAACAAGGCGTTGAAGCGGTATTAGCTGATGTTTGGGGTCAAGGTGGTGCCGGGGCAACGGATTTAGCGGAAGTCGTTGTTAAGTTGGCCGATCAGCCGAGTGAATTCACCCCGTTATATACAACGACTGATAGTATTGAAGACAAAGTCAAAACGATTGTGACCAAGATTTATGGTGGCGCTCAGGTAGAATACTCCGGCAAGGCCAAACGCCAATTACGAGCTTTTGCCAAACGCGGCTGGGATCAATTGCCAATCTGTATGGCTAAAACGCAATACTCATTGAGCGATAACCCCAAATTACTTGGTGCACCAACCGGGTTTACGATCAATGTTCGTGAATTCGTCCCTAAGTTGGGGGCCGGCTTTATCGTAGCCCTGACTGGAAACGTCTTAACGATGCCTGGTCTACCAAAACATCCAGCTGCCTTGGATATGGATATTAGCGACGATGGTAAAATTTCAGGTTTATTCTAACGTTAAATAAGTGGTACTGAGCAGTGATACCAGGGTGAATGCCCGGTATTGACTGCTCAGTTTTGCGCTTATAGGTAAAAAGCGGATATTTGCCGCTGGACCCTGCACAGGCGGGCTTCTTTTGGTATAATTAAACAAGTTTAGCAGATTGTGAGGAGCAGAATATGTGGATTTATTGGGTTTTAATGTTCGTCTTGGTCGTTGCTGATCAAGTTATCAAATCAGCGATTGTGAATCATATCGCACTCGGGGCTAGCCAAACGGTGGTACCCGGGCTATTATCGTTAACTAATTTGCATAATGATGGGGCTGCTTGGAGCATCTTGCAAGGAAAAATGGGCTTTTTCTATCTCATCTCAATCGTAGCTTTGGGGGTCATGGTGTACTTATTATGGCGGTTACGGACGCATCGGCTGTATGAGTTTGGAATTGTCTTTATGATTGCCGGGACTTTAGGCAACTTTATCGATCGGATTCGAATTGGCTATGTCGTTGATATGTTCCAATTAGATTTTATCAATTTTCCAATTTTTAATTTTGCAGATACTTGTTTAACGGTCGGGGTCATTTTAGTGTTGATCGCCGTTTTACGAGATGAGTCGTTTGACAAGTAATTAAGGAGTGACGTTTTTGGCAGGAGCAACCGCCGAACAAAATTTTACGGTGAGTGAACAAGTTGGTCGGTTAGACAAGGTCTTGGCGAGCTTACAATCTATCTGGACACGCTCGCAAGTCGACAAGTTGATCAAAGACGGTCAAGTCACCGTTAATGGCGCTTTGCAACCTAGTAAATATAAGGTCAAAGCCGGCGATGCGATTCAAGTCGCGCCACAAACGGTCAAGTCGATTGAACTGGTGCCGGAGAACATTCCATTAGATATCGTCTATGAAGATGATGACGTTATCGTAGTGAATAAGCCGCAAGGGATGGTGGTTCATCCAGCACCGGGGCATCCGGATCAGACCTTGGTCAATGCCTTGCTGTATCACAGTCCGTTGTCAACGATTAATGGCGAGTTTCGACCAGGAATCGTGCATCGAATTGATAAGGACACGTCAGGTTTATTGATGGTTGCCAAGAATGACCGGGCCCACCGGTCGTTAGCGGCACAGCTCAAAGCCAAGACTAATTTGCGGGAGTACGTCGCGTTAGTCCATGGCGTAATCAAAGAAGAAACCGGGACAATCAATGCGCCGCTTGGCCGGTCACCTAAGGACCGTAAAAAACAAGCAATCGTGGCGGATGGTCGACCCGCAGTGACGCATTTTAAAGTATTGAAACGTTATTTGCACTATACCTTGATTAGTTGTCGGCTTGAAACTGGACGGACCCATCAGATCCGGGTCCATTTACAATCAATTGGGCATCCGTTAGTGGGTGACCCGCTATATGGGCCGAAGAAAACAATTAAAGGTCACGGTCAGTTTTTACATGCTAAGTTATTAGGGTTCAAGCACCCGGTGACTGGTGAAATGTTACAGTTTGAAGCGCCGTTACCGCCGATTTTTATCGCAACTTTGGCGAAGCTTGACAAAACTGACTTGAATCATTAATCTAACAGTAATGAGAGTCCTTTAATCCGGCCCAGAGAGACTGAAAGGCAACGTTAACCAACAACTTTCGTCGGCGGTCGTGACAGTTAATGTCCGACCGTCGTCTTTTTTGACTAGTGATAGGACCGAAAAGTCAATTCATTTAGATTGGGAGGCAGATCATGCAAAAAGAAGTGGTTGATTCCATGGCGATGAAACGCGCACTCACGCGGATTACGTATGAAATCATCGAGCAAAATAAAGGGATTCGCGATATTGTGTTAGTGGGGGTTAAAACCCGGGGCGTCTACATTGCGCAACGGATTGCCGAACGGTTACAACAGTTGGAAAGTTCGACTGTACCGGTTGGCGAATTAGATATTACCCCGTTTCGTGATGACCAGCCATTAGATATCGCATTAGCGCCAGGTAAATATCAATTGGCCTTTCCGGTGGCCGATAAACGGGTCATTCTCGTTGATGATGTGCTATTCACCGGGCGGACGATTCGGGCCGCTTTAGACGCATTAATGGGCGGCGGCCGGCCACAAAGTATTTCGTTGGCGGTCCTTGTTGACCGTGGCCATCGAGAACTCCCGATTCGCGCGGACTTCATTGGCAAGAATATTCCAACAGCGATGCAGGAACGGATCAAAGTCTCGGTGACTGAAGTTGATGGTCATGACGGGATTGAAATTATTAACGATAATTAGAATTTTTATGTCAAAAAGTGAGAAGGGATCGACATGGCAGACCGCTATTTGATTCTTGAAGACGGCAGTGCCTACCTGGGTGAAGGTTTCGGGTCACCAGCGGTTTCAACTGGCGAAATCGTGTTTAATACTAGCATGACGGGCTATCAAGAAATTATTACAAATCAAATTTATCATAATCAAATTATTGCGTTTACCCAGCCGACAATTGGCAGTTACGGGATTAATCATGACAGCTATGAGTCAATCTTGCCGACAGTTAAAGGCGTGGTCGTGCGTGATGTCGCTAGCATCTCGACCAACCGGCAACGGCGCTGGTCACTGGACCAATATTTGAAGCAACAAAATATTCCAGGCATTAGCCATATTGATACACGCCATTTAGCCAAACAGTTACGTGCCAGTGGGCCAATGAAAGCCAGCATCGTCGATGTCGCCGATGCCCATGCTTTTGACCAGCTAGGGGCAACCGTGTTGACGAACCAACAAGTTGCCGCGGTTGCGACCCCTAAGCCGTTTCCTAATCCGGGAACTGGCTTAAATGTAGTGGTCATTGACTTTGGACTGAAGCATGGTATTTTGCGTGAGCTTAGTAAACGGGCTTGCAACGTCACGGTCTTGCCTTATACGGCCACAACGGAAGAAATTATTAATTTAGATCCAGATGGAGTCATCTTATCAACGGGTCCTGGGAAGCCACAAGACTTGCCGGACAGCGTTTTAACGATGATTCAAAATATTCAAAATCGGATTCCATTATTTGCGATTGGCTTAGGCCATGAATTATTTGCAATGGCCAATGGTGCGCAAATTATGAAGTTGTCGCCTGAACATCATGGCGCCAATCATCCGATTCGCGAAGTCATTACCAATCAGATTATTTACGCCTCACAGGGGCAAGGCTTTGCCGTTGATCCCACGACGATTGATCGCAATAAGTTAATTACAACGTTTGTGGACTTGATTGATGGGACTATTCAAGGGTTACGTTATCGGGACTTTCCGGCTTTTTCAGTGCAGTTCTTTCCCGATGGTGCCCCGGGTCCCACTGATGCTTTAGATGTCTTTGATGAATTTGTTGAATCGATGCAACAAGCAAGGGGGCCAGTCTGGTGAACAATTTACAAAAAGTATTAATCATCGGTGCTGGTCACAATGATATTGGTCGTGAAGGCCAGCATGATGCTGCAATTACGCAAATTGGTAGTGCCATTCGTAAGCTTGGGATTGCGGTCGTCTTAGTCGACAACAATCCATTTTCAGTGGCCGCTGAAAATAACTTTGCGGATAAAGTGTATATTGAACCCTTAACGGTGGGCGCGTTAACAAAGATTATTGCGACTGAACAACCTGATGGCCTGATTCCATCGTTAGGTGGTATTCAACGGGTCAGCTTGATTCAAGCGCTGATTCGCAATAATGTCCTTAAAAATAATCAGGTGCAATTATTACAATGGGACGCTGAAACGATTGATATGATTGTTAACCCAGCGCTCATGAGTAATCGGCTAAAGTCACTGGGTCAACCAGTGATTGCGTCACAAGTAGTGGCTAGTCAAGCGGAAGCCGATGAAGTGATGGCACACGTGGGTTTCCCAGTCATTGTCAAATCAGTGGCCCCGCGGATTGAAGCGAGTCGACAACTGTGTGAGGATGAAGAAGACTTTGTCCGGGCACTGACGATGGGCTTTAAGGTGTCAGCGACCAAGCAATGTATTGTTGAACAGAGTATTGTTGGCTATAAAGAAATTGAATTTATCGGTATGCGGGATGCTAAAGGAACCGCGTTATTGATCTCTGGGATGGAAAACTTTGATCCGGTTGGAATTCACTCAGCCGATTCGATCGTCTTTGCGCCGACGCAGACGATTACTGATCAAGAGTACCAACAGTTCCGCCAAGCCACGTTAGAAATCATGCAAGCGTTGCATATCGTTGGCCCTTGTCATATGCAATTTGCGTTAGATCCTGTTACACAACAATATTATGTGATTAAAGTTACCCCGTACTTCGATCGCGCGATGGCGATGGCTGCCCGGGCGACGGGCTATCCGTTAGCCACGATTGCGGCGAACTTGATGGTCGGTGTGAGCTTGTCAGAGGTCAAATTATCGAAGCGGTATCGTAAGCAGACGGCATTGATTGAACCGGTCTTGGATCATATTGTTTGCCGGATTCCCATCTGGCCGTTCAATGTGTTGAAGAAAGTTAGTCATCAATTGGATACCGTGATGGAATCCACCGGGTCCGTGATTGGTGTTGGTCGCTCAACCGAAGAAGCACTATTAAAAGGGTTGCGGGCCACTGATGAATCGCGGTATCACGTGATTGCTAATCAACCGCAACAATACTCAGAAGGTGAATTGATTCAACGGTTGATTCACCCACAAGCTGGTCGGATGTTGGTCTTGCTGGAAGCCTTAAATCGGGGTTATCAGATTGACGAATTAGCAGAATTGACGAAGATCGATGCGTTTTACTTTTATAAACTCAGCCATATTATTGAAATCGAACAAGCCTTGCGCGAGCATCCCTTTGATGTCCATGCGTTAGGCCGGGCGAAATATTTCGGCTTTACCGATGAAGATGCGGCCGCGGCTTGGCAAACAGAACCAGCCAAGGTCAGTCACTTTGCAATCGAAAATGAGATTCACCCGACCTTTAAGGAAATCGAGCCAACTGCTGGTGAGTTTACTGAGCAAACAAATACTTATTATTCGACTTACGAGTACGATAATGAGAGTCAGCAGTTAGCTGGTCGGCGCGCGGTTGTCATTGGCAGTGGTCCGAACCGGATTGGGACGAATCATGGGAATGATTACTTGGTCTCACAATTGTTGTTTTACTTAAAAAAAGCCGATTATCAACCGATTTTGATCAATGCTAACCCGAATAGTGTTGCGATGACACCGCAACTAGCGGCTAAGCGGTATGTTGAACCCAAGCAAGTCTCAGATATTTTGAACGTTTTGGCGATTGAAAATCCTGACGTTATCTTTACGACGTATCACGATGAACATTTAGGCCAGATATTAACCGATCTGGACTATCATGTGATTCAGATTGATAATAGCCTACCACGCGAGCAGATTAAGACCAATGATCAGCCGGCCGTCGAAGTGATTACAGACGGTAAAGATGTTCAGATTTTTGGCATTAGTGAAATTATTGCCGGCAATAACTTGCGGTCGAATGTGCGTGGCTCGATTGAAGTCTTTCCGATTCAAGACAAAGCTGAAAATAAGGCGATTGAAGCGTTATCCATTGAAATTAAGCATCGCGTTTTAAGCTATGGAACGCCGGGCGTATACACGGTGCGGTTAACGATTATTGATGAAGAGCTGCATTTGGCAACAATTGAGCCGATGAGCTTGGCGATGATAGCGCTGATTAGTAAGGCCAGCGGGTCAAGTGTCACGCGACTATTGTTGCACGTTAAGTTAGGTGAGCCGCTCAGTCAAGTGATGTATGATTATCCCGACCTGGCTAAGTTGAAGCGAGTCTTCGTTCAAGCCAATACCTTTCCATACAATCAATTACAGATCTATGATGAAGCGGAAGTCACCGGTGAACCTGGTCATGCGACTGGGGCTGTGATTGCGTATGGGGCAACTTTACGAGCGGCGTTAGATGCGTTAAATGAGGGTAATGAGAGTACTGATTTTTAAAAGTTAGACCTAATATCAAGTCGATGTTAGGTCTTTTTTTGTTGGTCAGGCTTGCCAAACCTAACAATAGTAGATATACTGCTAGTGTAAACAGTTAAGGGTATATTTATAAAATTATATTAGTAAATTAAATTACAATATAAAAGTTAGGCTAGAAGGAGCGTTAGAGATGAAACCACTACTTGGGGGTCTGTTGTTAGTGGGTTTGAGTGGATTATTTTTGGGAACGATGAGTTTATCGGCTTCAGCGGAAGTTGATGACTATATTCGTAATTCAGCACCACAGGGGATACGGCTAAATAATATTTTTGAAACAGCTAAATTTGATGGCAATAGTGCGCAAGTGAGTCAGGCACCAGCTGGTAAGGATCAAGCCGATATTGTTAATATTACACAACAGCCAAATCAGTTAGGAGCCATTTGGTCAAAAGATAACTATAAGTTTGATTTGAAGAAGGATGCCAAGGCATCAATGTGGCTGTATTTCGGTGGCGGTGGGGCTAGAGCTGCAGATGGGATGGCATTGGTACTACAGAACAGTAAGGATGGAACCAATGCTATTTCTAAGACAGATAAAGGTGAGTCGTTGGGTGTTTGGGGACAAGATTTTGATAACAATAGCAGCACTAATCCTCAGACAATATCCGGTACTGCTATTCAAAATAGTTGGGCCTTAGAATTTGATACAAATAGTAATCAAAGTCAAAAAGTTGGGGATGCTTTTGATATGGGTGAACCGGTTGGTATGCATATTGCGGAGAATTATCCTGGTGAGTCGAGTAGCTATAGTCCAATTTCAGATGGTGGTTGGTTTTTTAGAAATTATTTTTACAAATTAAACCATAATCACATTATTTCAAATCTTTCCCTGGCTAATGGTAAATGGCACCATTTGTCTTTACAATGGGAAGCACCCAAAAGTGGCAGCCGTAATGGATTTATGACGTATACTTTTGATGACAAGGATCCAACAACCGGTCGAACGATAACGAATGCGCCACAGCAGACAGCGGAAGTCGATTGTGATAAATTTCATAGTGCTGATGATAAAGTCTATTGGGGATTTACCGGTGCGACGGGGAAACGATATGAACGAGCTTATGTTATCTTTGAAGGAATCCCAGATGTTGTTAATGCTCGTGCAACTTTAAGCTTGAAAAATATGACGACACAGCAAGATATCGTGGAAGGCAGCCAAGTGACGACTGGCGACAAGTTACAATATGACTACGATTTAAAGTATTTGAATGGTGTTCATGCATGGTCAAAAATACAGGCTGACTTACCTTTGGATGCTCATTTTAAATTCAAGAGTGGTGTTTTGACTTATGACAATGGTCAGACACAAACGGTAACGGCTAGTGATATTCAAAATAATCATTTGAAATTCGACTTTGCTAACGATTTGTCGACGAGTAATAATCATGCTAGGTTAACTCTAACCGGAGTTGCGGAAAATACGCAACCAGATACGATAGTGACAATGCAACAGATTAACCAAGCTTTCCGAGGGCTAAACCAGATTATCAATGTCGATGCCCCGGACTATCATGTGGTTGGTCAACGACTCGTTCACTTGCTATTGGCTGATGACCAGGTAACTAGCAATTTGACCTTTGATCGACATCATAATGCGATGATAAATGGTCGAATTTTTTATCGATTAGGTGAGTGGACGAATGCAGGAATTGATCAAGTGACTGTCAAGTTGAATGATAAGGTATTAACAGTCCCTGACCAACTAAAGTGGAGTTGGAGTGACAGCGAAACGGGAAATTCTGGTAAATTCAATCTAATTGTCCCGTGGCGTTATTTGCATACTGGTACTAATCAGATGAGTCTGAGGGTTACTGATAAAACTGCCCAGCAGTCTAACGAGGTACAAGTAACGATCAATGTTCCCCGTGGGCAATTAACGTTAAGCAAAGTTGCCACGCAGAGTGCTTTTCAGCCGGTTGCGGTTAATGGCCAACCGCAGCATCATATTGGTCGCCAATCGGATTGGCAGGTCGTTGTGGATGATGAACGTGGGACGGGGAGTCGTTGGCAGTTACAAGCTCATGCGACGCAACCAGTGGATGCGCATCAGCGGCCATTGAATGTTGATGTTGTCTTCAATAATGGTTCACGGGACCAGTCGCTAATTCGGGACAATGTGATTGTGATGGATCATGAGGCAACAACGGATGATGACGAACAACACATCGCTGCACAGTGGGCGCCACATCAAGGAGTTCTGTTGAATGTCTCCAGCGGTGCAGTTCCTGGTAACTATCAAACGACAATTCACTGGACACTCAATGATGTGCCGACAACTGAATAAGAACTAAGGATAATCCTGAATAGTGATGATGAGTTGTTCAGGATTTTTGTGTGTCTTGATTTAAAAAGTGCGCTATGATTGTTACCGGTTACATCGTTATTTTATGGAGGTCGATAGTTTTGACGAAAACATTATATTTAATGCGGCACGGACAAACGTTATTTAATCAACTAAAACGTATTTAAGGCGCGTGTGATTCACCGTTAACTGCGCAAGGAATTGCGGAAGCACAGTCAGTTGGTCGTTATTTTAAGCAACAAGGCCTTAAATTTGACCATGCCTATGCGTCGACCCAAGAACGTGCAGTTGATACGTTGGAATTAGTGACTAAGCAGTCGTATCAGCGCTTAAAAGGATTGAAAGAGTGGAATTTTGGCGTTTTTGAGGGTGAAAGTGAAGTCTTGAATCCGAAGTTTTCGCCAGGGCAACTCGGTTATGACGATTATTTTGTGCAGTTCGGTGGTGAGTCGGGTAAACAGGTTCAAGAGCGGATGGTTCAGACACTGACGAAGATCATGGCGCGTCCAGATCATCAGCAGGTGTTGGCAGTTAGCCATGGTGGGGCGAGTTATATGTTCTTACAACGCTGGCTGGCTGCTACGGAGATGCAACGGCGTCAAATCCGGGTTAATAATTGTGCAGTGTTGAAATTTTTGTATGATGAGGGAAGTTTGAGTTTGTTAGTGTGCGGAACTTGGATGATTAGGTGATAAGTGGTAAAAGAATGTCCCAGGATTATTTAAATGAATACGTGGTTTTGATAGTAGCTGTTATTAAATGTTTGTGATCATTTAATAACAGCTTTTAGTTTCGAATGTTGCCAGTTAGTAAAGTGAACGTATTTGTGTAGATACTATCATTAACTGGTTATTTTTTGATAATGTTGAACTATTAATCGTGTTGAGAATATACTATACTACTTATGTAAGCGTTTACTTAGTCGAACATAAATTGTTGAGAGGATTCTAAAATATGGAGGAGTCGAAAATGAATATGGGACGTGACACTAAGCTACACTATAAGATGTATAAAAAAGGACGTGCGTGGATATTTGCAGGAATTTTGGTGATGAGTTGGGGTGTTAGTAGTCAGACAGCACGAGCCGATACAGCAAGTTCAGATAAGTCAGTAAGCGATATCGTTACGGTCACGTCTAAAACAAATCAATTAACAGATCAGCGGGTAGAACTATCTGCTGATCAAGATAAACCAGTCATTCAAGATGAGACTAAGTCAGACGAAATAAGTCACAAGAGTAATGTACAGGGGACATCTGAAGCCGATGTCGATGCTGAACAAAAGAATAGTATTGATGAGTCGGATACACAATCTACAAGTAGTGAAGATGAAAAAACAGTACCTGAAAATCCTGAAGATGAAGATAAGGTAAGCGATGATCATGATGGGGCTCAAAATACACCTAAAACCGATATTGAGGATAATTCGAATGTTGTAACGCAATCAAAAGGTGAAATTAATACTAAAAAAGCTGGTCCTGGAGAGTATGAACCAGAACAAGTTGATACGAATAAAATCACTATTCAGAGTAGAGAAGTGACCAATCCAAAATTGCGTTCTGAGGGGATAGCTTCGGTCAATAAGGTGGCAGTTAAGGATAATCAAGTATCAGCTGTTACTGGCGTTGATACTTCAATGGTGCCAGACACAGCTTTGGATTCTGGTGTTATTGGAGACTGTACTTGGTATATTAACGATGGGGAGCTACATTTGGTTGGTGGTACTTTTGATGGTAGTACTAGTTCGGGTAACTGGGCCTGGCGAAAGGATTTTGATCAATGGCCTAATGTTGTTAATAAAATAAGCATTGATGGGGAAGTTATTGCTTCAAAGTCACTTAGCAGGATGTTTGAGGGTTTTGTAGGAAATACTATTGAAGGGCTTGATAATCTAAAAACAGATAATGTTACTGATATGAGTAGCATGTTTGCTGGTGATTACAATGTTAAGAATATTGATATTAGTATGTGGAACATTAGTAATGTAGTATCTATGCAAGCGATATTTTTATATTGTTATGGGTTAGTTGAAGTTGATTTACCAAAAAGTATCAATAAAAGTTTGCAGACTTCAGCTCGAATGTTTGAAGATGATTATAATTTAGTGAAAGTAAATTTCAATGGATTCACTTTCGCCAATGTTTCAGAAAATACACGTACCTTTTTTGACTGTAGTGCAATTACCAGTTTCGGTGATTATGTATTTGATTTGAAAGGGAGTTGTTCAAGATTCTTTGGTAGCTGCTCTGGTCTTGAAAGTGTTAATGTAAATCTTATTGGGGATAAGAGTAATACTATTAATGTGATTGGACTGTTTTTGGATTGTCAATCTTTGAAGACAATCCATTATAAAAATGAAACGCCAGCATTTATTGGTGCGATTGAAACTATGTTTTATGGTTGTAACTCGCTTGTTGATTTTGGATTCAATCATTTTAATACTAGTCAGTGTACTTCGTTTGCAGGTCTGTTTGCAGAATGTACTAGTGTAAAGACAGTTGACCTAAGCTCATTAGATATGAGTAGTCTTATTGCAATTGATTCTTTATTTAGTGGTTGTACAAGTTTAGAGCAAATAGACTTAATGCCTTTTGCATCTAAAAGTATTTTCTCGTTAACTCGGTTGTTTGAAAACTGTTCGAGTTTAAAAACAGTAGATCTAACCCCGTTACACGTTGATGAAGCTAATTCACTAGATTATATGTTTAGTGGTTGTACAAGTTTAACAGTACTTGATTTAAGTCCGTTTGTAGAAAACAAGTTTTCAAATTTAGAAAGCGTTTCTGGCATGTTTCAAGGTTGTACAGGATTAAGTAGTTTAAGTCTAGATTTCTTAAAGGATGTTGAACTAAGATATGTCGACCATTTGTTCGATGGCTGTAATAATTTGAAACAAATTGATTTAACACCAATAAACAGTGGTTCTTTAACTAGCACCTCTGGAATGTTTAAAGATTGTACCGATTTAACGACAATTAATTTGTTGTCATTGAATGTTGAAAATGTAATCAACATGAGTTCGATGTTCAGTGGCTGTACAGGGTTGCAAGATTTGGACTTTAGTTCATTTAAAGCCAATGTGGTTAGCGATTTATCTTACATGTTTGAAGGTTGTACTGGCTTGAAGTCGATTAAAATGCCGGTGATTAATTTAGAAAGCATACGAGAAATGGATGGTATGTTTCTTGATTGTACACAATTAAAAAGTGCAACTATTGGAAGTGAATTGTCGGAGTATAAATCACTGTATTCAACAATAGAAATGTTCAGGAATTGTCGCTCATTAGAGTTATTTAGCTTTGGCAAGATTGATTCTCCCTATCTTCGTCAAATGGATGCAACTTTTTCAGGGTGTGAGTCTTTGGAACAATTTAAATTGACGGCTTTAAACACAGAAAATTTAAGAACGATAGATAATATGTTTGATGATTGTTTGTCTCTAAAACAGGTAGATCTTTCGAATCTTAAGGCGCCTTTTCTAAATTCCATGAGGGGGGCTTTTGCTTTCTGTAATTCGCTAGAAAATGTTAATTTAGCAAATATACAGATTGGAGGAGATGCCGACTTAATGTTTTTATTTTTTAATGATTTAAATTTAAGAAGCGTTGATTTCACTGACTTCGCGGTTGACGGAATGATGAATATGTCATTTACGTTTAGTAATTGTAGAAATTTGGAACAGCTTGATTTAAGTTCGCTAAAGACAGATGGTATCGATATGCTAGCTTATACTTTTGCTAATTGTGATTCATTGAGAAAAATCAATTTAGGAAATCTTGACACCAGTTCAACTAATTACTTTTGGGGAACATTTTTAAATGACGGTTCCTTATCAGAATTAGATTTAAGTTATTTTGATATGCGTAACGCACAACCGTTGGGAATGAAGCTTTCAGAAAAAGTATTGGCGATTGATACGCCAGAAAAGTTATCCGAAATGCTAGACTCTGTAGAAGGAGAAAAGAAATATATCGAAAGTGATCACACATATTCCCCAATTGAAAATCTTTTGCAGGGGACGACTAATTTAGGCAAATTAACGCTTGGTCCGAATACTGTATTAAGTGATATAGATGGTAATGCTGGACTATCGGCGACAAATGCTGAAACCTATACGGGGTATTGGTTAAATCAGATGACAGCGGAAACTTTGACAACGGATAACCTGTATGCTTCAGATCAGACTCGGACTGAGCCAGTAACTTACCTTCGTACGGTAGAACCGACGATTAACTTGAAGAAAACTCAGGTACCAATCACCATTGGTAAGACCAATACTTGGTCTGCAAGCAACAATATTTCTAGTAGTAGTGATGAATTGGGCAACCCAGCAGATAAGATAGTTGTGACATGGAATAAGCCGTTAGATTTAACGAGTCCAGGTAAGTATACGGTTACTTATGCTTATAAAACGGCGGATGGTGCTTACACTGCAACTAATCAGGCGACATTGATTGTTGGTTATCCGATTGAGATTAAGCTGAAGTCTACGGATATTTCAATGTATATCGGACTTAAAAATGCTACATGGACTCCGGCTAACAATGTTTTAACGGCAACCGATGAACTTGGAAAAAGCATTAAAGAAAAGCTAGATTATCAAGTTACACCAATCTTGGCGCGTTCCCGTAGTAATCAGCTAGATATGACTCAACCCGGTCGTTATCGAATTGACTATTTGTACAATGGCAATATTATTAGCAGTGCCTTTTTGACGCTACTGAAATCAAAAGCAGCTGTTGATGCGATAGATAGTGTTTTAATTGCAGATCCGAAAACAACGTGGAACAGCACGTTACATCAACCGACTGCAATTGATGAAGACGGTCAAGTAGTAACTACTATCAAGACATCAATAGTTGATCAAGCCAGTGGTGAAAATGTAAGCGCCATCAACACACATCGGGCTGGTAATTATCAAATTACGTTCAGTTTTGTTGATGGGGTTGAAAACCGGGTTTACAAAGTTGTTAATTTAAAGATTTTGGCTAATCAAGCGACAATTAAAACTAAGGATAGTCAGTTGACAGTTGGTGCGCAATGGCATGCTAAAGATAACTTTGTTAGTGCTACTGATTACACTGGCAAACCGATCACGATTGATGACTTAAAGGTTGATGGGACTGTTAACTGGCAGAAGCCAGGACAATATTTAGTTCACTATATGTATGATAAAAATCCAGAGCTAACGCCGATTACAAAGACAGCATTGATTACAGTAGCTGCGGCGGTTACGCCAGTCGATCCGGGTGATTCAGGTGGTCATGTTCAGCCAGATCCCGAACCGGTATATCCAGAAGTGGTACCAGAGCAAACAAATAAGGACCCACAGTCTAACCCAGAACCAGTTATTGATGTTGATACCGGTAAATCAGTCAAACCAACTACTGAGATTAAATCAAAGTTGAAACCTGAAACAAATGTCCGCAAAGCTGATTTACAGCAAGAAGCTGAATCAAACTCAAATGTGGCGGCTGTTAAACCGCGAGTATCAAATAAATTGAATACGGATAATCAACAATTATCATCAGCTAATGGTCAGAAGTCATCGCAGTTGTTACCCCAAACTAATGATTCACGACCATCAACCTGGATAAGTCTATTAGGGATTAATTTATTAGGCTTGATGGGTCTCTTAGGTTTCAGAAGGAAGACTAGGTAATTGTTTATATATTCAAAAAAATTAACTTAATTGATGTTAAGCATTATTCAGATTTGGCGTAGCATGAAAAGAGCTTTAGTAACCGAAGATAATGATTACTAAAGCTTTTTATAATATCAAACTGTTAATCGCGTTAATTATATACTATACTTAAAATGTAAACGCTTCGACAACGTTTAATGGTTAAACTTTGGAGGGGTATTAAATGCGTTTTGAAAATACAAAGATACATTATAAGATGTACAAAAAAGGTCGGTTCTGGTTATTTGCTGGTATTTTACTGGTAAGTTGTGGTGTTACTAGTCGAGAGGTTCATGCTGACAATACGCCAACTCAGACGACTGATTCAGCTAGTCAGATTACTAGCTCTAGTTCACAACTGACGGATAAAAAAGTTGAACTGAATTCGACTAATTCATCAAAAAATAATACAACAAGTGGAGATTCAGGTAGTGACGAAGGGTCTCAGGATGTTAAAGATGCTGCGGCAGATAAGGATGACAGTCAATCAAGTGGTAGTGCTGAAAAGAAAGATAATAATTCAGTGAATACTGCGACCAGTAAGTCAGATGAGACTGCAGCGTCTAATAAGTCCGAGTCAACGAATGATACTAATAAAGCCAATGTTGATGAGGAAAGTAGCAATAATATAAGCGATTTAAACAAATCGAGTGAAGCTCCAAAAGAGGAGTCAACTGAAAAAGATACGCCTACTACAGAGAGCTTAAGTACGGATAGCAAACAAGCACCAACAGTGACGCCTGAAAAGACAACCGTTGTTCCTGATCAAGCAGCAGTAACAAGCCAATCTTACCAAGTTAATCAAGTTACTAATTTCCAGAAGAAACAATTAAGGAGTAATTTTAGTCGATCTATTCAACCTCAGAGCTTGAAACTTAGCGCTGATGCTGTGGGAACCGGTGTACCGAGTTCTGCAACTGCGTCGGGCAAGTGTGGTGACACCACTGAATGGTATGTAGAGAATAATGAGCTACACTTTGTTGGTACCGGCGATTTTAATTATATTGATTTTCATAGTAAGAATATGGGGGATAATTGGCCATGGTGGGAACAAAAATCAGTTACTAAGGTTGTTTTTGATAATAAAGTTATTGCACCAACGGACTGTACAAAGATGTTTGAAAACTTGTTTTACGTTACGGCGTATGAGAATATAGCGAACTTAGATTTTTCCAATGTTGAAAATACGGAGCAAATGTTTGGTTCAAATGCTAGCTTGAATAATCTAGACTTAAGTGATTGGAATATGTCTAATGTAATTTCGGCTCATGAAATGTTTCGAGATTGTCAAAAATTGACGACAGTTACAATGCCGAAAAAAGCAACAACAAGTTTGTGTAATGCAGGATCAATGTTCTGGGACTGTCCCAGCTTAGTTCGGGTGAATTTTAATGGCATGGATATCAGTCAGATTGATAAGACGAGAATGTTTGAGGGGGATTCTAGCCTAAGCTCTTTTGATACAAATATATTAAAGGTGGGTGTTGCTTGCAGATCAATGTTTTCTGACTGTACAAGCCTAACTCACCTAAATATCGAGCTTGGTGAGGATCAGGAGACAGGCTATCTTGAATACCAAAGTACGTCGATGTTTAAGGGATGTAGTAATTTGGAAAGTATTAACTTTACCAATAAGACACCTGGAAATGTTGGGGATATGCAGTGGATGTTTGCAGGTTGCAGTAAGTTATCCAGTATTGATCTATCTAAGATAAATCCAGATAGTGTTGAGGGACTTACTGGAACATTTGAGAACTGTCAATCACTAACTGATATTGACTTGACACCTTTGAAAGACGTAGAAGTAGTCACTATAGCATCCATGTTTATGGGGTGTGAACATTTAACAAACATTGATTTAAGTGGACTTAAACTAAATGAAAATAATTATAGCCTAGCTAATTTGGTTAGTGGCTGTACGGATTTAACGAGCTTAACACTAGGGGATATGGATACAAGTAATATTACCGATATGCATGATGCTTTCTCGTATTGTCCTAATTTAACGAAGATAGATGTCAGTCACTTTGATACTAGCAAAGTGACTGACATGTCAGGAATGTTTACCGGGGATGCTCAGCTAAAAAGTATTGACTTAAGCAAGTTTGAAACACCTGAATTGCAAAACATGTCGCGGATGTTTGCTAATTGTCATACACTACAAAGCCTAGACTTGAGTAACTTTAAAACACCGAATTTAAATCAGATGGATGGTGCATTTGCTAATTGTGAAAACTTGGCATCGATCAATGTTTCAAATCTTGATACCAGTAAGGTCACTAATTTTAATTGGGTATTCAATAATGATTCGGCTTTGAAAGCATTGGATATCAGTAATTTTGATATGCGCGATACTGAGACGGGTCCTAGTATCTATGTCAAGGACGTATTGGGAAACACATTTGCACCTGCTGAAAGCAACCCAGACAATTATATGAAGCCGTGGATAGCAAACTGGGATTTAGTTGATTCAACAAGTGTTTCACGTTTAACTGACTTCTTGAATAATACAACCGGGTTGACCAAATTGGTTCTAGGTCCTAACACAGTTTTGGTTGATAATCTTGGCAGTGCCAATCTACCGGACACGACGCAATCAAATACTTTTGGTGGTCAATGGCTTAGCCAACCGGCGTTAACATCAAGAGCTGAACCGATCTTAATGACGTCAGCGGCGTTAATGAAGAATTATACATTAGATAAAACGCCAGCTGAAAATCAAGCTTATATAAAAATGGCTGAACCAGCAATCCAAGTAAAAGCTGATAAAGTGGCGTTAACTGCTGGAAACGGTCAGACATGGACACCTCAAGCTAATTATGTAGGTGGTACTAATGAATTCAACGAGCCAATTGAATTCAATGATTTAAAGTTGCTTGGTACTTCAAATGCGGATTTAAACAAGCCAGGTGTCTATCAGATCGTTTATCAATACACGACTAAGTACGGTAATGATCCGGTTAAACAAACAACCGTAGTAACGATTACTCAGCCAGTAGCCATTTACTTGAAAAATAGTCAGCTTGAAAAGTATGTGGGTCCCAACAATATGGAGTGGCAACCCATTAGCAACGTGAAAGATGCAACAGATGAATGGGGGCACCAAATCGACTTAGATACGTTGACTTATGAGGCTGTAGATCAGTCATCGGGTGCAACTACAAGTCAGCTTGATATGTCGAAACCTGGGACTTATAAAGTCTATTATCTTTATCAGGGTCAGCCATTTAGTGACTCATTAGACTTAAACCTTCTGGCGCCACAATCTGGAATTACGGCCGAGAATGTGACTTTAATTGCGGATGCTAAGACACGTTGGACAAGTGCCTTGCATCACGCAATCGGTTTGGATGAAGCTAGCCATCAAGTTAAAAATTTGAATGTTACCTTAGTTGATGCTAAGACAAAGCAAACTGCAGATAAACCGGTATTAACCGCTGCTGGTCAATATTTAGTGACATTTAGTTTTACTGATGGCACTGGTAAGACTCATGAGAAGATGGTGACCTTAACGGTATTGGCCAATCAAGCTAAAGTTGATCTTAAAAATAGTCAGCTGACGGTTGGTGAACAGTGGCAAGCTAAAGATAATTTAGTAAATGCAACGGACTACGCTGGCAAGTTACTCACAATCAATGATTTAAAGGTTGATGGTACCGTTAATTGGCAGCAACCAGGACAATATTTAGTTAGCTATACGTATGATAAGAACCCAGAGTTAACGCCAATTACCAAAACAGCGTTGATTACTGTGGTCGCGGCTATTGCACCAGTTAATCCGACTGATCCCGGTAATGGGGATGTGCAGCCAGAGCCAAGTCCGGCGCCTGAACCGTCGCAACCAGTAGTTGTACCAGAACAGCCGGCTGAAAATCATCAGCCAGTCCCATCTCCAGTCTCGACTATTAATGTTGACACTAGTAAACCAGTGAAGAAGACTACTGAGGTCAAAGCGAAGATGGAACCAATCATGACCAAGACTACGATTGATGTGAAAGAAGGGACTGAGTCAAGTTCAAACGCAATGGTGACTAGTCGGCGGGAACAGAATCAGTTAAGTCCCGCTAATGCCAAGATTTCATTGGCACCTAATCATCAAACGGCGACAACAACTTTGCCCAAAACGAGCGACACACATACTACAGCTTGGTTAACCATCTTAGGGATTGATTTACTTGGACTATTAAGCTTAATAGGATTCCGTCGAAGAATTAAATAATGTTTGTGTCAAAAATGCTTAGTACCCAAATTCGGCGCTGAGCATTTTTGGTAGGGTTAATTAAAGTCGACATTATATCTGACTTTTTACGACTATCGGTAGTCGTATAACTGGCCATAATCCATAATTAAGGTTAAAATAACGAAGCTCCAGCCACACATCATTAAAACAAAGTCAGGTCGGTTATTGCCAAGCAAGTTGTTGGGAACGAGTTAATAATATGGCAAAGAAACATGGTCGAATTATCATTAAACTGTGACGGAATAGTGACTTTCAGTGCGACTATCATACCTGGCAAGTATGACTAATGATGTGAAATAAGCATTTAACATTCGATTGCCCGCCCCGTATACTGAAGAAGTTCAGTTGGATAATGGGAGGAAAAAGAATGACGATTTTTGAAAAAGCGTTGGCTGGTGAGATGTTAGATCGCCGGATAGATCCGGAAGTCGCGAAAATTGATGCGGTCCAAGTTCAGACAAGTCGGACCTTGGCTAAACTGAATCAAGGTGTTACAGATGCCGCCAAAATTCGCACGACCTTTAGTCAGATCATTGATCGACCAATTCCGAGTTCATCAACGATTTTATTACCGATTCACAGTGATTTTGGTCATCATATTTGGATTGGTGAACGGGTCTTTATTAATATGAATTGTACCTTTGTTGATGTCGGTGGCATTGAGATTCAAGATGACGTGCTGATTGGACCCAATGTACAACTTGTATCGGTCAATCATCCGTTAGACCGGCAACCGGCATTACGGCATCGGTTTTATGGTCGCCGCGTCGTGATTAAACGCAATGCGTGGTTAGGCGCTGGCGTGACCGTGTTACCGGGAGTCACGATTGGTGAGAATGCCGTCGTTGGTGGGGGCGCCGTGGTCACGAAAGATGTGCCTGACAATACGGTCGTTGCGGGTGTACCAGCTAAAATAATTAAGCAATTACCAACAGATTAGGTTCAGATAAGGGGGATTGACATGGGTCGTAAATTAGGATTTTGGTTAGGTTTGTTAGTAGTAGTACTAGTTGGTGGCGGTGCATATTGGGGCATACAAAATCACGATACTAAAGGTAGTCGTCGGGCTGTCCCAACTTTTTATTTGCACGGTTATGGTGCAAGTGGTCGTTCTAGTCAAAGTATGATTGCCGCCGCCCAACGTCAGAAACGGGCGACTAAAGTGTATACAGCAACTGTCAGTAAAACTGGTCAGGTGAGATTGCAAGGGCATTGGCCAGCTAAGGTTAAACGGCCAATCGTGCAAGTTATTTTTAAGGAAAACCAGAATAGCAACTATCAGACGACGAGCCACTGGTTTAAGCAGGTCCTACTAGCAGTTAAGCAGCGGCACACATTTACACGGTATAATGCCGTAGCCCATTCAATGGGAAATCTCACGTTATGGACGGCAATTTTGAGATATGACGGCCAACGCGGGTTACCAAAAGTGAACCGGGTTGTGGATATTGCTGGACATTTTGATGGAATTATTGGGATGGATGATGAGCCCAACCAGATTAAGTTGGCCAAAAATGGCCGGCCTAAGCCGATGAATGCGAGTTATCGACCGTTACTAGCTTTACGGCAAAAGTTGGCGAAACATCAGGTTAGCATCTTAAATGTATATGGCAATTTGGATAATGGTAGTCATTCTGACGGTCGTGTTAGTAACGCGTCGTCACGGTCATTACGGTATTTAGTGGCCGGTCGAGCGCGGAGTTATCGCGAATGTGAATTTCATGGGCGGTCGGCACAACATAGTCAACTACATGAAAATCCTAAAGTTGATCGCGTGATTAATCGGTTCTTGTGGCAATGAGTTTGTAAAAAGCTGGCGTAAATTAACTATTTACGCCGGCTTTTTTGAATGGTGAAGTTGAACCATGCTAGACTGGGAGGATAATCGGTGGTGTAAAAATTCTGGGGGTGTGTATGATGACAGTGACAACGGCTTGGCGGCAAATGGTCGCTAACTTTCCAAATTTGTCTTTACAGAATATGACGGGGTCGCAGACGATACAAGTCTGGCAATCATTATCAGCACCTCGAATTAGACTAGAACTCGCCAATGATTTTGGCAAACGGTCACTACCAATCACTAGTATTCAGGTGGGTAGCGATACCTTGATACCAGCAACTTGGCATAGCCAAATGTCATTTTTGGTGCCGGCACATCAACGCTGCTGGACGGATTGGCTCGATTATCCAGTGACGGCTGGTGAATGGTTAACAATTACGATTAGGTCGCCAGAAAAGCAGCCGGTGACTTTAACTCAAACTTTAGACCAAACTCTTTTTAAAGGGAGTAAGCCAACACAACAATATTTCTGGGGTGTCGATGCCATTCAAGTTGAACGGACAACGCCAACTAAGACGATTATGTGCTTTGGTGATTCATTAACGAATCAAGGCTATTATGCGGGCAGTTTAATGCAGGCGTTGGCACTTGCTCAGCCTGATCAATGGGGCCTAATTAATGGCGGTATTTCTGGGAATCGGTTATTGCGTACTGGACATTCGACGTCTGAATGGGTGGCTAGTTTTGGTCCAGCCGGGATTGAACGCTTACCGCAACTGTTAGCACAACAACCGGTTGATGTTTTAGTCGCCATGGCTGGGCTTAATGATTTATTACAACCAGGGGTCGGCACGCCGCTGGACGAGCTACCAACGGCGGCTGACTTAATTGCTGGGTTACAACATATTCAGCGCTTGGCGGCCCAAAAGGCGATTACGCTAACGCTACTGACCATTACACCGTTTAAAGGGGCGGTCGTTGACCATTTGCCAGCTTGGTCACCTGCCAAAGAACAGATTCGCCAAGCTGTGAATACTTATTTAAGAACGCAACCAGTGACAATTGACTTGGCTAGTTATGTGGCGGATTCGATGGATAACTGTCGGTTAGCGGCCCAATTTGACTGTGGAGATGCGACTCATTTTTCAGCTGCTGGTGGTCATCAGCTTGGTCAATGGTTATGGCAACAGTTACAGCAGAAGTTGTCATTAACAAGTTAAGTTGAACTTGCATTAACTTAGCAAGTTCAACTAGTTGCTACTAACAAGTTGTGTCTTGTCAGCGTCTTAAGACTAATGGTTACCGATGATTAGTCAGCTGGTATTAACCAATCGTTGGCTAAAAGTTGATGGAATCTTTTACTTAGTGGCACCCAAAGTTGGGACTTAGCAATATGATGAGCTGTTTCCCAAAACAAGGGATCGGCTAATTGCTCTAGTCTGAGATTGACTTTAACATAGTCACCAGTCTCGGTTTCGACAATGATGAGTGGATATAAAACTTTTATCAATCTAACGGGGTTAATTGTTTTAATTTTAGGGTCAGTATCTAGTAGCATGTGGACCACTCCTTATGCCATTTCTATAACCTTAGTTTACTAGTGAAGCATTAAGTTAGAATTGACGGTCGTCAAGAAGTCGGCTACAAGTTAGTCCCAATAATATAAAATGGCCGCAGAAGCTAATTTCTGCGACCATTTTTTATTTGGCTAATTAAGCCTTTTGATGAACATCGATAATCAATTTCCCGGCACTGTGACTATTTTCACTGTGACGGTGAGCAGCTTGTAAACCTTCCGTGGTGAATGGAAAGACTTGGTCAATGACCACTTTGAGATGGCCTTGAACAACTAAGTCACCAAGAATCGCTAACTCACGGCCGTTTGGTTGTAACCACCAAGTTGACACGGCAGGACCTTGCTGCTGTTGAACCTCGGTCGGCTGACCATCGATGGTAACAAGCTGGCCGCTGGGCTTTAAAATCGCCAGTCCGTCATCAATCGCGTTGATCGTATCAAAAACAGCATCGTAATCATGCAATACGTCTTTGATATCAGTTGTGTGATAGTCAATAATATGATCGGCACCAAGTTGCTTGAGTAAGTCGGCATGATTGGCACTGGCCGTCGTCGCGACTTCGGCCCCCAAATACTTAGCCAATTGAATAGCGACTAAGCCAACGCCACCAGCCCCAGCTTGAATCAAGATCTTCTCACCAGCCTGGATGTTTAACCGGTCATAAATGACTTGATAGGCGGTTAAGCCCGCTAACGGCAAGGCCGCTGCTTGTTCAAATGAGAGTTCCGCTGGCTTTAACGCGAGCTTATCTTCTTTGACGGCTGCGTATTGCGCGTAAGTCCCACGGCGACCATCCTTGTAAATGTCTGGACGGGCAAAGACGGCATCGCCAACTTTAAATTGGGTCACTTGAGCCCCCGTGGCGACAATCGTACCGGCAACGTCCCAGCCTAGCACAACGGGCATTTGCCAATCGAACATGCCTTTTAAAAAGCCTTGGCGTGCTTTCCAGTCGATCGGATTGATACTGGTCGCTTGTACGGCGACTAAAACTTCATCGGCTGAAATCGCTGGTTTGGCAATGGTCGCCATTTGTAGTTCTTCAGGGCCACCATATTGGTTAATGATCACTGCTTGCATCGTTAAATCCTCCACTTTACTAATATTTAGTAAGCGTATCATTAATACTAAATAGTTCCAAAGATTTAACCTTATTGCTTGAAAAATAATCATCATGATTAGTTAGTTTTTAGGTCGCCAGAAGGTCGTCACGGTTTGTTTCGTTGTGAGATTGTATTGAATTGCCAGCCGTAGTAGGTCGTAATTTACCGGGTGGTCGTACTTTACTTGCCACAACATCTTCGTACAATGATCGCCAGCAGCTTCTATCTGGTCTCTGAACTGATCTAACGTGACCAGTTCTAAGGCGATGTTGAAATGCGGTTTAGCGATACTGAACCCAACCATAAAAGAACCGTGGTCGATGAACATCGGCTGGTTCCAAGCAAAGCGTGGGGTTAGGTTAGGAAAAGTTTCGGTGACCCAATTTAGTACGGTAATCAATTGATCACGCTGATGCTCATCAGTCATGGCATCAGTAAATTCGCTAAAAGGTTCTAATTTGGGTTGTAGCATGACAGGCATAGTTCAGGACCTCACTTTTAAGTTGATGTCGTTAGTGTAGCGAAACCGCTTACGAGTGTCAATTAAAGCTGCATAAAAAGCCGCCGCAATTGGGGAGGGGTTCCCAATCGTGACGGTTCAAGATAATGCTTTAGCTAATGGTTCAGTTTTTGTTAGTGCCTTAATTGTTATATAAGTTGCCAGCTGACGGTGTTGCACAGCGGACTAGTTTAGCGCCAACTGATACTGCCAAGTCCTTGGCTGTTTGGTCGTATAGGCAATTGGTGTCGAATAGACTCGTGTTGATTGCGATTGTGATGTACTCGTGATGGTATAACGTTGTGGCAAGGTGGTCACTGAAGTTGAATTAGGTTTAAACATAGGTATCAGTTCCTTTCGTAATTGAATGACTTTAGTTTACTTGGAAAGTGACGTTGGCACTACTTAGTTTTGATAAGCGTTAAATAAGAATTTCTTAGAAAGTGATTTATAGTTTGGTACCAGATAGGTTAAATTAGTTAGGTTACGAACCTTTAAATGCCCCTTTAGTGACGAACTGCCTAGAATATAAGGTGTTCCAAAAACAAACTTGAAGGGGGCAGGCAGCATGAGTGCAACGTTAAAAACACGCTTGGCTGCGAAGAATACGATTCAGGAGTTGTTGCAACGGTTATTGCGGCGACCCACACCGTCAGTTGAGCTTTTAGATATTATCGATGTTTTGACTGAGATTAATCAAAAAATCGATACCGCCAATGAACCGGCCATCATGGTGACGCACTTAGTCACTTATATTCGGTGTACCACGTCGGGTGGTCAGGTGGTCTTTACTAGTGATGAGGCGCGTTTAATCACACAATTAAGTGAGTTTGGTCACTTAGCGAGTCAAATGGACCAAAATGACACGGATTCAGCGGATAAGGCCCAGTTTTATGGCTGTTTTGAGGCCATTCCAAAACATTAATAGCTGTCAGTATCAATACGAGCTTAGTCAATCCGGACTGAACCCGTATTTTTTAGTATACAGTTTTTCGATAACTCATTATTTAAACTAGGCATTATACATCTTGATAGGTCGGTTGTATGATAAGACCATTGGAAATTAAACAATTGATAAATCGGAGTGATAAGAAATGAAAAAAGTCTTAATTGTCGGCGCGCACGGTGCGACTGCTCAAATTGTGACCGCCCGCTTGTTAGCCGAAACTGACGATCAACTGGTCTTGTATTTACGGCAGAGTCGGCGGTTGGCACAATATGCCGATAATGCCCGGGTCACGCTTGTCGATGGTGATGTTAGTGACATTGAAAAGCTGACGGCCGCAATGGCTGGGGTTGACGTGGTTTATTCCAATATTGGTGGCGTCGACTTAGGGACCCAGACTAAGCATTTGTTAACCGCGATGCAACAAGCTCACCAAACACGATTGATTTTTATGAGTGCGCTCGGGGCGCATCATGAAGTGCCCGGGAAGTTTGGCGACTGGAATGAACAGGCCATCCATGACTTCTTGCCTGGTTTTCGAGAAGCGGCGCAATTATTAGCCACGTCTAAACTGGACTATACGGAAGTTCGGCCAGCTTGGTTAACGAATACGGATGAGATCGATTATGAAACCACGACCTTGGCAGACGGCTTTAAAGGTACCGAAGTTTCACGTGCCAGTGTGGCTGATTTTATGATTAAAGTGATTGCCGATCCGAGCCTGTATCGGCGTGAGAGTATTGGGTTGGATAAGCCTGGGACTGATGGCGACCAACCAAGTTGGCTGTAATTTGAAAGGATGATTAATTAATGATTAAAGATAAAGTTGTCATTATTTTTGGTGCTAGTAGTGGGATTGGCGCCGCAACAGTTAAAAAGTTAGCTGAAGGCGGGGCTAAATTAGTGATTGCGGCCCGACGAGCGGAGCGGTTAACAGCCTTAGCCGAGTCGTTGGCTGGTGCCGAAATTGTCACGCAAGCCGCTGATGTAACTAAACGTGATCAAGTCCAAGCTGTGGTTGACTTAGCTTTAGCTAAATTTGGCCGTATTGATGTTGTCTTTAACAATGCCGGGATTATGCCCCAAGGTAATTTGGCCTTACGCCAATATGATCAATGGCAACGGATGCTGGACGTGAATATTATGGGTGTGTTGAATGGGATTGGTGCCGCATTGCCAACGATGCAAAAGCAGGGTGATGGCTTAATCATCACTACTGATTCAGTGGCTGGCCATGTCGTTTATCCAGGTTCAGCGGTCTATAACGGGACTAAATATGCCGTCCGGGCGATTATGGAAGGTTTACGGCAAGAAGAAAATGATCATGGGATTCGGTCAACCATCATCTCACCCGGGATGGTGAATACCGAATTGATGCATACCGTGGGTGATCCGCAATTGGAAAGCCAATTAGAAGCAGCAGCCAAGCAGCCCGGTGTTGGCTTGCAAGCTGAAAATGTGGCGGATGCGGTGGCTTATGCCATTGATCAACCTGCCAGTGTCGCCATCAGTGAAGTCTTGATTCGGCCTAGTCGACAAGAAGTTTAGAAAAGTTAGCGACAATTAAATAAGATTATGGCGTTTACCGATTATGAAGATTAAAATCAGTAAACGTTTTTTATTATGTAATGATGGCGTAAATCAATATCATTAATTGTGTCTATAGATTATCTAAGTGTTCAGGGTATAATTAAAATTAAAAATAGAAATTATAATGAGTTTAATATTTGTCAGGGGTGGTTAGATGTTACTAGCTATTTCAGGGGCTATTTTTCTAGGATGGTTTTGTTCACGATTCTTTGGTGCGATAGGATACTGGGCTGGTCCGTTGTTTCTTGCTATTATGGCACTTCAAGCAGTTGGTCGAATGTTACGGCTATTTTGGCAATGGCAACTAACTATTTGGGGGCTCAGTATCACGGGGACAATGATTGTGGTAATCATTGTCGTATTAGCTAAAACCCATGATCGCTGGGGAGCTAAATGTGCTATTTGTGGGCAGGTTTTACATATCGGTCAGACATTGTATTTAAAAGATGGTCATATTTGTGCAATTTGTGCCGGAAAAGTTGGATTGAAGCCAGATTCAATCGGCAATAAAGCTGCTTCAATTTTAACAGTCGACCATGTCAAAGCGTCTCAACAGGCGGGCCGGACGATTGATGCCACTGAATTTTGGCAGCACCATCAAACGCGCATTAAGGAGCGGGAGGAAGCACGGACAGCGGAGTATCATCAGTTAAAAACTTATTTCAAACAACATCATACGGCTCGATACGGCAGCTTATATTTTGATGATCAATCGAAAAGGTTATTTTTTGATGAAACGTTAAAAAACATTATTTATAAATATGTTTATCGGGTTTACGATTATCGCGATCTAATTGACTATCAAGTTAAACAACATAATGTTGATATTATTGAGCACACTAAAGTCGTTGGTGCGTTTGTTAATGGTGGCTATTATCCTGGATATGAAAACGATTCGGTAACACCGACAGTTTCAGAGTACAAAGTTGTTTTGTATTTTTCACAAGAGCGTGAGGAAACGATTACTTTGGTTGATGGACGTCTTAAAAAGGATAGTTTACGTTGGGCATGGGCTCAGCGACGGATGAAAAAGCTGTGTGCTAGTTTTGACCATGTGATTGATATTGCTAATCATGATTTAGCTGCAGAAAATGCTAAACACACACACTATTATCATAAAAATTTCAAAATGACTTCAAGGCCACATTAACGTTATTGGGACAGAATTGGGTTGGATCTGTTAAACGGACGGTTAATCGTTTCCAAAATGAGCTGAATATGGCTGTTAGTAGTAGGAGGACTCCAATATATGGTAGAGTTAGATTTCAAAAGAAGAAATTATCCTATAGTGTTCATTTTATTTGTTGCTGGATATATGGGAGCAATTTTTCTTGATTATCATCTCAATTGGTTGACAATGCTTACGGCTGGAATAGTTAGTTTGATAATACTATATGGTTTTTCAAATTTAAAACTGTTTTTCCAACCGTTGTCTTCACCTAAATTGCGAATATTGTTAAAATATGCGCTTTTGTTGTTTGTTTTTCAGCTGGTGCTTGTCTCGTGTATAAGTCTCATTTATCCTCAAGGTCTGACGTCAGTCAACAATGCGCCATTAAATAGCAATGCAAGTGGGATAGATTCTTATCCTTTAATCGAAAGAATATGGATAATCTTTACAATTATGATATCTATAGTTGGCGAGGAAGTTGGAATGGCCTCAATTTCAGTACCACTGATTCACTTACTGTCGCAAACGAAACTAAAAAAATTTGCGTGGCCTATTGTCAATATAATGGGTTGTATACTATTTGGTTCTTTGCATATTCCACACTATCATTTTAATTTGATTTATCCCTTAATAGTTGGTATTACCCGTTATCCAATGACGGCTTCGTGGCGGCCTGCAAATACGCTACGGAGTTCAATCTATATACATTGGCTCGCCGATTCTGTATTGATTATCGGCACATTAATTTGAATTAGGCGCCATCCAACTAGGCTTTTTTTATAATCATCCTTATTTTTGATTTAATAAAAACAAAAGGGCACCGGTCGCTGTGTAGTAAGCTGAAGTACACTAAGAAGTTAGGCAAATTTTTATTTCATCGAATACACAACCAGATTAGGCGTAGAAATTGATCAAGACGTTATATCTAACCGAGACAAGGGTACGGATAAGAACCAAATGTCGGATATCTAATAAATCTAAATGTTTGATATTTTAGATCTGTTCATGTTAAGTTACTTCAAAAGTTGTGATAATCTAACATTAAAAATATCGAAGAACGAAAAGTTGTTGCTATGGGTGGATCGTTAGTTGTAACGATTCCGAGTAAAATGGCTGAGCAACTATAGCCGACAAAGAAAAGCAAGGTAAAGATTGAAATGCCAACTGATGATAAATTAACGATTGTAAAGGCAGAACCTAGTGAACTGACAACAACTGATCCAAAGTTTTTGGCTGCAGCACAACGCGCTAAAGACAAGTATGCTGAAACATTGAAGATGCTTAAAGAAAGTGATGAATAGATGTGTATGACTTAAATACGTATCTGTTCTTTAACAAAGCTTTTTTGGACGAGAAGCATATCTGAAAATCAAGGAAATTCAGCATTGTATTCATTAAATTGATTAACCGCCACTGCTCTAAATTTGTGAAGCGTCTGTGATAGCTAAAAAGGCTAGAATCAAAATAAGTAAGTGGTGTCAATTACCAATCAGTGGCGATTGACACCCTTTTTTTGTACTTTAGGCCGAGTTGAGCTCGTAAGGCATGCGAAACAAAAACTTGAGACGCTGGCCAGTACATAGGGCTTGTAACCCTGGAGTAGAAGTCTGGTACTAGTGATGTTGATGGGTCGCAAACCGAGCGACCGTCTGACCTAAGTAGCGCGGTGATTCGACTAAACCGCGGTTCACCCAGTTGACGGCCATATTGATAACGGCACCTGAAAAGAATTCTAAGTAATAAGGTTCGTTTAAGCGCGAACTATGTCCCCCGATGCGATCCTGTTTGATTAGTAGCTGGAAGACGGTCTGAAACGTTTGTAGCAGCACGTCTAGCTTGTCATTACGAATTAAGAGGCGGTAGGTGTTAGCTTCCGACTTGGTGAGCTCGAAGTAATGGGTCATGAGATCAGCGAGATTAACTTTTGAATTCTTCGGCAACCGGCGGAGATAGGACAACATACTTTGGGTTTGATAAGCTAAAATAATCTGATTGAAATTTTGATAATGGCGGTAGAAGTAAGTCCGTGAGACCTGGGCACGTTGGCAAAGCTCCGTAATGGAGATGGCGGCCATGGGTTTTTGCATCATCAATTCTAGTAATGCTCGGTAGATGGCTTTTAAGTTCTGTTGTTTGCGGGCTTGTGGATTCATAGGTAACAACATCTCCTTTTCTGTAACCTAAAGCTAGTTTATCGTCATCGGGTCACCTAAACTAGCGATAACACTTAAAGGGGGATGACCATGATGAAAAAATCAACACAGTTAGTTGGGACGATGGCTATTGGGATTTTTCTATGTATGCTTGATACGACCGTCATGAATATTGCCTTGTCAGCGATGCAAACGGGATTGTCGACTAGCTTATCACAGCTTTCGTGGGCACTTAATCTGTATACGATTTTATTCGCCACATTAACGATTCCATTGGGACGGTTAGCCGATATTTACGGTCGTAGCCGGATCTACCTATTAGGATTGAGTTTGTTTTTAATTGGCTCACTTAGTTCCGGCTTTGCGGCTAATGTTGGCTGGCTAATTATTGGCCGGGGAATTCAAAGCCTGGGAGCAGCCATTGTCTTCCCGGCTAGCATGACGATCGGTATTCAAAGTGTACCGATTGCAAAACGGACTGGCGCTATCGCATTATTAGGAGTGACACAAGGTTTGGCCGCAGCTTTAGGACCGACAATCGGTGGTGCGGTAACGCAACTATTTGGTTGGCGTGGCATTTTCCTGATCAACGTGCCGTTTGTCATCCTGTCGTTAGGATTGTGTGCATGGCTGCTTGACTGGCAGCAGCCCCGGTCGAACAAGGAACGCTTAGATATTGGCGGGAGTTTAAGTTCAATGCTGATGTTATTCAGTTTGACGCTTGTGTTAGTGAAGGGGAATGATTGGGGTTGGACTAGCCTAGCTTGTTTAAGCTTGATTGGTATTAGCGTCTTAGCGCTAGGGTGTTTTGTGTGGCTGGAAACGCATGTTGTCCAGCCGATGGTGCCATTAACGTTATTTAAGGATCGCCAATTTACTGGCGCGGCCTTAGCAACGGTTGCTTCCGGACTGTTTATGGTGGCCGTGCTGGTCTTAATGCCGAGTTTCTTTACAAAAGTTCAGGGTAACCATGAATTGATGGCGGCTTTGATGATTACGCCGGCCTCGCTGATGATCTTCTTATTTTCACCGCTCAGTGGCTTTATTTTGGCAAAAATTGGGCCACGATTAGTCATTCTGACCGGCTCGTTAGCGATTATTGTCGGTTACGTCGGGCTCAGTGTGATGAACCCGAATCACTATTGGCAAGTTCTTGTGGCGTTACTGCTAGTTGGGGCTGGTTATGGCATTATTATTGGCCCAATCACTGTTTTAGCGGCGGGCGATTTTACCGGCAAACTCTTAACTGCATCGCAAAGTGTCATTGGCGTTTTTCGGCAGATTGGAACTTCGTTGGCCGTCGCCATCTTTGTGGCGGCTTTGTCAACTAACTTAGTAACTGCCAAACATGATATTTGGCATGCTGCCAAAACGGAGGTGGCAACGTTGACTGTCTCGGCCAAGACCAAGCGCGATACGTTGCAAGCAATCAAAACGCAACTCGCAACTGAAACGGTATCGACAACCACACCGCACCGTTTTATTACGGCGGTCAAGGAAAACAAGCTCGTGCAAACCACCTATCGATCCCTTTTAAAGCAGCAGCATTTACAAGCAGCGCCCAACAAAGTCAAAACTCAGCTTCATCGCCAAGTTAAGCAACAAGTGGCCCACAAAGTCACCGCTGAAAATCGGCAATTGGTCGGTGCCGTCGCAGCTGTTAAAGCAACTTCAAAGTCAGCTTTAACCCAGGCTTTTATACAGCCATATCGTGTGGCGATGCCGACAACGTTTGTAATGCTCTTATTGATTGGTTGCTTTAAAAAGCGGCGGGACTATGTGACTAAAATTAACGGGGGTAACTAATTTGCAAAATTTAAATCTAACGAATTGGGTCCTAGCAGGATGGCTAGTTATCGTGATTATTCGCCGGCAACTGGCACCACGGGTGATTCAGTTCAAAGCAAACTTCTTTATTTTAATTATGCTAATGGGAATGGCCTCGATTGGTGATGCTTTGACTAAGCAACAGGTTACCATTACAAGCAGTCAAGCGGTCATTTTTGGGTGTCTCAGTCTGATTAGTGCGGTTGGCTTTGCTTTGTTACGGGCTTGGTCTTACCATTTCTGGGTCAATGATGCCGGATTAGTGATGCGGCAAGGCAATTGGCTGACATTATTGTGGTGGGTCTTGAGCTTGGTGGGACATCTTGCAGTTGACCAGTTGTGGACGGGGAGTAGTGTCACGTTATTATTGTACGTTGGCGTAACCCTCGGTGTTCAACGCGGTTGGGTCTGGTGGTTAGCTCGGCGCACGTATCCCGCAGCACTTAAAGCTAATCAACAATTGCAGACAGAACGGCATCAGCGCCGACGTTCACGGGATGACTAAAATGATGATGACGATGTCACTAATGTCGTATATGCATTTTAAGGTTGACGGTAAGGAATATGACACATTTATTTGAAACAAAATGAATTTAGAAAGCACTAAACCCAAGCACTCGAAAGTGTTTAAAAAACTAGTATGCTGAAAGTACTAGCTAGTATTTAAATGTTTGTAGCCAACGTAATTGCCTTACGTTGGTTTTTTTCGGCTTGACGGACTTAAAAACAGCGCCTATAAGCACACGATGAATAATAAAAATATTTTCATACTAAGTATAACTGGAAAGGTGGTCGTTTCATATCATAATTACGAGGGCCAAGCGAAGCGACACTCTCAGAAAACCTTTTTGTGGTGAATACCGATAAGCCTTAGTATAACGGCAATCATCAAATAAATTGTTAGCTAAATAGCCAATTCTTTGGTTTACTTAAAGTGGAAACTAAGGAGGAGATAAGGATGGCTGACACAATTGGCAAAAGAATTAAACAGCAACGAGAAAAGTTAGCATTAACGCAAATGCAAGTTGCCGAAAGACTATATGTCACGCAGCAGACAATCGCCCGTTGGGAGAGTGATAAACATGTGCCACCGGTTAAGGCGATTCAAGATCTTTCGGACCTTTTCGGTGTTGACGCTGCTTACTTCTTCGGAGAAGATCGAATTATTGCCCACAAATTTAATATACTGGCGCTAATTGGCAGTTTGATTGTTAATTTTTTGCTTTTTATCATTGCACTAGTGGTATTGATTCCTTTACAACTTGGTATTTTAGGATTAGCGATAGCAGGTCTAATCGCCCCCGTCGTTATTCTTTGGCAAAATGCTCAGCAAATTGAACCATTCACCAGCAGTCGATTATTAGCCAGTCTAGTGATGTTTATTGTGGCGTTAGTGGCATTGCCGATTATCAAGCAACTGCTTATTTATGCTGGCCATCTTTTACGGACCTATTATCGTTATAACTTAAACGAAATTGTGTATGAGGTGGTACCAAGACAATAGGTCTGCTAAAGGTGTGGAGGAAATTACCTTTTAAAGGACGGACAACCTTTGGATATAAAAAATTTTGAGATTGTTGGAGGATTAAGGTGATGAATGCAAAAGTGATCAATGTACAAGAGCTTTCAAGGAATTTTAGTTTGGGAAAAGGTAAATTCATCAGCGTTCTAAAAAGCATCTCATTTTTTGCATATGCAAATGAGTTTATCAGTATTGTTGGTCCATCAGGAAGTGGTAAATCGACCTTGCTAAAATGTATGTCAGGACTTTTGAAGCCGACTCAAGGTTCAATAAAGATTGACGCTATCGATCCATACCGATTGTTGCCATCAAAGACTGCAAGAATGCATCGAACAAAGATTGGTTTTATTTTCCAGTCGTATAATCTAGTACCCGCTTTACCAGTGTTTGAAAATGTCGTGTTACCGTTGCGCTGTCTGGCAAACAAGTCGATAAAGCAAGTGTTGAACGGCTGTTAAAAAGCTTGAATTTTACTGCCGAATTGGCTAGTTTTGTGGGGACTTTGTCTGGCGGCGAGCGGCAGAAGGTGGCGATTGCTCGTGTCCTGGTAACGCACGCAAAGATTATTTCTGCTGATGAACCTACTGGTGCGGTAGATACGAATTCTAAAAAAATAATTTTTGACCGTTTGCGAAAGCTTGCTGATAATGGCGCATGTGTAGTCATGGTGACGCATGACGTAGATTTGGTGTCTAAGACCGATAGAGCACTTGTATTAAAGAATGGCCAACTCATAAAGACGTTCATTAAACCAAGTGCTTCAGAACTCCTCGAAGAAATAGGAAAAAGGTGAGTGGAATGCTAAAGTTAATCATTTGGCAGCTTCGGTATACTTGGAAAGCCTGGGTTGGGTCGTTAGTTGTTTTGACAGCGGCCGGTTTAGTCTTAGGGTTTACTTTAATTGGCGTCGCCTCCACGATTAGTGCTCATTTAGATTATGGTAACTTTAATCCTGTAGGCTTTTTTGCAATGCCAGCCGTTTTTGGCCTAATAACTTTAGTGTTAGTCATAAGTGGTGTGATTAGACTTTTAATCGACAAGTTCAAAGATGACTATAAATTGTGGGCGATACTAGGTGCAAATCCGCCACAATTGGCCTTACTGATTGGCAGCCAAATGAGTTTCGCAGGCGTGATAGGCGGGTGCCTAGGATATTTTTTGTCATTCCCAATTGTTGATAAATACTACGCGTGGGTAATAACTACTCGTGGAATGCGTGAATTTCCAGCGATTAATATGAAATTACAACTTGGTTCATTGATTTTAACAATCGTCCTTCTGGGTACTTTTACTGGGACTATCGGATTTATCAATGGAAAGCGACTCTTTTCTAGTGGGCATAACCAGCACAGCTTAATTAAAAAGCGAAAATTTGAACTGTCTATAATTGGCTGGCTTTGGTGTGTGACGACCTGTGGGAGTTTAATTGGTGTCTATTCACTTTTTTACCGAAAACCAGAGTACCTGTCAGCATTGTTTGGCAGTCAATCGTTAGAAAACACGTACTCACAGGCTTTACTAGTATTAATTTTCGTGATGATTATGGCAACTAATGCCTCCGAAAGATTAATATTACCTGTGTTAGTAAAAACTTTGACTGCTATTTTTCCAGCGACCCTTATTAAAACGTTTAAAATTGCCTATTGGCATGTATTGAGTAAACAAGATCTTTTACGATCAGTGACAGTGCCGCTATTTATTTTTCACTGGTAGCTTCATACTTTATGTATATGATTTTTGATTATTTTGGCCAATACCATTTCGCTAACAGTCATTTCAAAATCTGAGCGAACGGTTAGTAGTCGTCAATTACAGATTATTGGGTTATCTTTGAAAAATCTTTTACATGAGAAAGAGGTCGAGGCAGGAATTTATGGTTTGATAGTCTTTGTTCAGGGCGTAATCAGGAATGCCTTGCTTTTTGTGCTAGTTTTGAAAGCGTCATATGCTACCCATACGCAGATGTACGATAGTTGGTGGTCAATTGTCAAATGGCCAGCTGTTACAGGTATTATGGTGTTCATTTTTATTCTGATTGTAGATGGCACTTATATTTACAAGATTAGTTTATCAAGTTCTCGGCAAACTGAAGCAGACTAATCTGTGGGAAAGGAAAAGATGGTCGAAGTAGACCTGAAAGCAAGGGTGAGATGATTATTTGAGAAGGATGAGGAAAGTATCCGGAATGTCACCATCAATCGTTAATCTATGAAGATTGATGGTGACATTTACTCCTTAGAATTTTTAGATTACTTGGATCATTATGTCACTAAAGTAAACTTTTTCACAATTCTAGATCTACGTATAGAAGAATTGGATAGCCCTAATTTTGTTGATTTTCGAATGCGTGTGAAACAAAAAAATTCAGTTTTAAATAAACTAGGGAGGATAAGGTTATTTCTTGCAATTTTACTAGAGCACATGTACAGTAATCTATGAAGAACGACTCTTTTAAAAGTAGGGTATGGTGAGTGGTTCTTGTTGGATGTTTGAGTGTGGCTGGAGGTTGCCATGTTGCCCGGCAGAGGCTTTGTATCTGACCACTAGTCCCGGCAAGTGACGTCTACTTGTCCGACCCCAATACATAAAAAGGTCAGTGCAAAGTTTGCGCTGATCTTTATTTTTTGCCTTAAAGGACGTGAATCATGAATGACGAGAGTGCTTTTTATCAAGTAAATAGGTTTAATGACATTGACTACAAAGCAATCCTCGATGATTATCGCAATCATTTTCATGGGAAAGCGGTCTTGATAACCACAAATTATAAAAAGCTTTAGGAATTTAGAGTGGTGTTTAATCAGAACGATCTGCCACACTTGATGGGATGGGAAAAAGTGGCAAATGGTAGATCCAACGCCAAGTACTTAATTAATCAAATAGACGACGAAAAATTCACATTGGCAAGTACTCGTAAACATCACAATTTTGATTCCATCCGTAATCGTCTCTTGAATTATAACTATCTGCATGATATTTTATTACACAAAATGTCGATTTTTGCATCATGACTAGTAACATAAAGCCTAATCCTTTAAGACTGGACATTGTTTTCTTAAAGGAATTTCCCGCAGAAGATCTTATCTTGGGGTTGCGTGAGATTCGACCAGGCAGTAGAAAGTTCACACCTACAACACTACACACTGAATCCAAGCATAATCGTTATGCCAAAAATCGTCGTACTAGCATGAATAGTATTGAATTCTGTTAATTTTTTAAAATAGTTTTTAAGTTGAACGATTATGGCCAATAATCTCTTTGAACGTTGAGTGTGGCGGTACGACTAGTTAAATCGTGGTATACTTCAATTAAGATTGACCAGTAAATTGAGGGGGATTCAACGTGAAACTAAAAGGTGTTATTTTAGGAACAGTTGCTTTAGCATTAGGGGTCGTTGGGTTCGGAACAGCCCAGTCAGCGTCAGCCACAGTTATTCATGGCGTAACGGTAGGTTACTTTCGGGCGACTAAAACATTTAAAATCAATATTTATGGGACCAATCAAAAAGTGACGATCCCAAAGAACACGGTCGTTCAGGCGGAGGCCAATTATATTCCAGTAACGAATCAGGCCGGTCAAACCGTTCAAGTTCAATCGGGCGACATTAACTTTTTGAACTTAAATTATAAATTGCGACAAAATTGGCCGAAAGCGCATGCGGGTGGTACAGCTAGTTTTAGTGCGACCGCTAGGGTTCATTTGAAACCGATAGCGGCACCAGTGTATATGCCAGTCCAAACGGCGATTGGCTCACGTGAAACCGGCAGTGTGCTCACCCGCAAAATGACTCAAACTTGGGGTAAAGACCCATGGTTCACCATCACGACGGACGGCTATGTGGCCCATTTTGCGGCCCTTAAGAAGTGGAATAGCCGCACGCAGCCAAAGCCAAATAGTTCCGCGAAGATTACCAAGACAAAGTGGACCGGTCGAACTGAGAAAGTCTATTACCGGCATCACGTTAAAGGGGTCCCTGACAAACGCGTTGCTAAGCGTGGTCAGGCACAATATCGACTGAAACTTGTTCGGCAGAAGAAGCTGACGTCGCATGGCGCTGGGACGTCATTAGTGCAGTATACGCACTTTAAGGTTGGCGGTAAGAATTATTATACCCTTTATAATATGCCTAATTAAAGTTAAGGAGCGGTGGCTAAAGCCATCGTTCCTTTTTAGAAACCGCTATCCTTTCAGACCACGAGCTTGACGGTCCATGTCTTCTATTACAACATCGAATATTTCTCCTAAAGATCCACAATACTGGAGCACTGTCCATGGCTCATTGGTATGAAAATGAATTTTTATTAGCGACTCATCACCAACTGCGATGAGACAATCACCGTTAAAATTAGTTTGAAAGTAAGTTCTAATTTCGTCCTCATCTAGATTCTGACCATCGATTAAGCATTGTGTATCATATTTGTATTGATTCAAATTTATTCCCATATGCTATAATTTTAAGTAGATGAGGTGATATGAATGACAAGCAGTACTAAGAAACGAATTGTTGAAACCGCAATCGCGCTTTTTAATGAAAGTGGTTATGAGTCAATTTCTTTACGTGATATTGCTAAGGCAGCCGGAACGACTATCGGCAATTTGACTTATCATTTTCATCATAAAGAAGATCTATTGGTAGCTATTCAGCAACAAATTGAGGTAGATTTTCTTAGTTTTGCGGACGATTCTGCGGTAAGCGGGGAGGAAGCACTAAAGGAACTGATTAAAATTTTCAATAAATCTGCGGCATTAAAGACGCATAACAAGTTCTTTTTCATGGATTTTGAGTCAATTGTTGGCGATAATCAGACGCTTAGGGCAACCGTGCAGTCGTTTCGCAACCGCTTGTATGTTGCGTATCAACAGTGCTTTGACAAAATGGTCAAGTTTGACATCTTTCGTCAGGATCTGTCAAAGCAGCAATATGATGAGTTAATACTTGTATTACTGACTATGGATTACGCATGGGAGATGAGATATTCGCCTAAATATGAATTTAAACTGGCAGTTGATACGGCGACTTTGAGTATAAATACGATCTATCCATATTTAACGTTAAAAGGTCGGCAAATTTGTGATGGAATTACTGATGTTAAACACTAAGTCGAATACTTGCGTAAAATTTTATTTCTAGTAGGATAAAAGATATGACAAAACAAACACATTCAACTGAAGCTAGTATTAACGTATTCAAGGCACTGGCTGATCCAATTCGGTTAGCGATTATCCAGTATTTGAGTCAACATGACCAGGCGCTTTCTTGTGGAGAGATTGGGCAAGCGATGCAGATTAGTAAGACGTCAGGGTCTTATCATTTTAAGATTTTACAGGAGGCCGGTTTGATTACGGTACGTAAGGTAGGCCGCGAAAAATTTGTGAAATTAGACCGTGTAACTTTTGATCACTACTTAATACATTTCTGGCAAAACTTATAGAGCGTTAGACCAATGGGGAGGCAATCATCAAGATTGGCTCTTTTTTGTTTTAGTCCTTGTCAGCGGCTAAGGGCAATGCTATGTTTAAATAGTTCAAAAATATTTGAACTATTTAAAACACTAGGGGGATGTAAGCATGACCGAGGAAACCGTTAAAGATAGGTGGGTACTAGGTTTAACATCGTTGGGATTTTTTATGGCAATGATGGATGCGATGATAGTGACCACTGCTTCAACCGCGATTCGCACGGAGTTTCAAATTTCGGTTGGACTGTTGCAATGGGCATTGAATGCGTACAATATTACCATCGCTGCTGTTTTATTGGTTGGTGTGGCTTTAGGCGAACGTTGGGGTCGCCGGAAAATCTACAATTGGGGGATCTTCATTTTTACGATTGGGTCAGTACTCTGTGCGCTGGCCAATAACATCGAGTGGTTAATTGCGGCCCGAATTGTCGAAGGGCTGGGTGCTTCAGTCATGACGCCGATGTCAATGGCAATTTTGACCAATGCCGTGCCAGCTAACCAGCGAGGCCGCGCATTGGGCATATGGAGTGGTATTGGTGGGTTAGCGTTAATTGTTGGGCCATCACTTGGCGGCTTGATTGTGGCCCAACTGACTTGGCAGTGGATCTTTTGGCTGAATGTGCCCGTCGGAATCATGGCAATTGGGTTATCGCAGCACCATTTACCAGAAAGTCATGGGCAAAATGAACCAATCAAGCTGATTGATAATTTGTTACTTATTATGGCGATGGCTGGACTAGTTTGGGCGTTGTCGGCCTCGACAAGTGTTACCGGTACGAGCCAACTTGGCCTGGTGGTAGTAATTGGACTCGTCAGTGTGGGCTGTGGGATTGGGTTTATTTATCGGCAGGCAATTGATCCTTTACCGATGTTGCCACTGACCCTTTTTCATAATCCAACGTTTACCGGGGGAAATCTAGCGACGGCTTGTCTGTATGGATCGATGTATGGCGTCGTTTTCTTTTTGCCGCAATACTTGCAGGTTAGTCAACGAGCCACCGCATTAACGGCCGGATTAGCGCTGTTACCTTGGACTGGAACATTAGTGGTCGTGGCACCGTTTGCTGGGCGTGCGGTTGATCGTTTTGGAGATCGTTGGGTAGCAACTTTAGGTTTGGTATTACAAGGCGTCGGTTACTTATTGATTGCGTTGTTAGTCCATCAAAGTTATCTTTGGCTCGTCTTACCCTTAATGATTGCGGGTGTTGGTTTGTCAATGGCGGGGCCAGCGTTGCAAAAAGCGGTACTGGGAGCAGTACCGCGAGTGATGATTGGCAAAGCTGCGGGTGTTTATAATGTCTTTCGCTTATTAGGCGGGGCACTGGGCACGACGGTGGCAGTGATGATTTTTTACCAATATTCGGGCACGCCTTTTAGTAGTGGTTTTCAGGCAACCATGCTGGGAACCGCGGTCTTGTCGTTCTTGGGCGTCATTTGGTCATGGCACTTGGCAGCCGAACGTGTCGTGAATTTGGATTAATCAATAATAAAGGGACTCCTTCAGTGACTGCTGAATGCGAGTTTCTTTTTGTTAGTCAGTGGTTGGCACGATATTGTTGAGCTTCTGACTGGCGGACTGTTAAAATTGTTCGCAAATTAGTATCTGGAACTATTGGAAAGAGATTTTCAATTGCCATGATTTTATCTAAATTAGCTTGACCGGTGGTGACCTCACCAAAGTAGAGTTCCCAGATGGCTAGCCAAAATTGCTGAACTAGCCGACCATCCCAGCTTAGGTTAGCAACTTTTATGGCCATTAAATGAGCTTTTTGTTGTCGAGCTTGGTCATAATCCTGCCAATTTAAAGCGCATTGAAAGACTGTCCCGTAATAATCTAATAATTTAGCTTGAATATCAAAAGGATCTCCAAACGGTGTCAAATAGTGGCGACTATTTTTGATGACTTTAGTTGTCAGAGCAGGAATTGCAGCGATACCTTGATTAGTTGCCACTAAGGGAACAAGTAGTGACATTAGGCGTAACTCTTGTAAGGTCCAATTGCTGGTCGCTAATAATTTGTCATAAGCTGGCCGGACCGCTGGGGTGATTGGTACATGGCGATGATCAAAGGCGAGTAATTTAATACTATTGTAGCTGGCAACTAATCGTTCAAAAGGGTGGTCACTATCGCGATGGGTTCGAACCCACTCAGTCAATGCGGGAAAGTTTTGTTGCTGATAATCTGCTTCGGTCTTGGCTAAGGCTTGTTCGAGTGGACTGAGTTGGTATTGTTGCTGAATAAAGCGAAACTCATCGACGGAGATGGCGAGATTATCTAAAATAGCGAATAATTTAGTTGCACTGATATCATGACCACCTTGTTCAAAACGTACGGCAAATGAATGTGACATGATACCGGTGTAGATTTCTTTTTGACTGAAACCTTTATTTAAACGAATTTGGCGAATCGTTGTACCTAAGTCTTCCATTTCCAATGCCTCCTTGTAGCATCAATGCCACTAATTTATTGACTAGTGTAGCATATTTTTAACTAAACTAAGCCTAATCGTAACTGAAAGGGCGTGGTTTAGTTGGTTAAGAATATTGCACGGCAATTTATATTAGCCTCATCGGCGGATTTAGTGACAGGTCTGGGGAGTGGCATTTTCAGTTTTGGCATTGATCTGTATGTTTTACGGACGAGTGCTTCAGTGAATTGGTTTGCCGGAACGCAGTTAATCGCGCCAATGTTAGCGTTATTATTTGCGCGGCCTTTAGGTCAACTAGTGGATCGAATAAGTCATCGGCGACTTTTAATGTGGGCCTATGTTTGGGAAGGCTTGGTTACTGGTGGTTATTTTGCGATTATCCATCTAAATTTAACATCAAAGATGAGGCTAGTTGATACGATATTGGCGCTTATCGGGATTAAATTATTAGCATTAGTAGAACAAACGACGTACCAAGCTTCTATTGTTACGTTGGTGCCATCATCACAAATGCAGCGGTTAAACGGGTTGGAACAGTTTGCTGGGATGCTGGCTCAAACACTCGCACCGATGCTCGGGACCATTTTACTAACGGTGTTAGGGATGGTTAATTTAATTGGACTACGGTTTTTAACGATTCTAATCACGTTAGTTTTAGTTAGCTGCTTGAAATTTGGACTGTATACAGCGCCAATAACTCATCAGGCTACTCCCGTGCTACTTTGGCCATGGTTAAAGTTACAACCAGTCTTATGGTATGTCATGGGCTTGGCGATTATTGTCAATTTGGTTTTAGCGATTGGTAATATGGCCATCCCAACGATGTTATTGAAAATCATGCACGTGACCACGCAGCAATATGGCTGGCAACAGGCCTTGATGGGACTGGGCGCAATCATTGCCAGTGGTTTAACTGTTGGGTTGCCGCCATTACGACAGCCACTGAAGATTTGTACAGTGGCACTACTTAGTATTGGCGGTTGGTTAAGTGTAATTGGATTAGCTGGGGTATTCTGGGGAGCGTCTAGCTTAAGCATTGGGATCATTGCAGTCGCTTCGTTTGGACTCGGATTTGGTTTGATTTTTGCTGAAGTCCCGATGAGTGTTTATTTGCAAAAACGAGTGCCAGTGCCGATTCAAGGTCGTTATTTTGCGTTTCAATTTGCCGTAGTTCAAATTGTGATGCCAATTGGTATTTTGATTGCAACAATTGGTGCATCAGTGGCCCCACTAATATTAGTGATTAGTGGTGGTAGTGCCATCGTGATGATTAGTCTGCTGGTGCTAGCTTTCGTGATTTTAAACCGACATTTTACGGTATAACCGAATGTTTAATAGATGGTTTGACTATTCAGTTGTTTTAGTTATCGGTATAATAAATGTAGAGAATTATGCTTGGTGCTAGTTGGTTTAAATTGCCACTCTGGTTGGTCCAGAATCGGCTGGAACGTGGTGGCCACGTTTGT
>NZ_BJDL01000022.1 GCF_005405125.1 Lactiplantibacillus songbeiensis
TTTGAGGATGTGTCCTTTTAGTTTACACAAAAATTGGTGTTGATGGGAAATCCATCAACACCAAATATTGTAGAACCCAAATAATCACGTAAAACGGTCCGCCGGCATGTTATGCTAGCGAACCGTTTTTTTATTAATTCGTTTGATCAATCACATTATAGACCGTTTGTGTCTGTGCCTTGACATACCAGCCAATCCCAATCTGGGTGGCAGCCGGATCAATCAGATTCTTACGATGACCCCAATCCGAATCAGCATCGTCATAGAGATAGCTATCCGCAGCATCTTTGCCAAAATTAAAGCTAAGGTCATTGTAACTCGACATATACAAGCATTCTGACCACATCGTCTCACCTGTAACACCAAATTGCGCAGCTTCTTTATCGAACATAGCATTGCCTTGAGCATCCGTATGCGACAACGTGTCAATCGCGCCATTATCTTTAGCCCGTTGATTAGCCAAGTTAGTTAAATTGGCATTCATCGTTAAAGGTGCCGCTCCGAACTTCGCCCGTTCTTGATTGACAATGGCTAAAAAGTTCTGTGACATCTTGATAGCCGCAAAAGTTGCCGGCGTGTTTTTAGTCACGGCCACCGTCTTTTTGGGGGCTTTCCCCGCTGTCAAATAACCATGCCAGATCCAGCCCTTCGCCTTACCTTTGCCAATATAATAATAGACGGCCTTTTTATGGTTCGCCTTGCGTACCGTGGCATGCTTAGTAATATAAAAAGTCGTGTGCGGATAATTTTTAGCGTGATGGGTCACTCTAATCAACTTGGCACTGCTATAAATCGTCCCTTTAGTCGCATGATAAGCGGTTGACTTAACCTTGGTCGTTTTAAGGACCGTCGCCGCTTTAGGCTTAGCTGCCACCGTCGTCACTGAACCTGCTAAGCCCCCGACTGCTAACGCCAACACTAATAATCCCTTTAATCCCCGTTTTAATTGCATGACCAACATCCTCCTTTTGACTAAGTTAATTATAAACCGATAATTTCCAACCAACAATCTAAAAAAACAGGCCAGCCGCTAAGCCAACCTGCTATTATGCTAATCTTCACCACGTAACTGTTGTTGATTTTGCCGCCGCACCTTATTTGGCACATCTTCTTCTAATAAGTATTCCCGAATCAAGCCAACAATTTGCTTATTCTGCGGTAAATCCGAATGAGTCGTATTCGCCCCGGTCACCGTCACTTCCGTAAAATGTTTGATCTGATTCTGGAATATATACTTACCAGCATTTACACTGTTATATGGTACCGTTCCATCACTCGTATAGTTTTCCGTCCCGGCAATCGAATACATAGTCAACGAATTCGGCAAGCCAGCGCGATACTTATACAGTTCTTGATACATACTCGTCTTCGGCGTCGTACTGGTCGATTCCATATTATACGGTGTGGCAATCGTCATGAAACGATCAATCGTAATCTTTGGCGATTGTTTAAGATAACGTTCCAAGAACAGCGTCCAGATCAACCCACCATTAGAATGTCCCAAGGCTCGGAAATGATTAAAGCGATACGTTTTCACCAATTCCTTAAACGCGATATTCAACCAGACCGCCTGCTTGTCAATATTGGCTTTACCATCCTTATTATTCGCAAAACCAATCACGATAAACGGTTCATTATCATTTTGTTTGAGATGACCACTATAGGTGATACTGCCATCAGTCGCGACCGTCAGCTTCAGCACACTGTGTTTTTGAGGCGTTTCTTTTCCTAATTCCGTAATCAGACTGTCGAACCGGTTCTGACTAGCACTGGAACCCGGCACCATAATCACGGGGGCCATGCGCGTCCGACCGGCATCTTTTAACGTTTTAATGTTTGCGCGCGTCCAATTATAAGCCGGCCAGCAAACACCGACTAAAATCACGACACCTAGTAGCCACTGCCACCAATTACGCTTCAGCATCGTGATCACCTCCGAGTTCAGCCTGGTTATTAATCAAAATAAAGGGCAGATAAATCGCTGTCGCCACAGTTAAATTAATCACGCTGACTAATAACGCGTGCCAATCGCCACCGGTCCCCAGCCAGCCCATCAAAAAGCCGGGCATCGTCCGATAAATCGGATACGCTACGGGCGGCATAAACTGTAATTTCAACGCAACCCAAGTAATGCCCATACTAGCCATCGGTGCCAGCAAGAATGGAACCGCTAAGATGGGACTATACATAATTGGCAACCCCACTAGGAGCGGTTGATTGAAGTTAAACAAGCTTGGTAATAAGCTCGTTTTAGCCACTAACCGGAAATCATGATTGCGAGAACGCCATAAGATGGCAATAATCAACGCTAACGTCATCCCAGGACCGCCAACGTTTGCGAAAGCATCAAAAATCGTATGCATCGTGATTGGATTCGGGGCACCCCAGGCGGAACCATGTTGGAGCGCATATTCCAAATTCTGAACGGTGCGGACCGAATTATTGCCGCTAAAACTGATAGGTCCGATAATCCCAATCAACCAGAAAAAGTTACTTAGCAAGGTCGCACTAAAAATCAATAGCATCACTTGACCCACATGTCCAAATGGATAACGAAATAATTGATAGAACAGGCCATTGACCCCGCCGTTACTCAGATAACTAACACCATAGCCGAGTGCCCCAAAAATCACCAAGGTCACACTAATTGGTAACAAGTTGGCTTGCGCGCGGGCCAACAGATGCGTCCGCGTCTCGATCAATTGATGGACATGCGGTCGCCGTGCCAATTTACTGAATAACCACCCCGTCAATAACCCGACTAACAAGGCTAAAAAGATCCCTTGCATTCCCAGATTACCTTCCAAAAATTGTGATGTCGCCGTCCGCCCATCTTTAGAGAATAATGCAAAGTTAAAGTTCAACATGACAAAGCTCAGACTAGCCGTTAACCCGGCCATTAAATCATCATGATTGGTCGGCCGGACGACTAAGTTAGCGACCGCAAACGCCGCAATGACGGCCAACACCCCATTGACACTCACACTAAGCATCCCGGTATAACTCGCTAAATCTTCAAAACCTGGCACCCAGTGACTCAAATAATAGATATGATTAAAAAAGCCGTTTTTTTGAAAAATAGCCTGGTTCAAGACGTTAATATAAGCCCCAATCAACACAAACGGAAACAGCAAAGTCAACGTGTCCCGAATCGCCCGGAAATACCGCTGTCGCGCCATTGTTTGGTCAAAACACTGAAGCCCCAAAAGTAAACTTTTAATCGTTCTCATCTCCCGTTACCTTACTCTGCTAAAATCATACCGCAGCCACTCACAAAAAAATACGAAAGCCACTTAAAAGGTGCATTTAGCTTCCTAAACGTCAGTGCATCGGTTATGATTAAGGCAAAATAACGGAGGTGGTCAACCATGCCAAGTCCTTACACGCACATTCTAGCGCCCGTCGACAGCTCCGCTCAAGCCCAAGCAGCCTTCATTGAAGCGGTTAATATCGCCCAGCGGCATCACGCCCAACTCACTGCTTTATATGTCGTCGATGATAGCGCCTATCACGCGCCAGCCATGGATCCCGTCTTAACTGAACTGTTAGAAGCCGAAGCTAGCCATGCCCAAGCTGACATGCGCGACCGCCAACGCTTCGTGACCACAACGACCGTGCCCCAATTTCGGGCCGAAGTTGCATATGGCAACCCGAAACGATTGATTGAAGCCTATGCCAAACAGCATACTGACATTGACTTGATTGTCTTAGGCGCCACTGGTAAAGATTCGCCGCATCGCGTGGCCGTTGGATCGACCACGAGTTATGTGGTTGACCAGGCACCGTGTAATGTGATGGTCATTCGGTAAAATCAAGTTTACACAACTAGCCAATAAAAGGCATCGTAGAATGGACAGAATACCCATTTCTACGATGCCTTATTCTAATTATGTCTATCAGTCAAAATAGCAGCTAGCCGTTGGTCAAATTCAGTTAACTTCTGTTGTCGCTCATACTTATTGTCAAAAAGCGATTTATAAAAGTGACATACCTTAGACTTAGCAATCCCAGCTTCAACGACACAATAATAGCAAAAATCAGCTAATGAATCTTGAACAATTAATTGTTCCAATCCAGTTATTGCATCAACATAGGTATACTGTTTCTTGCTCAACTACCGTACCAATATCAGCATCATTACTGCAAATTAACTGTGCGTCCTCTAAAAGACACACTGCTAAAATTGCAATTTCACCAGTATCAGTTATGTATTTGACGCGCTTACCTTGTTCAGCACGATGCTGATTCATTCGGCGAAGGCTGCTTTTATTTGATTGACCTGAGCCTGATAAATAACTCGTTCATCAGTAGTCAGCGTTACCGGATCAAATACATGCCACGCCCGCCTTTGAATTTCACGCTCAACAACTTGCCGTGCAACCAATAATTCATCTAAAACATCAACATGAATCCAAACATTATCATATAGTTCATCAATCCACTCAAAAACATTTGTTTTTAAATGCTGCAAAAATCAACATATTTGTATCAACAAAGACTCGGACTGCTCGTCGATTCATTCAACGGTTCCTCCCGATTGCTGTGCCATCAGCTGTTGTCGCCGTTTTAAATAACGATTAGCTCGTTTAGGATCCGTATGGACTAGTAAATTAGCTGCTTCGATTAAAGTTAATTGCTTCTTTTGAACTAAGCCTTCAACAAAATCCGCCAACACGTTAAAGCTTTCAAATGGGGCTGGCTGATTTAAAGGGCTTGGTGGAAAATTCGCTTGTACCAAATATGCCAACCAATCTTTTTCATGCCACTTAACCAACTTGACATCTGACGATAATAGCCCCAACTCTTGCAACCGACGTGTAACTGCGACATAGGGCATTGCCGACAAGTTTGCCAGTCTCACAATTGCAGCACACATCGCGTCAATTTCAGGACTTTTCTGATTTTGCATCGCTTTCTGCCAAGTTGTACTTACCATAGTTCTAGGTAACATGACCGCAGCCGCAAAATGATCGGCTGCTCGCTCAGCATCAAAAAGATTAAGCGCCGTTTGTGCTTCAATCATTGCACTAGCAGTACCAAACCACTTTGTCCCTAAAGCAAGCTGCCATAATTCATGCGCAGCACTATAATAACGTGCTCGCAAATCTTGGTGCGTATTTAACACGACAAATGTCTGCTGACGATAATGAATTGATGCGCCAGCATAAGTCGGATCATCACTATTTTGATAAATAACAGCCGTTCGCTCAGCCAAAACAGTTTCAATATCAGCGCCAATAAACAGTTCCAAGCCAAAGTTAGTTCTCAAAAAAGCATCCGCCGCTAACTCAGCCAGATTCTCAGAAAAAGCCTTCTTATCAGCACTAATCATGGATGCTCTCCTTTAAATCAACATATCGTTCGACATCCCAAAGTAGCTGTTCAAAATCATGCTGGGCTTTAGGCTTAGAAAAGTGCCCCCGCAACTCGTACTGTGGTTGATGCTCAGCTTTAACTTGTGGACTAGCTGTTAGCTCAGCCAGTGGTACACCAATGATTTTGGAGATCTTAATCAATTGTTGTGTTTGTAATTTTCGTTTACCATTTAAAATTTGACTAATTAATGCTGGCGTAATCACTAACTTTTCTGCCAACCATTTTTGTGAGCGCTCATGTGCTAATAACCAAGCTTGAATATTAGCAATTGTCGTTTGATTATTCATCTTGCCATCCTCTCTCGCTAATGTCTGAACTACTGGCTATGATATCGGTTATTATATCACGCTTGTTAATATTAACAAACGCATTGGCTTAATTGTTAATCAAGAGACAAAAGCTGTCTTCAAAATAAGTCTTTCAATTTCATCGTCGTATTATAGTTCCGAGCACTCGTCTGCTTATAAAACGGCGTACCGATTAACTTGGAATAGAATGACTTGCTAAAATTCACTTTTAAAGTTGACGTCCAGAAAATAACATTGGGCGTGATCAAGACCTGATCATAGTCAGTTAGCTTGGGCAATAGCCACTGTTCCAGTTCAGAATCATATTTGGTCAACTTAAACAACGCGTTGTGACGCAGCTGTGGATCTTGCCCCCACCATGCCGGCGCTAAAGCCAAATCAGCCATAAATTCTGGCTGGGTCAATACGCGAAAATCAATTGGAAAGTCAAAATTTGTCTTTAACAGTTTGGACGTTAATTCAGTAACTGCCGCTGTGGCTAAGGAACTGGTAAAAAATAAATTGCCACTATTGATGTAGGAATGCACGTCGATACATCCAGCGGTGGTAAACACCGCCCGTAAATCGGCCATTGGCACGCGATGGTTGTCGCCAACATTGACACCGCGTAATAATAATAGATATTTCATTGGTTCATCCTCGTTTTTAATTAGTTATGGTTATCGATCATCATTGAACTAAGTTTAGTATACGTGATGTCCTAACTTTTATCCTATTTCGATTATTAATATTCTATCTATCCATTAAATATTAAAATGATATAATTATCATGTCAAAAATATTATTTTGGAGGCGCAATAAATTGCGTAAATTTGTCAAATTAGCAGCAGTCGGGGTCTTATCATTGAGTATGGGTGTCGCTGCTATGCCTAGCAACACGTTGAATGTCTTAGCCAAAACAAAGGCCGCAAAAGTGATTAGTTCCAAAAACATTAAGAAAACGGCTTATCATATTAATGCGGGCTACCTCTATTCAAGTGCCAAGTTAACTAAGAAACGTCATAATGGGAAGAATTATCTTAAGACAACTTTCTATGCCACAAAATCAGCCCATGTTAAAAAGGCTAACGGGAAAAAAGCGGTTTACTATTACATTAAGAATAGCAAAGGCTCCGTTAAAGGCTGGGCTTGGCATGGTAATTTGACTAAGTTCAACGTGAAAGCCGCAAAACAACATAAGTCAGACATTAAAAAACTAGTCGCAATTGTACGAACCATGTCCCCAGACGATCAAGACTCAGTATTATCCAACTTTACTGGTATTAATACGAACATGCCATACTACAATCTAGCTAATGCCATCGATGACATGGGCTTGGGGGATACAATTGAAGATGCTAAAGCAATGTCGGCTGCCTACCATCTCTTTGCTGGTCGCTTCGATTCAGCAACTAATGCCCAATTATCTGCCCAGAATAGTCGATTAGAAGAAGCTACTAATAGTGCAAATTCTGATTCAGACTATTCGACAGCTACTTATAACTTGGGCAGCTCATTATTTGAAGCCGTTACAACCCTAAAATAGTCTAAGAATCAATTATAGATAAACGTAAAAGTCGTTATTATATTCATCCATATAATATCAATTTCAATCTAAAGTAGAGCAGCACTACAATTCCGTTATTAAAGGGATTGTAGTGCTGCTTTAACTATAACTGGCCACCAAAAATAGTGCCTATTATGTTGGAAAACGGAAAATTAGAAACCGCTCCAATCCCTTGCGGTGCTTAACGCTATGAGTGCTCTGGTACACAACTTGGTGCACACAATTTCTGAAAATACCAAATATCACCAAAATATCGATTTATATCGTTTCGCAGCATTTCGCGAAAAATAAAAACCGCTTTATAGCAACGTTTAGCGTCGATATGAAGCGGTTTGATAGAGATAATAATGGCCTTACCCGGACTCGAACCGGGATCAACCGCTTAGGAGGCGGGTGCCCTATCCAGTTGTGCTATAAGGCCAAAAATCAATCCGTCAAATATCATCTCACGGATTGACTAAATTTTCAATTACTTCTCGCTAAAGCGCTCGCGATTCTTTTTACGCATGCCCTTTTTCTTAGAATGCTTATTATGCCCACGATGCTTCTTCGGAGTTTCAGCTGACTTCTTGGCTGCCTTAGCTGACCGTTCAACGCCAACAATGGGTTCTTCACGGACAGAGTCTGGATGACCCGCGCCAGCGACCCGATGTAACGCTCCGGCTGGTTCCGTGGCACTAGCTGGATGATCAAAAGCTAACGTTGGTTTGACCTTCGCCGGCTTGGTATCCACAACTTGATATCCGGCCAGATAAGCCGGTTTGATCTCATAATCCGTTGACTTCATCATCTTCTTAAAGTCACGAATATCATGATCATCGCCCAGTGTGATGACTAAGCCTTCTGCGCCCATGCGACCAGTCCGTCCACTACGATGAATATAAGTCGTCACATCTTTTGGCAACTGGAAGTTGATAACCGCTGGCAATTCAGGCACGTCTAAGCCCCGAGCGGCTAAATCAGTTGTTAATAACAAATCAACCTTACCTTGTCGGAATAAACGTAGCGCTTTTTCCCGGTCAACTTGCCGTTGCGTACTCGTCAATGCAGCAAAGCTGACATGTTGATGGCGTAGGTCCACTAAAACGTGCTGCAATTCTTGCATCTTATTGAAGAATACTAACGCCCGTAAATGGTCGACACGGCTAATCCGTTTTAACAAATCAGCGCGATGACGGTTACCGACTTCCATGGTTCGATGACGAACGACCCCTTGGGTTTGGTCAATGGCTCGGACATCGATTTTCTGAACTTTTTGCCCAAACCACCGATCAAGTTCATCTAAAATCTTAGTCTCGGTCGCTGAGAAGAAGCCTAGTTGCAATGATTCGGCAAAGGTTGCATCCAAAATTTCACGGATTTGGTCCAAAGTTTCGTCAGTCAATAATTCGTCAGCTTCATCCACGATCATTGTCTTCAAATGACCAAGCTTCAGCTTACCATCACCAATTAAATTGGTAATTCGACCCGGCGTCCCGACAATAATCTCAGGATGTTTTTTGAGTTTTTCCAATTGGCGCTTAACATTAGCACCACCAGTAATCGCCAAGACTTTAGCATCAATCAATTGCGCCCAGTCGCGCACCACATTAGTTGTCTGCATCGCTAATTCTTGCGATGGCGCTAAAATCAAGGCTTGCGTACCTTCACCAACGTGAATTTGTTCCAAGATTGGCCAAGTAAAGGCCAACGTCTTCCCAGAACCCGTGGGCGCTAAGCCTAACACGGATTCACCAGCCAACATTGGCGTTTCGACCGCCGTTTGAATCGGTGACGGTTCGGTAAACCCTTGGGCCGTAAATTTTTCTTTAAATACGTCTAACATAGTTCCTCATTTCTATTCAGCGGGCGTGTCGCGTTCATCATCTGAAAAGTACAGATGTGCGGATTGCCGTAAATTAAATAGTAGTTTATTGACATTGCGACTCAATTGCCGCCATGCTTGATAGTCAGCCACGTGACCAGCCGGATCATTAATCACAGCCGCAAAGTCACGAGCTTCTGCTAACATTGGATTCTTATCTGGGGCCACCCCAATATTTTGGGCGTGCCCGTCGATATCATAATAAGTCACTTTAGCCAATTCGGCGGCATTATCCATGACAATCGTATCTTTCAAGCCATAAATTTCTGATGGCAAATAAGAGTTACTGGACTTCCCCATATTCAGCGTCACGTTAAAGCTTGGATATTGTAAAATGGCAATCCCTTTATTATCCACTTTTGTCGGCGCCAAACTAGGATAGTACGCCACATCATCAGGCATGCCGAACCAAGCGACCGCATCATAAGCGACATACACCCCAAGATCTTGCAAAGCCCCACCAGCAAACTTCAATGAAAAGATGTTCGGTTCTTGACCAGCCAGGACAGCGTCATACCGTGATGAATACTTCATATAGGTCAGTGTCGCACCTTGCATCCGGTCCATCTGTTGCAATTTGGCTTGGATCCGTTTGAAGTTTACTTCATGAACTTGACGGGCAGCTTCAAAGCACAAAATATCTGGATGGGCCGCCAACAACTCATCTAATTGTTCAAACTGCGCCTGATTAGCCACGGCTGGCTTTTCAACAATCACATGCTTGCCATGCTCAATGGCGAGCTTAGCTTGACTAAAGTGTAAACTATTTGGCGAGGCAATATAAACCGCATCGAATCTCCCCTGACTGAAAAATTGTTCCAAATCATCAAAGGTCTCCGTAGCGCCATTATGTTCGGCAAATTCATCAGCACGATCCAACCGTCGTGAATAAACGGTGGTTAGTTGCCACTCACCCGACTCGTTGGCCGCATCAATAAATTGTTGCGTAATCCAGTTTGTCCCGATAATTCCTAATTTTAACATACTAAGCATCCCTTCAATTCCGTGTAACCGGTTTAATTTTAATAAAACTGATTAATCTCAATAGTTACAGTTTACCAGTTTTATGGCGAAAAGATGTCTTTCATTACCCAAAAATGTCAGTAACGTAAAAGCTTTGCTAAGAAAACCATATTTCGTGACGGACGCGGCTGAATAGTGGTATATTTTAGTTGTAAACTTAAGGAAAGAAGGTTGATCCGGTGAAGCGACGTGGCGCCATTTTATTTGGCCTATCATTACTGGCAGGACTCTCAAGCACATTTTTACGTAAGCAACACCCAACTGATAACGCTAGCGACGATTTACCCGTTTTTTATGCGGGAACGTGGACGTATCGTGACGAAGAGCATCACCGCGATCACAAGTTAGAGATTGATCTAAATATGCTCATTAAAATTGATGGCCGCGCGATGCCGGCCACCGTTGAATCAATCTCTTCCAGTGAGCTGGTTTTGCTTGATCAATATGGCTTCCATTTGGAAGTTAAGGCCAACGAACAGCGGCCAGTTGCCCTATTCGATGAAGCCGATAATCGTAATTATGTCATTTTATCGCCCAATATCGGCAAACAAGATGCCGCCTATTAACACTAAAAAGCACTTGGACTCTTTTGAAGTTCAAGTGCTTTTATAGTTAAAATTATCGCTCCGATTGAGCCGAGAAGTTGGTTCCTAAAATGCTCAGCCGTGTCGTTGACCTTAGTGCGAGTGGTCTGCTCGGACTTAGACCAAGGTCAGTTTTGAAGACCTCATCTTTGGCTTCAAAATGGCCCATGGCGTGCCAGTATTTTATGATCCAACCGGCAGGCGGCAATTCAACTAACACCAAACATAAATATGACCTAATTCAACCCAGCCGCAATCACCTTCTGAAACGCATCATCATTGCCATTAAAGATCAGCCCGTTAAATTCCTGACTAGTCCCATTTTGCCGATAAACTGCGCGATTGGTATAGTGCATAAACAGCACGCGCTTACTTTGTTGACGCGTCTGAGTTGTATCTAGCCATAACGGCGTCTTTTTAATAACTGGCTTGACAATTTTCTTAGCAATCGTTGGCGTTGTCCAGATGACACAGTTGCGGTTATAATGATCGGTTAGATTTAAGACCAACGTACGTAACTGCTTTTGCGCCCGTTTGACATTGACGGTGTCACTAGTGTAGTCGCCGTAATACTGGACTTGAATGCCAATCGGCAAGTTACCGATATTGTTATTGACCGTTTTTTCAAAATAAGCGGTCTGGGCTTGTCCGGAACTCGAAAAGCTGAAAACATGGTAAACGCCGACACCTAGACTAGTCCCCAAGATCCGCGAATAACTGCTACTAAAGTTATCATCACTATAACTGGCACCCTGAGTCGCTTTTAAGTAGACAAATTTCAAGCCGTCTTTTTGTAGCGCTGCAAAGTCTAAGTAACCGTCATTTTGACTGACCGCTACCCCGCGAACATTAAAGCCTTGCACCACGGCATCACGGCGAAATTGTAGCCACTGCAGGCCACCCCAGATTAACAACGCTACCAGCCCTAAGATCAAGACTAGTCCGAGGCGGTGTCGCCATTTAGCACCACGCGTGCGTGCATAGATTGGTCGTGTATGTTGTGTTGGCATCTTTATTAATCACCATCCAAAAATCGCCTATAATTCCGTTCGCGTCTGACTAATCGCATCGCGTACTCGCCCTAAGCTGGCCGCCATTTGCCGGTTACCATGCACGGCCGTCATCAAGAACAAACTATCAATAATACTCATCTGCGCAATTAGAGACGTCAATCCTTCTGAGCGATAATTAATTTCTTCCGCAACGGAAATGAATGCCACGGTACTCCCTTTGGCTAACGGCGAATTGCCAAAACTCGTCAAGGCAATCACAGGCACCTGATGTTCAATTAACGTACTTAATATTTGTAAGGTTTGTTGATTCCGGCCAGTATGCGAAATCACGACCGCAACGTCTTTAGCGGTCATTTGGGCCGCCTGCATCAACTGCATATCATAGTCCGTATTATGCGCACATAAAATCCCCGTGCGAACGAACTTATGATAGCCATCCAAAGATGCCACCGCGGAACCACCGAGCCCGTAGAATCCAATGATGCGGGCGCCCAATAATAATTCAGTGGCGGCTTTTAAGTCGGCCTCTGTCATCACTTGACTAGTCTGATCTAAGGAACTGCGAATACTATTGAAAGTTGAATCGGCAATGCCTTTAAAGGTCGTTTGCTTCTCAACATCTTGAAACGCTTCCGCATTCGATTGTTCTAACGGTTCAGCCGCCGTTAATTCTCTTGAAAAATCACGAAAACTATTAAAACTAATACGCTTTACAAAACGTGACACGGTCGCCGTTGAAACCCCCACGGCTGCCGCCAAATCAGAAATGGATTGCGCCGCTGTTTTAACTGGGTCTTTTATAATGTAATCAGCAATTTTGCGATCGGTGTGACTAAGGTTAGGATAGTACGACCGAATCAAGGTCAAAACGCGATTACGATGTGCAGATTTTTGTGTGGACAAAGCGGCCACCTCCATGACCAAATTCTACCACAATATTGAATTTTGCCCTAGACTGGTTCTATTGCGTGACCCCGCCTTTACTTGTAAACTGAAACATAGCTTTTACACTTGGTGCTAGTTGAGATTGCTGCCTGCCAGTTAGGTCCTAAATAACTGAACTGAAAATAATCAATTGTTAGTTTCTGTTAGTTAACGCCGGGCGGGCCAGCATTGGCTCAGTGGTGTCGTTTGACTTAGCCGGGAATTTTCCGGGTCAGCCAAAGCCCGGCTTATGAGACCGCCTTTCGACTCATAAACGCGGTCACCACGTTCCAGCCGATGCTGGCCCAACCAGAGTGGCAATTTAACGCCAACTAAAACATTAGCAATCAACTTCAAATACATAACACATCATAAAAAGGAGCGTTCATCATGCAACCAATGTTAGGTGTCGATATCGGCACCACCAGTACTAAAGTCGTCTTATACAATGCTAACGGCCAAGTTGCCGCCAGCGCTAACCACGGCTACCCGCTTCATCAAGACCTACCGGGAATGGCCGAAGAAGATCCCGCTGCTATTTTCACAGCCGTTTTAACCGGCATTCAAGCCGTCATCCCACAAGCTAAACAACCGATTGGCGGCATTAGTTTTTCGGCCGCCATGCATAGCTTGATTTTATTAGATGACGCCCATCAGCCGTTGACACGCATGTATACTTGGGCTGACAATCGCGCCAAGGCTGCCGCTGACCAGCTGCGAGCACTGCCTCAAGCACATCAACTCTATTTAAATACTGGCACCCCTATCCGTCCCATGACGCCGCTGGCTAAATTAGCTTGGCTCGCCCAGACCAATCCCGATCTCCTGGCGAAAACACGTTGGGTAGTCGATATTAAAAGTTATGTGATCTACCAACTCACCGGTCAGTTAGTCATGGACTACTCGATTGCGAATGCTACTGGTCTTTTTAACTTGCACGCTTTCGACTGGGACCCATTAGCTTTAAAGCTAGCGCATATTCAAGCCGAACAGTTACCCAAACTAGTGGATACCACTGCTCAAGTCATTGGGTTAAACCCAGCTTTTGCAACCAAATGGCAGCTCAATCCCCAGACACCGCTGATTGTTGGTGCCAGTGATGGTTGTCTATCCAATCTGGGCGTCAACGCCATTGAACCAGGGGTGGCGGCACTAACCATTGGGACATCGGGCGCCATTCGAGTTGTGACCGACCAACCGCAACTTGATCCTAAAGGCCGCTTATTTTGTTACTACTTAGCGCCAAATCGCTGGGTCGTTGGTGGTCCAGTCAATAATGGCGGTAACGTTTTAAAATGGGTCCGCGATGCTTTCTTTGACGGTGCTGACTACGCGACCATCACCCAACTAGCGAGCCAAGTTCCCGCTGGCAGTCATGGGCTGTTAATGCATCCTTACCTAAACGGTGAACGGGCGCCACTATGGAATGCCAATGCTCGCGGTGCTTACTTTGGGTTGACTGCCCAACACACACGTGCTGATTTAAGTCGAGCCGCTTTAGAAGGCATCGGCTTTAATCTCGTCCAAGTTGCTGAGTTAGTTCAACAATTGACCGGTCCTTTTAAAAGTCTACAAGCCACGGGCGGCTTCGCTAATTCTGCGACTTGGCGCCAACTGTTAGCCGACATCTTCGCGACACCGTTAATTATCCCCGACAGCTTTGAAAGTTCCTGTTTAGGAGCGGCGGTTTTAGGCTGGGTCAGCTTAGACCAATTAACTGATTTAACAGCCGTGGCAAAGCTAGTCGGTCATAAACAAGTCGTCACGCCGAATGCTAAAGCGGTCGCGACTTACCAGCGACTGTATCCAATCTATCAAGACCTAACAACCGCCTATCAGCCCCTTTTTGAGCAACTAGCGGCTTTCACGACTAAAAAAGATTAGCTTAACGGCTAATCTTTTTTAATTTCTACCAAGTCTGAGTCATCGCCACTTCGAACGGCTGAGCCAACCGGACTTCTGCCGCTAAAATTGCCGGCGACACGCCTAGCTGATGTAATAGCCACAAGCGTAGCAAGGTCTTCATCACTAACTGAAAGCGATATTTCTGACCAATTGTGGTTAACCCTTTAACGGTAGTCACAGCCAATGAACTGTGAGCGGAAACGTTGCGCGCATCGCGAATCAAATCTAACAACTGATTAGTTGTCCGCACGACGGATAACGCGCCCATCGCTTGCTGCACGTCCTGCCGTTCACAATTCTCCAACACGATTTTAACTTTGCGACGATAATAAACTTCTTTTTTACGACCCTTATTTTTATAAAAAGCATCAAAGATCACATTCAAACAATTACAAATACGTTGAATTTCGCCATTAATATCCTGAACCGGGCGAGTTGGCGTTAGCGTGTTCACCACCGGCACCAGCTTGTCATAGGTCATCAGCCAATTGCGTAATGACAACGCCATCGCTTGATACCACCCATTATCCCGTGGAATAGCTAGCCGAGTGAATCGAAAATCACAGCTAGCCGCGTGATCCGGGGTCGTCTCAAAAATCATTAACTTGTTAGCGCCAGCTTGACCTAACAGTCGCGTGACCACGGTGGGCCGGCCACTGACAACCGCTAACCAATCCGCAACCTGCTTCGCAATCAGAGACACTTCTCGTAAACTGCCGCCAGTACCAAGGTCCACGCCAATACTTTGATGGACCTGAAACCCGGAAACTTGTTGTTCGCCTAACAAAGCCCCCACTAATGGCCTGGTCGTCGTCAGTAATTGATACGTTTGCTGGCCAATCATAAACTGAAACCAATCTTGGGGCTTACCAGTTGGCGTTGACGACCGCTTCACCGTCCCTACTGCCGGCTGGAGCCACGCGGTTAAGTTCAACAAATCAAGTTGTAATGCCGCCAGCCGGGTCGCACCCGTCACAAACCCACCGAGAACCATGCCGAGTACCCCATAATCCAGCACAGCTTGTTGACCATCACCTTGAAACGTCTGTTGTTGGTGTATCGGATAGATCCCGCTTAAGCTGACTTTAACCGGCAAATAAATGGGCGCACCGTTTGCCACCGGCAGGACCACCGTGCCGTGTCCATATAAAAAGGCTTGTTGATGCTGCGAAATTGTTAAGTCAGTCCCCGTCAACAATAAATGCATCGCCTGTGGTTGATAATGCAGGGTCCCGTTGTATGTCAACTCAGTCGGCGTAAAGCCCCACTGTCCGACAATCTCAAACGGTTGCTGACTATCAAGATCTTGGTAAGTCTGCCACGTCATTTGACTCGCCCCCAAAGCAAAAAATAAACGAGCACCTCCTAAAAGGTTGCTCGCTAGTGACCGTTAAAATGGTGTTAAGGTAAATTGTGACGCTTCTTCGCAATCATGATCGTGACCAAAGACCGTTTGAATCTCTAAGTAAGGATTGGCCTTAAGTGATGAGTTTGCTACGTAAACGGTATCATTTGTGACCGTCTTATATGGGGTTTGGTAACGCCGCTGCATGCCTTTGACGTCGACCCCTTTAATCGCATATGATCGGTTAGCCGGATTCATCACGGACACACTGCCCCGTTGATTATGAGCTAAACCGAGGGCATGGCCCAGTTCATGTTCCGCAACTTTAACGCGTTCAGTTTTGTTGTATTTAAACTTCTGGAACGATGCTCGGTTGAGCATGACCTTATTCTTAATAATTCGCCCACTAGCCGTATAAGTCGTCTGCTTCATCCCAATATAGACGACACCTTTGGCCGAACTATCGGCATACGATGTCAATGTTGTTTTACTGCTGTTCTTAGTTGATTGCCATTTAAAGCCTTGTTTTTGCCAATTTTTCGTTGCTTGCCGCCAAACGTCCTTGTAATATGGCGAAGTTGATTTATCACGGTACGTGGTCGTCTTTTTGTCATAACGCCATGGCGCAATTGGTGTACTGGACGATGTGGCCGCTGCGATTGGTTGGGCCGTCATCATTAGTGCGCCCACAGTCATTAGACTGGCGATGGCTAGTTGATGCTTGGACTTCATTAATATAACCCCCTCAGATTATCGACGGAAGATCCCGTCACATGGTTAATTTTGGTTTAAAGTAATTAACGGGTTTGTTAGTTCGTACTATAAACCCTAATTGACTAAGTGACCCTTGATTTAATTCCCTAAGACCATCATAACGGGTTTCACTCAACTTGACCAACAATATGCAATTACTTATTTTTCCAGTAGTCGGTACCGTAAGCATGCCGATTAACGGCCAGCATTGGGCTTAGCTACGACTACTATCGCGGTAGCAACTCATTTATTGGTCAAACCAGTTAGGATCACTTAATCTTCTAAACTGCTCTATGTAGATTATATGATACCTGCTTTTAGAAACGCCACTATTTGCGTTCGTAAAATTTGCAATCACAAAAACGGTGCGCACCCGGTTAGGGGTGGCACCGTTTTTGTGAGTTCTGAAAGATACTTTGCACATCGTTAGTGGTTAATCAATCGATTGACAGTCTCTGCTAACCGATTTATTTGTGACGAAGAAAAACCGAGGCACGTCATAATTAACACTGGGCGGATCATAATTGGCTCACAACCGTGGCCGCCACATTCCAACCGATTATGGCCCAGCCAGAGTATCCAACTAGTACCAGATACGTCCTAATACAATTTAATCGACCCACTATGTGCCCGACCATTAATCAAATATTGCGCAGTTGGTCCGACGTAACCCGCTTGATACCCATCCGCAACGTGTTCCTTAACGGCTTGGGCTGGTGAGGTGACCCGGCCACTATGCGATTCTAATTGATAACGGTAACTGGCATCAACTGGCATTGCTAACTTAATCGACCCACTATGCGCATTCAAGTTAACGTCACCGGTCAATTGCTTAAGGGCCAGTTTAATAGATCCAGAACGAGCAGTCCAGCTCCCACTGCCAGTCACATCAACACCTTGAATACTGCCGCTGGTGGCATTAACTGTAAATTGCCCAGCTTGAACGGTGGCTAACTTGATTCGGCCACTTTTAACCAACATGCCGAACTGATCGGTAACGGTCACTTGGTTAAGCTTTAAGCTCCCAGAAATAATATCTGCACTCATGGCGGTCGCCGCAACATTGTCCACTCGACAGCTACCACTTGTAATCCGTAAGTTGACGACCTGCAGTTGTTTAAGTCCTGCTAACAGTACCGATCCCGACTTGCTAGCAAGCTTCAAATCACCTGTATAGCTGGCTGGGACATGAATCTGAACGTGTACCCGCAACGGGATTAAGAACGGCACTTTTCCTTGTTCAATGCTTAAAGCACTACCCTGTTGGCTCGTGTGCGCATAATAGGCCGTATTATTCGGTTTCATATATTCGCGCACAATAATCTCATCTTCACCACCAACCGTTGGCAACACTTTGACCGTCGCAGAACGATAGGCAATTGATAAGTCATTAATCTCTGCGGCGGCAAACCGTTGTTCATTGACTAATCGCAAATTATCTTGATATTCACCAGCCAAATTCAACGGCTGGACAGGGTCACCAAAGTCTGGCTGCATGACTGGTTCACCGTCGTAGTTAATCCCGGATTCATCCATCACCAATTTGCCAATTTTCAACCCATGTTCATCTGCTTTGATAGCCCCATGATTGATCGAGACCCCGTCATGATTAATCTTCAACGTGTTTCCATCATCAATGGAAACACCCGCATCGTCGACCACGATATGATGTCCATGTAAGTCCTGTGCCGTCCCGTTTTCAGCGTTCACTTGCTGGATTAATTCATTAATATCACCAAAGTCGCTAAAGGCTTCAGCAACGGCAGCTTCTGGTTCTTGACCCGCTTTGACTTTATCGTTCGCAGCTTCGTTTAAATCGGTGGCCAGTTCCGTTTTTAATTCGGTTAACGCTGGCGTCATCGGCTGTGTCTTAAAATAAGTGTTTAGCCGCATCGACACTAACTGTTCAATTTTTTCACTCATGTTCGTCAATCCTTCCTAAGATCAAATCGTCAATGACTTGTTTGGCAAACTGCCATTCGTCAATGTTGTGTTGTAAGGTGGCCTGACCTTGCGCGGAAATCTGATAGTATTTGCGCCGGCCCCCCTGAGTCTCATTACCCCAATAACTTGTAATATCGCCATTCTTTTCTAACCGCCGAAAGACCGTATAGAGCGTGGCTTCGTTAATATCATAGGCCGCATGGCTCAACGTTTTAATCGTCTTTGCAATCGCATAGCCGTAGCTATCGCCTTGATTTAAAATATTCAAGACAATCGTCGTCGTATGGCCCCGAATCGTTTCTTTAGAAATTTCCGGTTTCATCATGGACTTCCTTTCAAAATAGTATTATGTGTCACACAGTAATTATCGATGACAATAATGTACCACCAATTACTGTGTGTGTCAAAGTAATTGGTGACGAAAAAAGACTAACTTCGTTTTTGGAAGTTAGTCTTTTTTTGATTAGTTGCTTTTAAGCGCGATGTTTCAAGGCAAATTTACTGTGACCTGAAGTTTTGAGTCGTGTTTTTGTTTTGCTGAAACGTGTTCGGTCCAACTGCCACTTCCGCTTGCTACGCCAGTCAATCATCCCGGAAAGTTCACCGGCAGCATTGCCTAGCTAGGCAATGCTCAGTGGCAACCCGTTGGCCCTCTCACTCTTTAGGCATATGCGTCTGATCAATCGCCAACTGCATCGTCTGTGTAAACCGCTTGTCCAAGGCTTCTTGTGACATCGTAAAGAAGCCCCCGATTTCTTGAATAATGAACCCAAATAAAGCTGACCGGTACAAGGTATTTTCAACCCGAGCACTGTCATCTAATTGTAATGGTCGAAACATGTCTTGGTACATCTTGACCAAGGCTTTCCGGGTCCGTGGAATTTTTAATGAATCGTTCATGTCTAACATGACTGGCGTTAAGCCCTTATGCCGTTCACAAGCGACCCGGAATTCTTGGGCGAATACCATTAAGGCGGCATCGCCTTCGACCCCGTCCATCTTTTCATTTAATTGGTCGGTCACGCCTTGAATAAATTGAATACCGACTTGGTCGAGTAAATCACTCAAACTATCAACATAGTTATAAATCGACTGTGGTCGTACATCTAAGACGAGCGCCAAGTCACGGATTGTTAAACCATTAATACCCTTGGTTTCAATTAGTTGGTTAGCGGTTGCTAACACTTTCGCCTGGGTTAACGTTCTTCTTTTAACCATTGTTTTTCCCCCACCCTCAAAGTTGATTCGTTAGTTATTATACCGCATTTTTATAATTTTTATTGTGTTCATGCAGTCAAACTATTTAAATTTTTAGTTAAAAGGCTTATAATAACGCTAAACTGATTTAATAAGTTTATTATGAAAGATAAATGAGGCGAAAAAATGGTTGATACAACTGGTCATCGTTACAGTCAATTGTGGCTGACGCTGACCTTGATTTTAGGGACTTTCTGTACCGCACTGACCACGAATATGCTGGTTACCGCGTACCCGACACTAATGACAAAATTTTCAATTTCCAGTGCTACCGTCCAGTGGTTGACGACTGGCTCCTTGTTAGTGATGGGAATTATGATTCCCGTCAGCGCTTGGCTGCTCAATAATTTTAGTTTACGTGTCATTTACGTGGCCGCCCTCAGCTGTTTTCTCGGCGGTCTGATTATTAGTTATACCGCGACTAACTTTCAGCTGATTCTACTAGGTCGATTAGTCCAAGCCTTGGGAATTGGGATTACTTTTCCAACGATTCAGACCGTGCTACTCGTCATTTATCCCCCGGAAAAGCGGGGCACGATGATGGGACTTGGCGGGATCGTGATTGGCTTAGCCCCCGCCCTTGGTCCGACCGTTTCTGGCTGGATCTTGGATAATGCCAGTTGGCGGGACCTCTTCGGGATGATGATTCCACCAGTAATCGTTGTCTTGTTACTAGCCATCTTCACCGTTAAACCAGTGATTCCACTGAAGAAATCACCACTAGATGCGGGCGCAATTGCCTTATCAACGCTGGGCTTTGGCAGTCTGCTCTATGGCTTTTCATCAGTCGGTAATTCTGGTTGGGGCGCCCCGATTGTTTGGGGCAGCATTATTGTCGGCATCCTGTTAATTACCGGGTTCGTTTGGCGTGAATGGCCGCAAGCCCAACCGTTGCTCAACATTCGACTATTAAAAGTGCCATCATTTACGATTGCGTCCCTCATTACAGCGCTAGCTAATACAGCTATGATTGGGATTCAAGTCGTCCTGCCGATGTACTTGCAAAACGTACGCGGATTAACGCCTTTACAATCAGGTTTAATGATTCTCCCCGGAGCCCTCTTATATGGGGTCATCAGTCTGGTTAGTGGGCGCGCTTATGATCATATTGGCGGTCGCCGGTTAGCCTTAATGGGCATGTTCTTATTAACATTGGGCACATTACCCTTTGCCTTTTTAACGCAACAGACGCCTTATCCCTACATTTTATTCGAATACATCGTCTTAATGAGCGGGGTGGCGTTAGTCGCCATGCCATTAACGGCAGCAAGTTCCGTTGATTTAACTGGGATTCAGCTCAGTCATGGCACCGCCATTAATAGTACCATGCGTCAAGTCATGACCTCGATGGGGACCGCAATCTTAGGCAGTGTCTTGACCAATGTCACGAATCAAGCGAAACCTGCCGCAGCCTTACTTACCCACGCCCCACTAGCCTACCGGGACCAACTATATACCGCCGCTATGCAAGGCTTTCACGCCGCTTTTTTAGTCGCAACGGTTATGGGAATTCTGGGTTTAATCCTAGCCGGGCTTGTTAAAAAGCCGCAGAAAGCTCAGGTGATCAAATGATTTTAATATTGCTTATGCTGGGTTTGCTCGGCTTTATCGTGGGCTTTCTAGCATTAAAACACCGGGCACAACGGTGGATTGTTGGGGGCGCTAGTCTCCTAATCTTAGTCATGGCGGCCAGCTTAATGATTGGCAACGATACGCAACATTGGGGCATGCAACCGGTCACTAAAACGACCACGACACCTTTGCAGTCTGCGGTCAAAAATGATTATGTCTCACTACTACTGTACCAACCGATTAAACACGCGACCACTGAAAAAGTCTACGTTTATCGGCCAGTGAATCAGACGAAACGTCAACATACGGCAGCTGACTTGACGACGCACGTCACTGTTCAAACGTCGAAAGCCAACACCGCGGTCTTAACAACCAAGACCACGCGTTGGGCGTATCGTAACGCGGCTTGGCGGTGGTTATTCAGTGCCACTGGCAACCATACAACGTTGATCAAGCGTCGCCAAATCTTTAGTCTGCCAAACCACTGGGCCACCTTAAGTGTCAGTCAGGCGCAATGGCTGGCAAAACAGGCCAAAGCCCTGAAAGCAACCGAACAGACGACGATGGCAACTAAAGTCAAGCAATTACGGAGCGCTGATCCGAGTCTAAGTGCGACGCAGGCTAAGGCTCAGGTTGAACGACAACTCAACCAACAAACCCCCAGTGTGCTTGCTAAACTCATTAAACAAGCCCAACAACAGTCTAAATATTAATCCGAACCAAAGACCATTAGCTGGTCAACTTAACCACCAGCTAATGGTCTTTTTATAACTCATCTGGTCGATAAAAATAACTATACCAATTTTAAATCAATTTCACCACAACCCTAATAAAGACACCGGATTGCCGATAACGCGATTAATAATTACAACGCTTTCACTTGACTTTGACCCCCTTGAACGGGTATTTTAGAAGACAAACCCGGTTAGAAAACGATTTCATAAAGACAAATCAGACAAAGGAGCAATTAACATGGCATACCAAACAATCAATCCATATACCAATGAGCTTTTAAAAACGTATTCAAACACCACTGACGCCGAACTCGAACAGGCTTTAGCCAGTGGTCACCAACTATACCAACAGTGGCGTACGGCCACGCCAAGCACCCGTGCGGCCACCTTACACCAACTGGCTACTTTGATGCGGACTGAGAAGCATCAACTGGCCACAGTTCTAACAACCGAAATGGGTAAGTTGATTGGTGAAGCAGAAGCAGAAGTCGACCTTTGTGCCGATATTGCCGACTACTTCGCAGCGCATGGCGCGGACCTGTTAGCCCCCACCCCACTAACAACTGATGCCGGTAAGGCTTATTTTGCCAAGCAAGCTGTCGGCATTTTAGTGATGGTCGAACCGTGGAACTTCCCTTACTATCAGATTATGCGAGTCTTTGCACCCAACTATATGGTCGGTAATCCGATGATTTTGAAGCATGCCTCCAACACCCCTGGTTCGGCGGCCGCCTTTACCGATGTCGTCACCCGGGCTGGTGCCCCTGCTGGTAGTCTGACCAATCTCTTTATCAGCTATGACCAAGTCAGTGCCGCGATTGCTGACAAGCGGGTGGCAGGCGTGGCCTTAACTGGTTCGGAACGTGGCGGCGCCGCCGTTGCCCAAGAAGCCGGCGCTAACTTGAAGAAGTCAACGATGGAACTCGGTGGCAACGATGCTTTTATTATTCTAGATGATGCCGATTGGGACTTAGTTAAAGAAATTGCGCCGCAAGCCCGCCTATTCAATAATGGCCAAGTTTGTTCAGCCTCGAAACGTTTCATCGTGATGGCTGATAAATATGATGACTTTTTGGCTTATCTAAAGGCTGAATTTGCCAAAGTCAAACCTGGCGATCCGCTTGATCCGGCAACCACTTTGGCACCGATGAACTCAGCACGCGCCAAACAAAAGTTGCAAAAACAAGTCGATGCGGCGATTGCTGCAGGCGCACACGTTTACGCTGGCAATCAGCCAATCGACTTTCCCGGCCAATTCTTTGAACCGACCATTTTAACCGATATTACAAAAGACAATCCGGCTTTCGATGAAGAAATGTTTGGCCCCGTTGCTGCAGTCTACAAGGTTAATTCCGAAGCCGAAGCCATTGCTTTAGCCAATGATTCTAGCTATGGTCTCGGCAGTACGGTCTTCTCACAAGATGCGAAGCGCGCTGACCGGGTTGCCCAGCAACTAGAAGCTGGGATGACGACAATTAACCGCGCTTGGATTACGGCACCGGAATTACCATTCGGTGGCGTTAAACATTCTGGCTACGGTCGCGAATTATGCGAATTAGGGCTGAATGCCTTTGTCAATGAACATTTGATTTTGAATGCTAGTGAAAAGTAAAGGCACCAAAAAAATGGTCGTGCGACTGAAAATCCGTCGCACGACCATTTTTAATATCATCCTAACTGATTTGCTGAGCGACTAGCCCTTAACGCCACACCAATATAACCCAATGCGACCAGCGCCAATACCCAAAACATGCCTTGATAAGTCACCCCTTCGACTAGCCAGCCTAAGCTCACGGCACCTAATCCCATACCCAAATCATAGGCATTTAAAAACATGCCCGTCGCAGTATCCCGATTATCAAGCGTGGTGACTTTAAACAACCATGCTTGCAACGTTGGATAAATCGCCCCATCAGCCACGCCGTAAAAGATCCCCGCAACAATCAAGAGCCAATTACTAGTCACCATCGCAATCAGTATAACCCCAATCAACAGTAAGCCTGTGCTGATCATTAGAATTAGCCGAGGTCCCCGCTGATCAAAGGTCCGGCCAACAATCGGTCGAATGACGACGCCAGCAATCGCAGCAACGAAAAAGAAGCCCGAGATAGCTGTTAAATGCCGTAATTGAGCATAAATGGGCGTAAATGTCATCACCCCGCTCATTAGAATCCCTAAAATAAAAACGAGACCACATTGGGGTAAAAACTGCCGATCAAAAATCGGCGCTTTAACAGTAGCCTGTACACGCCGAGGCTTAGTCGTCGTCCCTAAAATAGCGACCAAGGCTGCGGCTAAAATCCCAATACAAGTTAAAAAAAAGGCTTGAAAGGAATAATGTTGAACGACGGCTAATGCTAGTAATGGCGCTAACGACGCGGTCACCATCGTGCCAATTCCAAAGTAACCCATCCCCTCACCAATCTTTTGGTGCGGTAATTCATCCGCAGCCGAAGTGGCAAAATAAGTGGTGGTCAGGCCATGACCTAACCCGTTGAATAATCGCAATAAGACCAACAATCCAAAACTACCAAGTAACGGATAACCGACCGCAGCTAATAAATACAAGAGGATACCCACCATCAATAAAACTTTTTTAGAAAATTGATTCGAAAACCACGGTACAAATAATCGCGTGACTAGTGCTGCGAACATAATCGCACCGACAAAAATACCAATCTGGCCAGGTGTTAATCCCAACTTTTTCCCATACAACGGCAAAACTGGGACCTGCATGTTGTAAACCATAAATAAGAGTGCATTCCCAATTAAGATTAAAATAAAATTCCGATTCCAATACGATGTTTCCATAGCTATTTCCTCCCCAAAAGACAAAAAAGGCGACCAGAAAAGATAGTTTAAACCATCTTATCTGGCCGCAGCCCTCCGATACTCAGACGAGTACCTTATCTAACTTATAAGTCTTCCGAATTAATTATTTTGAATTTAAGATAAAGTCTACCGTATTACTCATTGAAAAATCAAGGACAATTTTCATGAACGAAGGGATAAAAACAGATATAGTCCTAAACGTTTGGTACTAGTAAAAATTGCCGCCTGCCGGTTGGTTCCTAAAACGCTGGAACGCCATGGGCCATTTTGAAGCCAAAGCCCGGTCTTCAAAACTGACCTTGGCCTAAGTCCGAGCAAACCACTCGCACTAAGGCCAACGACACGGCTGAGCGTTTTAGGAACCAACCTCTCGGCTAAATGACCGAATTGAAAATAATCAATCGCTAATTTTTTAATAGCCATTAATTAACGCCGGGCGGGCCAGAATTGGCTCAGTGGTGTCGTTGATCTTAGTTGTCTGATTTTGGGCAACTTAGATCAAGCCCGGCTTGCGAGACCGCACTTTGGCTCGCAAACGTGGCCACCACGTTCCAGCCGATTCTGGACCAACCAGAGTGGCACTTTTTATACTCATGAACGAAAAAAGCAAGCCAACTAACTGTCGGCTTGCTTTAATCAGATTTAGTCGCGTTCTAAGACGGTTACACTTTCAATATGTGGTGTTTGTGGGAATTGGTCCACTGGCTGAACCGGCGCACAAATGTGGTAGCCGTGTTCACCAAAACGTTGGACATCGCGTACTAAGGTCGATGGGTTACAGCTAATGTAAACCACGCGCTTTGGCCCCATTTCAGCGGCACTTTCGATAAAGGCCGCATCCAGACCTTTACGTGGCGGATCAACGACAACAACATCTGGTTTGATGTCATCTTCCGCCCACTTAGCCATTGCTTTTTCAGCACTATCCAAGACAAACTTCACATTGTGGATATCATTCTTGTCAGCGTTTTGACGAGCATTGTCAATCGCTGCTGGTACAATATCAACCCCATAAACTTGCTTGGCATGTTGCGCCATCGTCAGTGAGATGGTCCCAATCCCAGAATAAGCATCGATAACCGTTTCATTGCCAGTCAAACCAGCCTTGTCGATCGCCAATTGATACAACTTTTCAGTTTGTTGGGGATTAACTTGGTAGAATGATTGTGCTGAAATAGCGAACGTTAACCCTAATAATTGATCATCAATGGTTGATTTACCCGCTAACACGTTGTTAACTGGCCCTAAGATGACGTTAGTCTGCTTTTGGTTGACGTTCTGGATAATGCTGACTACTTCAGGTAAAGCGGCTTGAATCTCCGATACGACCACGTCAGCCATTGGCAAATGTTTCGTCCGCGTCACAATCACAACCATCATTTCATGGCTGTAGTAACCACGCCGAACCATGATCGTCCGAATCGTCCCACTATGATGAAATTCATCATAAGGGGCTTCATGGTATTTCCGTAAGATATCCCGAATAACCACAATAGCTTGGTCAATTGCTGGATCTTGAATATAGTAATCTTCAATCGGCATTAATTGATGACTATTCTTCTTGTAAAAACCAGTCGTCAATTCGCCTTGGACTTTCCGAACTGGCACTTGCGCCTTATTCCGGTATTGGGTTGGATTTTCCATTCCAATGGTTGGTAAGACTTCCACATCATCCATATGCACTTTGGCAAATAATTCAGCGATTTGATGTTGCTTGAACTTCAATTGTTCGCTGTATTCCAAATGTTGCAAGGGTGCGATCCCAGTTTGACGGTAGACCCGGCCTTTAGGGTTGACCCGATGGGGGCTGACTTGCTTGATTTGTTCGACATCACCAAACGCAAAGTTTTTGGTCGTCTTGGTCACTTTAACTGAGATTTTTTCTTCTGGTAATGCATTATCGATAAAGATTGGGTAATTATCGACTTTCGCCACACCCATCCCTTGATAAGTTAAGTCCATGATATCAACATCTAAGACTTCACCTTTATAAACTGGTAAATTTACTTTCATGAAATTCCTCGTTTTTCTTTCTTGACTAGTTTAATTATTTTATATAAACAGGTTTGTTCACCTGACGGATTTAGTTGAAACGCCCTTAGATTAGGCAACCAGGACCACTCACTAGTTATCCCATCGATTCAGGTCGTTAAAAAAATTACCGTTCACCATTGTATCGGTAAACGATAATTTAAGCAAGCTATTCAGTTTCCGTTTCTGGTCGATCAGCTGGTAATTGATCGACAGCCGAGACGAAATTCCGTTCAGCGTTTTGCAATTCAGAATCTGAATCCGTAATGGCGTCTTCTGGAATCCGATCCGTATCGGCAAAGAATTCAATATGCTGTTTGAAGTCTTTAAACGTCATCGGCGCATCGCCACCGTATTCGCCATCTAAGTTGATCATTAATCGACCCTCGACCGGCTTAGCGACCACTTTATTGGTCTTCACATAAATGATACTTGGATCATTAATATGCTTCCCACCGTTCAAGACTAAGGTCATCAAATGCAGGATTTTCGCTAAATTACTGGTCTTCACAATAATCATCGTGAACTTACCATCATCTAACGAGGCATCCGGTACAATCTTTTCAAAGCCACCGACTGAATTCGTCAGCGCTAAGAAAAACATCGAGGCCTTACCTTTAAAATGGCCGCCATCATACTTCAGGTCCATCTCAATTGGTTTAACCCGTGGCAGTAATTCAGCCCCTTTGGCCAAATAAGCCGCGTAACCAAAGATTGACTTTAATTGTGATGGCACATCGTAAGTCAGCTCAGTCAGCATCCCACCAGCCGCAATGTTGATGAAATACTGTTCCCCGGCTTGACCGATATCCATCTTAACCGTTTGTTGCTTTAAAACGACTTTCGCCGCCGCGACGGGATTATCACGGGGGATGTGTAACGCCCGAGCATAGTCATTCGTCGTTCCAGCAGGGATAATTGCCATCTTAGGCCGCCGCTTTAAGCCGGCTAACCCATTGACCACTTGGTTGATGGTGCCATCGCCACCGGCTGCGACAATTAATTCAAACCCATCTTTGGCACACCGGCGCGCTTCGTCAGCCGCCGAATTTGGGGTTGGCGTGGTCGCATAAGCACTGGTCTCGTACCCGGCCTGTTCAAAGATCCCTAAGATTTCAACTAGATCATGGGCTAAGGCCTCACGTCCAGAAGTCGGGTTATAAATTAGTCGTGCCCGTTTACGCATGTTACTTTCCTCCGCGTCCTGTCTTTTTTGTTCTGTGTCTTAACTTACCGTTGCTTGGTCAGGCGGTGGTTGGCCGCCTAGTGGCCGATTGGCTGAAACGTGTTCGGTCCAACTGCGCCCTGTGCTTGCTACGCTATCTCAACCACTCGGAAAATCACCGAGTAATTGAGATAGCTAGGCAATGCTCAGGCGCAACCCGTTGGCCCTCACACTCTATCTAGCTTGCAACGAAGCCATCAACAACTTATTAACAACCTTCGGATTAGCCTTACCATGGGTCTGCTTCATAATTTGACCCACTAAGAAACCGACTGCCCGGTCTTTACCATTCTTAAAGTCATCAATTGATTGTTGGTTATTTTCCAAGACATTATCAATAATTGGTTGTAATTGTGCTGGATCTGACAATTGGACTAAGCCCTTGTCATTGACCCACTTAACTGGATCTGAACCAGCCATGATGGCCTTGAAGACTTTCTTGGCAATCTTGCTAGAAATGGTTTCATCGGAAATCATCTTGATCATGCCAGCTAAGTTTTCTGGCGTTAACTTGGTGTCTTGTAAATCAACTTTGTTTTCGTTCAAGAAGGCATTAACGTCCCCTTGTAAGTAGTTTGAAGTCAACTTAGGATCAGCACCTTGAGCCACCGTTGCGTCAAAGAAGTCTGACATTTCCTTAGTCTGTGTTAAGACGCCCGCATCGTAAGGGGTCAGCCCAAAGTCGTTCACATAACGATTGCGACGTGACCCTGGCATTTCAGGAATCGTCGCTTTAACGTCATTGATCCAATCATCGCTGATTTCAACGACGGGGATATCTGGTTCTGGGAAGTAACGGTAATCATCGCTACCTTCCTTGACCCGCATCAAGATCGTTTTACCGGTAGTTTCATCGAAACGCCGGGTTTCTTGTTGCACTTGGCCACCTGACATTAAGACCCGTTGTTGCCGTTGTTCTTCATATTCCAAGGACTTCTTAACGTAATTAAAGGAGTTCAAGTTTTTCATTTCAGTCTTAACGCCATAGGTATCGGAACCGGCCGGCCGAATCGAAATGTTGACATCGACCCGCATTGAGCCTTCTTCCATCTTAACATCAGAAACACCGGTAAATTGAATCCGTTGACGTAAGGCTTCACAATAAGCATACGCTTCGGCTGGTGAACTGATATCAGGTTTTGACACGATTTCGATCAAAGGCGTCCCTTGACGGTTCAAATCGACATATGAATGAGTGCTGGCATGGGTGTTTTTCCCAGCATCTTCTTCAATATGCATTTCTTCAATCCCAATTTTCTTCTTTTGACCATCCACTTCAATTTCAAGCCAGCCATCATGGGCTATCGGCTTTTCGTGTTGGGTGATTTGGTATGCTTTCGGGTTATCTGGGTAGAAATAGTTCTTCCGATCAAAATAAGTTTCTTGTTCGATTTCGGCATGTAAGGCCGTTGCCGCTTTAATCCCAGCTTCAACCACGCCTTTATTGGCCGTTGGTAAGACCCCGGGATAGCCCCAGTCGATCACGTTCGTGTTGGCGTTAGGTTCTGCACCGAATTGCACGGGTGATGGACTAAAAATTTTGGAATTGGTTTTTAATTCAACATGGACTTCAAGTCCGATCGTCGTCACAAAATTCATTTAGTTCGTCCCTCCTAAATCTGGGGTCGCCTGATGAAAATCAGTCGCTTGTTCAAAGGCATAACCAGCCTTGTAAAGCGTACTTTCATCAAAAGACTTACCAATTAATTGTAACCCAACTGGCATACCATCAGCTAAACCAGCTGGAATTGACATCCCAGGTAAACCGGCTAAGTTAACCGGAATCGTCAAGACATCGTTCATATACATCGTGACTGGGTCAGAGATTTCATCACCAATCTTGAACGCAGGAGTTGGTGCAGTCGGCCCGATGATTAAATCATAGTCATTGAAGACCTTATTAAAGTCATCAATAATCATCGTCCGCACTTGGCCAGCCTTGTGGAAGTAGGCATCGTAATAGCCAGCTGATAAGGAGAACGTCCCTAACATAATCCGACGTTTAACTTCATCACCAAAGCCTTCAGAACGACTGCGAACATAGACGTCTTCCAAATTCTTCACATCTTGAGCGCGGAACCCATAGCGAATCCCATCGAACCGTTGTAAATTAGATGAAGCTTCAGATGACGCGATGATATAGTAAGCTGAAACCCCATAACGACTATGTGGTAACGAGACTTCTTCAACCGTGGCCCCTAAGTCTTCGAATTGTTTGACCGCATTTTTAATGACTTCGCGGACTTTAGGATCAATCCCATCGCCCATATATTCTTTTGGCAATGCGATCTTCATACCCTTAATATCGCCAGTTAAGCCAGCGGTAAAGTCAGGGACTTCCCGCTTAGAAGACGTACCATCATGCACATCATTACCCGCAATCAGGTTCAACGCCGCAGCATTATCTTTAACCGTCCGCGTCATTGGTCCAATTTGATCTAATGATGATCCGAAAGCAATTAAGCCCCAACGAGAAACACGGCCATACGTTGGCTTCATCCCAACGATACCGTTAAATGACGCTGGTTGACGAATCGAGCCACCGGTATCAGACCCATAAGCGACCGGTACTTGACCAGAAGCGACTGCAACCGCTGAACCACCGGATGAGCCACCAGGAACGCGGCTAACATCCCAAGGGTTTTTGGTGACTTTAAAGGCTGAGTTTTCAGTTGACCCACCCATGGCAAATTCATCCATGTTGGTCTTACCGACAATGACCATATCATTCGCTAACATCTTGTCAACGACCGTGGCATTATAAACTGGCACAAAGTTTTCCAACATCTTGGAAGCCGCCGTCGTCGTTAAGCCTTTGGTCACAATGTTATCTTTGACCCCAACAGGAATCCCAGCTAACAAGTTGTCAACATTGATCCCTTTGGCATCGATAGCTTGGGCATTTTTCAAGGCCGCATCAGCATTCAAGTTTAAGAATGCATCAACTTTAGCATCGGTTTTTGCCATATTGTCAAAGGTTGCTTGGGTCAATTCGGCTGCACTGATTTTTTTAGCAACTAAATCAGCATGCAGACTCGTTAAATCTTGGTTGAAAAAGTCCATTATTCGCCGTCCCCGCTTTCGTCAATAATTGTTGGTACTCGGATTAAGCCTTCTGCCGTTTCAGGCGCATTCGCTAATAGCGCTTGCCGTTGGTTACTTTGAACGGCAACGTCATCACGTAAAGCATTCCGCCGATCGTTAACTTGCGACGTTACGGGTACCCCAGTCGTATCAACTTTGCTTAATTCTTCAAACATGCCAATAATTTTTTCCAACTGACCAGTAAACATGTCTAATTGGTCGGGGGTAAATTCGAGCTTCGCGAGTTCCGCGACATGCTTAACTTGTTCGGCATTAATGCGTTCTTCAGCCATCAAATTTCCTTCTTTCTTAATCTTTTGCGTTATACGTGATTAATCATCACTAATACATGATTGTTCGTAGTTTTCAAATAACTGCTCATTAGACCTTTGTCTCCGTTGACCAGCGTTGACGTTATCAACCAGTTGCAGTATTAACCATACTGATAACAGTCAAACCAGCTAGCGTAGGGCGGGCTGGATGATACTCAGTGGTGAGATTTCACTAGGTTGAGTGATTTTCTCGACCTAGTGAAAGCCCAGCTTGGAAGACCGCACTTTGGCTTCCAAATGTGGCCACCACGTTCCAGCATCAATCCAGACCAACCGAAGTGGCAAATAACCATTATTCTTAGACGACGAACGTTATGCTCCTAGCTTAATTATCGCCTTGATCACTAAAGACATGTGTGTAATACGAACTGCCTTTAGCCGTCCGTGCTAAGAAACTTTGGATATCACCATTGGCACTCTTAACCGTAATCTCAACGGGCACCCCAGATGGTAAGTAACGCTTAGCAGCGGTTGCTAAATACTGCGTAAAGCTGATAATTTCGGTTTCACTATAGAACTTCGTCGTGATATTAACGCTTAACTTGCTCAACGACTTGTCTTTGTAGTGGGCATTCGCCGTCACACCTGACAAGTTCGGGAAGAAGTTTTGCACATGCGACTTAAATGATGAGAAATCTGATTCATCATTACTATTCGCACCACTATTCTTCGATTCCGTCGTTGCTGGGAAGACGTAATTTTGCCAATTCAATGATTTCCAGTTTGAAATCGACGTTGCGCCATTCTTAGAAACGGCGTAGGCAATCATATTCCCACCTACTAGACTATCATTTGACGACTGCTTGTAAAGGGCTAAGACAATCGGCACATTCTTTAAGGCCGACTTTTGACGTAGCCGTTGTAACACGGTGTTGGCCATCTTCTTACCTTGAGCCGTTAATTCAGTCGTAGTAATGTCCGTCTCATAGGTCGCCCCATATTCAACCTTCGTGTAGTAATCCACGGAGTTCATCCCTAAACCGACCGTGACACCACCAAGGCTCAATTTACTGCCGCTTTGAACCATATAATCTTGTTCTTCTAATTGTTGTAAATAGATTGGGTTCCGGGTATCGGCACCGGTCTTCCCGTTACTCTTAGGGTTTAACCCATCCTCATTATCCTTGGTCTTACGACCCAACCAATTTTCAACCGTCGACGTACTCAAATACTGACCTTCTTGATAAACATACTTGTTTGTTGGGAAGACTTTCTTTGAAACATCTAATAACCCATTTTCGAAACTCTTTAAGTTCATGACGTTATCATTTTGTGAGACGTTGACCCCGCGCGATTTACTCGTCCGGTAACGCCCCTTCTTAATAACCCCTTGATAAAACTCTGAGTCCGTGGTTCCAGTCGTCGTGGTCGTTTTCGACCCCGTTGTTGTCGTCTGACTCGTACTATTAGAGCCAAATGACGAACTCTTCAAATTTCCGCAGGCGGCTAGAACAATCGCGGTAATTGCCACTAAGCCCATCGTGCGTATGCGTTTAATCGTCACGCTTGTGCATCCTCCCTCATTGTCGTGCTGAACCGTGCTTCATCCCAAACGGTAATGTCCAGCTGTTGTGCTTTTTGCAACTTACTCCCGGCATCGGTCCCGGCGACCACTAAGTCTGTCTTTTTAGAGACACTCCCAGTGACCGTTGCACCGTGATCTTGTAACCACTGTGTCGCGGCCGGTCGAGTGAAGCTCTGTAACTTACCCGTTAAAACCACGCGCTTACCAGCAAACCAACTATTGCTGTCTAAAGCGGCCGTTTCACTAGGGCCTTGGTAAGTCGTATTGACACCAACAGTTTGCAACTCTTTAACTAGGGCTTGCGCACCATCACTATCAAAATATTGAACGACCGCGTTGGCAATAATGTCGCCCATTGAGTCAATCGCCGCAATCTCTTCCTGACCGGCTGCCATTAAAGCGTCAATCGTTTCAAAATGTTGGGCAATTAATCGGGCTACCTTGGCGCCAACGTGACGAATTCCAAGGCCGAACAATAAACGTTCAAGTGAATTATTGCGACTACGGTCAATCGCTGTCAAGAGGTTTTCAGCAGATTTATCTTTTACTTTATCTAATGCTAATAATTGATCCTTGGTCAACCGGTATAAATCCGCCACATCGCTGACCAAATGATTGGTATAGAGTTGGGCGATTAACTTCGGTCCTAAACCATCAATGTTCATCGCATTCCGCGAGGCGAAGTGGACTAAGCCTTCTTGCACTTGGGCGGGACATTTCGGGTTAATACAGCGTAAAGCCACTTCATCTTCTAAATGCACGAGTAATGCCCCACAAGATGGACAATGGGTTGGAATCGTTAACTTTTCAGCATCTTTTGGTCGTTTCGTTAAATCTACGGCCGAAATTTCCGGAATAATGTCACCGGCTTTGTGTAACAACACGGTATCACCGATGCGCACATCTCTAGCGGCCACATAATCTGGATTATGCAGTGAAGCGCGCGCAACGGTGGTCCCGGCTAATTGTACGGGATCCATCACGGCTGTCGGGGTCACAACCCCGGTCCGACCGACTGTCCACTCGACATCTTTAAGTAGCGTCGGTTGTTCGTCCGGTGGAAACTTGAATGCAATCGCCCAGCGCGGCACTTTGACGGTGGCGCCTAACGACCGCTGCAATGGTAACGGATTCGCTTTAATGACAATCCCATCAATCCCATAGGCTAAGTCCGGCCGCTCATTTTGATAATGGTCAATATAGCTAAACACCTCGGCCATCGAATGCGCGACTTTGAAGGTCGGATTAATCGTCAACCCTAAGTCCGCAAATTCTGCCAGCATCTCGCTTTGGGTCCGGGCCTTCAACGGCTCATAATCCGCCACATTATACATAAAAGTACTTAATTGACGTTCAGCTGTGACTTTCGTATCTAGCTGCCGTAAGGACCCAGCTGCCGCATTCCGGGGATTAGCAAAGACACTTTCACCAGCGGCTTCACGGCGTTCGTTCAAAGCAGCAAAAGCCGCTTTCGGCATGTAGCATTCGCCCCGAACTTCAATGGTTAAGGGCCGGCTTAGTTCGTGAGGAATGGAGTCAATCGTCATGATATTACGGGTAATATCTTCACCAACGGACCCATTGCCCCGCGTTGACCCTTGAACTAACTTGCCGTTCTCGTATTGTAGCGACAACGCTAAACCATCAATTTTTAATTCACAATTATAGTCAAACGGATCATCCACATTTTGCCGTAAACGGTCGTCAAACGCCTGCAGTTCAGCTTGTGAAAAGACATCGCCTAATGACAACATCGGAATCGGATGTTGAACTTTCGTAAAGCCAGCTTTAACCGTTCCACCAACTAATTGGGTTGGCGAATCACTCGTCACAATGCTGGGAAAAGCCGTTTCTAATGCCACTAAGCGCGCATATTCACGGTCATAAACATCATCTTCAACTTTAGGGGCATCATTATCATAATAATCTTGCCGCCACTGATTTAATTCAGTCCGTAAACTGGCAGCTTCGGTCGCCGCTGCTGCTTGATCCAGCTCACTGATCGGTTTGTTTGCCATTATTGCTGGCCTCCTTGACCACTTAGTCCTGAACTTTTTGAATTGGGGCAAACGCGGCTAAGAGCCGTTTAATCCCCTCTGACTTAAAGGCAATATCGAGTTCAGCATCTTCACCGGCACCGGTTACTTTCACAACAGTCCCAGTCCCCCACTTACGATGTGTCACTTTGTCGCCAATCCGCCAACTATTCTTGTCAGCGCCAGTTCCGGCCGCCTTTTTAACGGTTGGTCGCGTCCCAACAGGATTCTTCTTATAACGTGGCGTCAAGGCTTTCTTAGTGGCAAATGGCACATTTAAGTCACTGCTGCTCGACCCTTCTAGGGTATTATCATTCTTAATCAAACTTTGGTCGATTTCAGCAACAAATCGTGATTCTTGGTTACTTTGCCGCCGACCATATAACATCCGCGAATAGGCGTTGGTCAGATAGAGTTGCTTTTCAGCACGGGTAATCCCCACATAGGCTAACCGACGTTCTTCTTCCAATTCATCCTCGTCCATCATCGCCCGTGACAATGGGAAGATACCTTCTTCTAGGCCAATCAGGAAGACAACTGGGAATTCAAGCCCTTTAGCCGCATGCAACGTCATTAACGTCACAGCTTGGGGTTCTTCCTCCACGTTATCCACATCTGAAACTAAGGCTAAGTCAGCTAAGAAGTCCACAAACTTATCGCTATCTTCTTCTTCTGGTTGATACCCATCATCGAATTGCTTCGTGACAGATAAGAATTCTTGAATGTTTTCGATCCGGGTTTGCGTTTCGAGCGGTTTAGCGGTCTTTTGGGCCTTGAGTGCCTTCATATAACCCGACCGGTCCAAAATTTCTTGCGTTAAGTCAGTCACTGACAAGTACTCGCGCATGGCGCGTAACTCGTTCATCGTCGCGGCAAACTTCGCTAAGGCCCCCTTAGTCCGGGTGGCAATACCATTGGCCATATCGACATTAGTCGCGGCCTCTAACATTGAATAATTCGCTTCGTCAGCAAAGGCCCGCAACTTATCGACACTAGTCTGACCAATACCCCGTTTCGGTTCATTAACGACCCGTTCAAAGTTGACAGAATCTTGGTCATTAACAACTAAGGTTAAGTAAGACAAGATATCCCGAATTTCTTTACGATCGTAGAACTTGTTGCCACCAACCATCGTATATGGAATATTGGCTTTAACAAGTGATTCTTCCATCACCCGGGATTGGGCGTTAGTCCGGTATAAGACGGCGAAATCCCCATAGTCATATTTATTAGTTCGCATTTGTTCTTGAATCTGGGCAATCACATAGTGGGTTTCATCATTTTCGCTTTGCCCACGATAATAGTGAATCAGCTGGCCTTCATCATTTTCAGTCCATAACTTCTTGGGGCGCCGCGTGGTATTGTGGTTAATCACTTGGTTTGCCGCCGCCAAGATCGTCTTGGTGGACCGGTAATTTTGTTCCAATTTAACGCTATCAGCTTCTGGATAATCTTGTTCAAAGTTCAAGATATTTTCCATATTAGCGCCCCGCCAACCATAGATCGATTGGTCAGCATCCCCGACAACGCAGAGATTCTTATACTTTTCAGCTAATAAGTTAACCAAGGTATATTGGGCATTGTTAGTATCTTGATATTCATCCACATGAATATAATGGAATTTATTTTGATACCAGCCCAACGTTTCCGGGTGCTGCTTGAACAGTTGAATCGTCAACATAATCAAGTCATCAAAATCGACGGCTTGATCCGCCGCTAATTCGTGTTGGTATTGATCATAGACATCAGCCACGATACTTTCAAACGGACTAGCCGCAGATTCTTTATACATCGCGGGTGTCTGTAAATCGTTTTTCGCATTGGAAATGGCCGATAAAATCGACCGCGGATCATACTTTTTAGAATCAATATTTTGATCGTTTAAGATACGCTTAACTAATGTCCGTTGTTCACTAGTTCCGGCAATCGTGAAGGCCCGATTATAACCAATCTGGTCAATATCACGCCGCAAGATTCGGACACAGAGTGCATGGAACGTCGAAACCCACACATCACGGGCGTCTTCACCCAATAAATTACCAACCCGTTCACGCATTTCGCGAGCGGCCTTATTCGTAAAGGTGATTGCTAACACATTCCAAGGATTAACGCCTTTTTCTTCAATCAAGTAAGCGACTCGATGCGTCAGCACCCGAGTCTTGCCCGAACCGGCCCCCGCCATAATTAGTAGCGGTCCTTCGGTGTCTAATACGGCTTCTTGCTGCTTGTCATTCATTCCTGCCAATAGGCTTTCTTTCGACACGCTGTTCGCCACCCTTTCTAAAAATCAGTCAACAAATATTATACCAAATTTCAGCCTGATATGCTGGCCTTTCAACCGGCTTTTTCGAATGTTTGTTCTATTAATTTGAAGTACTTATGACCATCAGTTTGCTTAAAATTATCACACTGATTGGCTAATCGATGACACATTCCACTAGCTAACACCTGGTGCTGGCTAAAATTGCCGCCTGCCGGTTGGGTTCTAAAACGCTGGAACGCCATGGGCCATTTTGAAGCCAAAGTGCGGTCTTCAAAACTGGCCTTGGCCTAAGTCCGAGCAGGCCACTCGCACTAAGGCCAACGACACGGCTGAGCATTTTAGAACCCAACCTCTCGGCTAAATCTATGGTCGACAATAAGATAGTCATTAATTCACGTTAATTAACGTTGGGCGGGCCAGCATCGGCTCAGTGGTGCCGTTTATCTTGGTCGGTGATTTTCCGACTTAGATAAAGCCCGGCTTTCGAGACCGTACTGTGGCTTGAAAACGCGGCCACCATGTTCCAGCCGATTCTGGCCCAACCAGAGTGGCAATTTAAGCCAACTAGTACCAAGCGTAACCAGTGATTAACGGCAAGCCCATTACTTAACGACAAAAAGAGTTCAGGTCTACACCCAAACTCTTTCGTTTTAATGCACTACTTAATCACTAGTTTCCGTCGCCGCACCTTCATCAGGTGCTGGTTGTAGTTGCCAGATGTTAGTATCATCAATTTGCTCCAAGGCTTCTTTAATAGAATCGGCTTCAACCATCACATGGCCCGCAATCGCGGCTTTTTCAGCTTGCAATTTCGTTCGGTGATAGAAGTTGAAGAACCAGTTCGGTTTAATCTGCCACTGAGTTCGAATCACATTTGCTTGTGCTGGTGTGAAGTAAACCGCTACAACTGGCAACAAGGACTTGATTGGCATTAATGGTAACCCGGCAATCGCCCGTAAATGTTGTTCAGCCATGCTAATATTAGTCGCTCGTTCAAAAACATAGCCTGATTGGTGCATCGCGGGAACAATCCGCTTTACATATAAGTTACCACTATCAGTCAAGAAAAAGGCCACTTCAAAGATCCCGGTATACGTCAAATTATCACTAATTTCTTGTGTAATCCGTAAGATTTCATCATTGACCGCTTGATCAATCTGCGCTGGCACCATGGTCATCATTAAGTGGTGATCCCGGTACCGATTTTCAACAATTGGGAAAAACTTAGTTTCATCCGGCGTTTTGGCAACAATCACGGACAATTCTTTCTTAAATGGAATTAGGGATTCTAACATATAGGTTCCCCAGTCCAATAGATCAGCGGCTTTGACAATATCCGTCTGCGTCTTAATGACCAGCTGCCGGTTATGCCCCAACCCCTTTTGAATCGGCTTCAAAATACTTGGGTAGCCGATTGAGCCAATCGATTGATACACATCGTCCAAACTGACAATCGTCGCAGAGGGTGCAACGTTTAAGTTTAACTGCGCAAAGAAAGCGCGTTCCAATGACCGATCTTGCATGATTTCTAACGCATCGGTCCCTTGAGGCACGCGGGTATGGGCAGCTAAAAAGCCCATCACTGACGCATCGATTGTTTCCGATTCATACGTCACCATATCACAGCGTTCGGCGAAATTTTGTAATTGTTGCTGATCATTGAGGGCCCCGACAACACGAAAATCTGCCAGTTCCATGGTCTCAGTATTTTCGTTATCACCGTAAACACCGACATTGATGCCGGCATTGCGCGCGGCAATCACCAATCCAACACCGTTGGTACTATTACCGATGATGCCTAAAGTACCACCTGGATTTAAAACCGAGTTGTCCACATCCGTCCCTACTTTCTTAAATAAATATTAAATGAATTTTCGATTAGTGATCCGTTAATTATCATACGTTGCCAGTAGCCTGCATGCAAGTATTGACACGAATCTTTCTGAATATTTAGCGTTTTCGTTTTTTAACCTAAATAAAGTATCCTATTGTCCACTTCGGTTGGCCTGGATTGACGCTGGAACGTGGTGGCCACGTTTATGAGCCATAGTGCGGTCTCATAAGCCGGGCTTTGACTAACCCGGCAAAAAACCACCGGCTAAGTCAAACGACACCACTGAGCGTCATCCAGTCCGCCCTTCGCTAATTTCATCAACATTGCTAATTGCTTCGCTCAAGAACAAGTTCACCCAATTTATAAGTATCAATAATATCTATGCTAGCACGCTACCGATATCGATAAATTAGCAACCCAATAAATTATCGACGAGCATTGCGGCGTTTGACCCGTTTCAGCCAAAAGCCACCTGAAATATATTTGGGTTCATAGGCAATTACGAACGCATTTGGAGCTTCCGTTTTAATCAAGTCGTATAATCGCCGCTCATTCTTACGCGGTGCCAGAATCTCTAGTGCTAGCCGTTCACCTTCTAAACCGTAAGCTGCGTGTTGTGTCACCCCAAACCCATTTGTCCGTAATACTGCGGGCAACGTCGACTTGGGGTCTGGCAAGATGACCGAAATCATCGTATACCCTAGCGCCAGTTTGTCTTCAATCAACATACCGACATAGACCCCGACCCCGTAACCAAGGGCATAGACCACTAGATTCAATGGATTATTCAAACGATTCAAAACTAACGATAGCCCTAACACATACACGGTAATTTCAATCACACTGGTAAAAGCTGCAAAATAGCGGTACCCACGCATCACTAATAAAAAGCGTAACGTGTTCAAGGTGATGTATACCAAATTAATCACAAAAATTAACGCTAACATGCCCGGATTAACTTGCATCTCAATCCCAGCTTTCTAAGCTAAATTAATCGGTTGCTTCTGACGCAAAGTGCACACGGTCGCCGTCAAAGGACGTAATCTGCGCTAAAGATTCTAAGCGAACCCCACGATCTGCGACTAATTGATGACCGCTTTGGAAGATTTTTTCAATCACGATCCCCACACCGGCAATTTCAGCTTGTGCTTGGTCACAAATTTCAAATAAGCCTTGAACTGCTTGCCCGTTTGCTAAGAAGTCATCGACTAATAACACCTTATCATCTGCGCTCAAAAATTTCTTGGAAATCGAAATATGATTGGACGTTTTTTTAGTATATGAATAGACTTCAGCGGTGTACAAATCGTCGATCAAGGTCACCGATTTGTGTTTACGGGCAAAAACAACGGGGACATGCAACTGCAACCCAGCCATCACTGCGGGCGCAATCCCCGATGATTCGACCGTCAAAATCTTGGTAATCCCGGCTTCGCGGAATAGTCGTGCGAATTCGGACCCAATCGTAAACATTAAATCTGGGTCAACTTGATGATTCAAGAAACCATCGACCTTCAAGACTTCACCAGGTAAGACCCGGCCATCGGTTAAAATACGTTGTTCAAGTTCTCGCATAGTGCCCTCCTACTAATTTCATCTAGTTTAAAAGTTCTACTTACTATCATACCGTTCTAAGTCATATTTTTGAATAACATTAATTATTTTTTGCGCATAATCCGGATCAGTCGCATAGCCGGTCTTGGCTAAGGCTTGGGCGGCGTCTTGATACGTCTTGGCCTTGATCACCGTTTGATAATGACCGGGGTCCCAAGCCGGGCCATTCGCCAGTCGTTTCGCATGGGCCACCATCGACGCATGCCAACTGGTGTAAACTCGAAACCGGCGCTTGACTTGATGATAGGCACCATCGTAATACTCTTGCGTCGTCATCACCTTGCCGGGTTCTGCCGCGGTCGCTTTAACCCCAAATAAATTATTATTTTCCGTCGCGTTCGTACTTCGCCCCCAATCCGACTCTAAGATAGCTTGTGCCAGTGTAATACTCGCCCGCACGTGATAAGTCGTCTGCATGGCCTTAGCATCCGGTGCTAGGCGCTTGATAAAGTCAGCATGCGTTTTGACGGTCACTTCCTGATGAACTGGCAGCCAACCGGTCCAACGGGTACTCACCACCCACCCAAGGCCACCAAACACGATCACTAAGACGATCACGTTCAACCATTGCACGCGGCCTTTTCTGACTAAGAATCCGGTTGCTTTAGACCGGCGTTTACGTCGACGCTTTTTTGCTGCCATGACGGGTATCCTTTCTATGTAAGTTGGCTCTATTTTACCTGCTTTTAGCTAAAATTAAAATGGCTTTTAACGCTGTCCAACCCAACTTTTCTGCTAGAATGAATTTGGATCCTATCATAAAATTGGAGGAACGTGCCTATGCCTAAAAAATATCGGTGGGCAATTGTCGGTCTCGGCAATATCGCTCACAGCTTTGTCAAATACTTTGACCAGCCTGATGGTGAAATCTACGCCGTTTGTTCACGCTCGCAAGCCAAAGCAGATGCTTTTGCTAACGACCATCAGATTCCAAAAGCTTATGGTGACTTGTCCGCCCTATTAGCTGATCCACAAGTGGACATCGTTTACGTGGCCACGCCACATAACTACCACCTCGATACCATTCTGCCGGCATTAAAGGCTGGTAAACACGTCTTCAGCGAAAAGGCCATCACGATGACCAGTGCCCAGTTGAACCAAGCTAAGGCCCTCGCAGCCGCTAATCAGCTCGTGTTAGCTGAAGCGATGACGTTGTATCACATGCCACTATATCAAAAGCTGCACGCCTTTGCCGATGATCATCAGTTAGGTGCTTTAAAGATGGTCCAAGCTAGTTTTGGGAGCTTTAAGGAACCTGACCCAACCAACCGCTTCTTTAATCCAGAGCTGGCAGGCGGGGCACTGTTGGATATTGGGGTCTACGCGTTAGCCTTTGTCCGGGAATTTTTAACGGCTAAGCCCTATATCACCGGAACCACGATGCATCGGTTCAGTACCGGCGTGGATGAAGCCGAAACGATTAGTCTCCGTAATGCCAATGACGAACTCGCCAACATTGCGCTGACTTTCCGCGCTAAAATGCCTAAACAAGGGATTGTAGCGTATGAAAATGGCTACTTCACCATTGACACTTATCCCCGGGCCGACCATGCCCTATTCACGGATAATCAAGGCCAAACTCAAGTGATTCAAGCTGGTGCATCAACCAATGCAATGAACTACGAAATCGCCGATATGCAGCGAATGGTCGCGGGTAACTTAGCCAATACCAGCTTGGTTAAAACGACTGATGTGATGGATATTATGACGGCTGCCCGGCAACAGTGGGATTATCGTTATCCATTTGAATAACAAGCTAACATGCAAAAAACGACAGTGAAATGATTGAATTCACTGCCGTTTTTGCTTATTCTCAGTTCAGTTAAACCAACAACCCTAACCCCATAAATACCGCAAACGACAAACAAATAATCGTCGCATTCTTAATCGCTAAGATAAACGTTTCCCGTTTAACTTGCTTTTGCAAAAACAACCGCGTATTTTTATACACTGGAATCGCACTAATCAGTGTCAACAGGCTTAACGGTGGCAACACACCTAACCACACCGCCGCGACTAAGCACAAGTACCCAGCGACATAGCTCCAAGCAAACACCCGTAACATGATTGGTTTCCCTAAGTAATACAAAATTGTATGCCGGCCTAACGCAATGTCTTCTGCCATATCACAAATATTATTAGCCAACATAATATTCGAAATAGCAAAAATAGCTAATCCCGCCGCGACCAACACCTGAAAGCTCGACAACCACGTAATCGTCGTGACATCGTAGGTATTAATAAACACGGCAATCCAAAAAATCATAAAGCCCATCGTAAACCCTGAGAAGAATTCACCAAAAGGACTGGTTGAAATTGGCTTGGGACCGCCCGCATAAAAATAACCGACCGCGTATGAATACAAGCCCATCCATAATAATGGTAAGCCGGTACGCGTCACGAGCCACAAGCCCAAGACTAATGACACCCCCGCCAGGCCAAATGTAATCGTCCGTGCCTGGCCAATTGAAATCTGATTGACGCCAACGACATTAGTCTCTTCTAAAAACTCCTGATTATCGGCATCACGAGGTGCATGCAAGAAATCTTGATAATTATCATTCGCATTGGTCGCCATATGGAATAATGAAGACGCCACAAAAAATAGGGCTAAATACCCTAAATGAACTTGATGGTAATTATAAATCGCGTACAAACTCCCCAGAACAAATGGCAAAACACTGGCAATCAGCGATTTGATCTCCACGAACTCTAAAAAAACTTTCGGTTTCAAGGACCGACTCCCCCTTTTTGATTGACAACTTTAATAGTTATTTGTACCTTTAAGTTAGATTGTATTTTAGAATGCGTAGGGCTGCAAGTTTTGCTGTCCTACGCCAACGGGGTGACGGTGAATGATTCAAACGATTTGGCAACCAGATACACAGATTCATGCCCAATTAGCAGCGTTAAAACCATACTTATTGGCACACGTTAACATTGATAATCCTGCCATTAATGCACGGGTGCATGAACTCTTGCAAGCTGGTGGCAAATTCTTGCGCCCAGGATTCTTTTACTTATTCAGCCAATTTGGAACGGACCAAGCGGCCGATCGCTTACAAGCCGGGGCGGCGGCGATGGAACTTCTACATGTCGCAACCTTAATTCACGATGATGTCATCGACGAGAGCCCAGAACGGCGGCACGTCACCACGATTCATCAAGACTACGGTCAACGCAATGCCATCTATGCCGGTGATCTCTTATTTACGTGCTACTTCGATCTCGTGGTGCTTTCCGCACGGACGACCAACGACATCCAACGTAATGTGGCGGCCATGCGCGGCATTCTCCAAGGTGAGCTCGACCAGATGGCGCATAACTTTCACCCGCAGACCAGTCTCAATGACTACTTAAAAGTCGCCGCGGGTAAAACCGCACGGCTATTTAGCTTGAGTTGCCAACAAGGCGCCCAACTGGCTCAAGCACCACAGGCTATCGTTGACTTAGGCCAACAGATTGGCCAACAACTCGGCCTAGCCTATCAAATGCTAGATGATATCTTAGACTATACAGGCGATGAACAGCTTACCCATAAACCCGTCTTAACTGACCTACGCGACGGTGTTTACTCCTTGCCATTGATTTACGCCTTACAAGCCGATCCGAGCTTAGCGCGCCAATTACCAATGCCAGGCACCGTTGCGACTAATGACGACCTCTTAGCGATTCGCAATCAAGTGGTCGCATTAGGTGGCGTTACTAAAGCGCAACAGTTAGCGACACAGTATACACAACAGGCACTAACGTTGATTAACCGCTTACCAGCGGGCGGAACGCAACAGACTTTACGCCAATTAGTGACCCAGCTATTGATTCGGAATCATTAATTGCAGTGAGTGACTTGACTATCATTACACTAAATTTATTCTTTAGAATAAACAAATAGTTATTGCCAGTATTTATCACTAACACACAAAGTGCCAGCGACTCTCAAATTAAGTCGCTGGCACTTTTGATATCGAAAGACGCTTGATTAGTTAAAATTGCCGCCTGCCGGTTAATTAACGCCGGGCTGGCTATAATTGGCTCAGTGGTGTCGTTTATCTAAGTAGGTGATTTTCCCCCCAGCTTTCGAGACCACACTATGGCTGGAAAACGTGGTCACCATGTTCCAGCCGATTCTGGCCCAACCAGAGTGGCAAGTTAATCCAACCAGCACTAAGCATATTAACTTTAAACAGTCTGGCTCACTCTTGCCCCTGATCCAAGTCATACAACCGTTTAAACCGTGGGGCACTCGCGTATAGTTCTTGCGGGGTACCCGCCATATCGAACTGCCCATCTTCCAAGAAACGGACTTGATCAACATAGTTAATCCCAGCTAAATGATGTGTGACCCATAGAATCGTCTTATCTTGTAAGACTTTAAACACCGTCGCCAATAAATGCGCTTCTGTGATGGGGTCTAAACTAACAGTAGGCTCATCCAAAATAATTATCGGCGCATCCTGCAATAGAATTCGCGCCAGCGCTAACCGTTGCCGTTCGCCACCGGAAAAGCGCGCACCGCCTTCTTCAACTACTGTCTCATAACCATCCGGCAACGAGTCAATCAGATGATCTAATTCAACCGCCTTTAGCGCCGCCTTCACTTGGTCATCCGTCGCCTTCAAATTCCCCATCCGCACATTATTCATGATGGTCGTATTAAACAAATACGGCTGCTGATCCAAAACACCAAATAACTGAGCCCGCTCATTTTGCAAACGGGCAATCGGAATATCGTTCAATTGCACGGAACCACCATTCGGTTGTAAGTCACCTAAAATAAGTTTCAATAACGTACTTTTCCCAGTACCAGAAGGTCCCAGTAAAGCAACCTTTTCACCAGCTTTTAGCGTCAGGCTTAGTTGCTTAAAAATGGGACGCGTCCCCTCTGGATACGTAAATTCAAGATTAGCCACTTGTAACTGATTAAACGGTTCCGTTAAGACAGTTTGATCCCGCTGATCCGTTGGCGTGGTGTCCAACTGGTTCACCCGCACGATTGACCGTTGATAACTTGGCCATTCGCTGACCCCTTGGCTGACCGATTGAAAGGCATCGACTAACGGAAAGACGGATAAGACAAAGGCCGCAATCCAATTGGCATTAGCATCGTTTTGCGTCCAAGCAAAGCTACTCCAAATAATGAGGGCCAGACAAATCACACCAAAAATAATCTGGATGGTAAAATCACGCCACCACTGAAATTGGTGATCAGCCCGCCGCAAACTAGAAATTTGATCAATCGGCGCCGTCTGACGGTCATTAAAATCTTGTTGCCGACCAGAGATCAACCAATCACCTAAGCCCATCACCGCATCCGTCAGTTGCGTATAAAAGGTCTGCTGAATCTGACGACTGCGAGTTTCACGGGCACCGTTCACTAGTACCGATAATAACGGCATCACGATCACAATGAGACCTAACATCAGTAGCATCAACAACCCGAACCACCAACTAAAGACCCCCAGTGCTAACACGATCAACACATACATCATGAGGGCAATCACGGTTGGAAAAACCGTCCGTAAATAGAGATTTTCAATATGGTCAATGTCGTCAGCTAATAGGCTTAACACATCGCCAGTTTGAAAATTTTGCCGAATCGCGACCGCTTGCTTTTCAACGGCTTGATAGAGCTTTTTACGAAAGTCAGACACAATCCGTAAGACCCAATTATGACTGGTGATCCGTTCCGCATAACGAAACGCTGGTCGCCCAATCCCAAAGGCCCGTGTCAAGACAATCGGCACGTAGATCATCAGAATATTATACGGATGACGTGCCGCTTTACTAATCAAATACCCCGAGTTAAACATCAACGCTGACCCGCAGAAAAAGGTCATTAACCCAAGAAATAACGTCAATGCTAACAACTTTTTATACTTGCGTAAGTACGGCATCACCCAAGTATCACGTTTAAAGGTTGCAAAAAAGTTTTTCATTAGATGGCACCTACCATTTCATCCCGTAACCGGACGTACGCCCCATCCGCCGCGGCTAGTTGTGCCGGCGTCCCTTGCTCAACAATCCGGCCGTGGTCCATGACGAGGACATAATCCATTTGGTTGATCCAGTGCAAACGATGCGTTGCAAAGAAGACTAAGTGATCTTTAAACACCGGTAAAATCGTTTGCTTTAACTCCGCTTCCGTTTCAATATCTAGATGAGCAGTCGGTTCATCAAACAACAAAATACGCCGCGAACTATCTAAGAATGCCCGCGCTAACGCAATTCGTTGGGCTTGACCACCACTAACGCCCCGTGCACCTTCACCAATTTTGGTTGCTAACCCATCCGGTAACGTTTTAATCCAGTCGGTTAAACCCGCCTTTTCTGCGGCCGCCCCAATCGCACTGAGGCCCGCATTTGGTTGATAAAAGGCAATATTTTCTGCCAAACTCGCATGGAACAAATAAGGGTTTTGCGGAATATAAAAGAAACTTTGTTGCCAAGCAATCTGATTCAAGTGCGTTACCGCCTGACCATTCACCGTCAAGGACCCTTGATTAGCGGTCGGCGTCAAAAAGCCTCCTAATAAGTTGATTAAGGTCGACTTACCGGAACCAGAAGCCCCGATAATGCCAATCCGTTGGTAACCTTTTGCTTGCAGCTTAAGCGTACTAAGCGCTGGTTGCTTGCCATCATAGCTGAAGTTAATATTTTGTAAGCTTAACGTACTATCTGCTTGCCAATTTAACGGCTGCGTGCCTAATTGATCACGTTGTGTGGCCACGGGTAAGGCCAACATTTTTTGAACCGCCGCAAAGGCATTCTTCCCGTTTAACGTGGCATGGTAATCACTCGCAAACGTCCGTAAAGGCAAAAAATAATCTGGTGATAGGACTAAGATCACTAACGCTGGTAATAAGGTAATCGTCCCATCAATTAAGCCAAAACCCAAGAAGACCGCCACAACCGCGATCGAAAGCGTCGTAAAGAAATCCAAGGCAAACGTTGATAGCATGGCAATCTTAATCACCGCTAACGTCTGCTTCCGATAGCCTTCACTCACTTGATACACATTGTTGGCGTACTGCCGGCTGAGTCCTAATTGTTTCAACGTGGGCAGGCCGCGCAACGTGTCGACAAAGTGATTCGATAACCGTTGATAACCAACGTATTGTTTGTCAGCTTTAGCTTGGGCCGCGTAACCCAAAATAATCATAAACACAATAATTAACGGAAAAATAGCTAATAAGAATAACGCTTCACGCCACCGTAGCCAGGCAATATAAATTAAAATCACCCACGGAATCACCATCATATCGATAACTTTAATGACGACGAGCATCAAATACGTCTGAACCTTATCGATGCCTTCCAAAGCTGTAGTGACCACATTCCCCGTCCCAGTCTTGGCGACATAACTTGGTCCTAGCCGATATAATTTTTGCATCACTTGTCGGCGTAAATCGCCAGTCGTCTTTTCAACCACTGGATACATCAGCCGATTCTTGATGACGACTAATAACTGCCGCCCAGTCCAAGCCACGGCAAAGATCAGCATCGGCTGCAGAATAGTCCCCAGTTGCTGCAAATGCCACAAGCCAACGATTGCTACGGACATGAACTGTGCTTGAATAATAATAAAAATACCTTCAACGACCGCTAGTAAGGCTAAAATCACCGCTAAGCGCCGCATTCCTGGCAATTTGAATAATGCTGGATCAAACATAACTGTCCCCTCCCCACCTGATATCACAAAAAAGCCGTGACCTGGCACCGGCCAAGTCACGACCACTTTCGGGCTTATTTAATTAAATTGTACCATTGATTCCGTATTTGGTAGCGGTTTTATGACGCAACTCGCTTATAAAAGACCCAATAACTCCAAATGAAGTAAATCAGCATAATCGGCAACGTCGTCAAGGCGATAATCGTCATCAGATGTAACGTGTATGGCGAGTTCGAAGCGTTTTTGATTAAGATACTGTTGGCAGCATTATTCGCCACCATCACCCGTGGGAACAAGCCATTGAACAACAAGATGACCACATCAATTAAGGACAAGCCGCTACTAATAAATGACAGCCATTCGTGGTTACTGTAAACACCCCAAGTGGCAAGCACCGTTAAGAGGACCAGCGCAACCACGATAATCAACGTTGAAATTGGCTTTTTATCGAAGAAGTCGGTGCTGAAGAACAACAAAATGGCAAACAAGACTTCACCAGCAAATAGGAGCCAGTACAGTGGTTTAGCCCATTTCAAAGCACGTTCCCGCAACGCCCCGGTCGTCTTTAACCGGACAAAGTTCAAGCCGTGCAAGTAGCAGAGTAAGGTCACCGCCACCCCACCAACGAGTGAGAATAAGTTCACATAGTCGGTAAAGTGCGCTGAAATATCTCCATGCGCGTTAATTGGCATCCCTTTGACCATCGCAGTAAACAACATGCCAAAGAGAAACGCTGCGAAGAAACTTCCTAAGGCCGCGGCCCATTCCCAGAAGTTCCGCCCACGTTCACTTTCCATCCGACTACGGAATTCAAAAGAAACACCTCGCATAATCAAGGCGACTAAAATCAAGAGTAGGATCAGATAAAAGCCGGAGAATAGGGACGCGTACCACATTGGAAACGAGGCAAACATTGCCCCGCCAGCCGTAATCAGCCAAACTTCATTAGCATCCCAATGCGGGCCAATGGTATGAATCACTGCATCACGTTCCGACCGCGTTTGCGCCAAAGTCTTAATCGACATCCCGACCCCAAAGTCAAACCCTTCTAGGAAGAAGAAGCCGCTGAATAAAACACCGATTAAAATAAACCATAAGAATTGTAAGTTACTCATGATCGAACGCCCCCTTACCATATGGGTCATACGGTGCATCATCTTTCGCTTGTAACAAATCATCTGGACCATAATGCAAGACCCGTTTGGACAAGACGATCATCACGATGCCTAAACCACTGAACAAGCAGAAGTAGACAATATTTGAGATTAATAATGATGCGACACTAACATTCGGCGAAACGGCATCGGCAATCGTCAATAGCCCATAGACGACCCAAGGATACCGCCCCAGTTCGGTAATAAACCAGCCGGCCGTATTCGCCGCAAATGGTAAGAACGTGCAAATTCCTAAGACCCATAAGAACCAGCGCTGCCGCATGATTAAGTCACTGCCGGCGCGATTAAAGAATAACCCGATAATCGCAATTAAGGCAAACAACCCACCAGAAATGGCCATGACCCGGAAACTCCAGAATAACGTCTTGGTTGGGACATAATAGTTCATATTCTTGCCAAACTTCTTATCATATTTCGCATGTAATTCTTTATTGATGGCATTTTGACCCTTAACGTTCCCAGATAACTTGTGATAACTTAAGATATCCAAGACATAAGGCATCTCAATTGACCAGTTCGTCTTATGATTCTTAGTATCTATCCCAGACACAATCGCCCAAGCCGCTGGTGACCCAGAGTCTTTGTATAACCCTTCAGTCGCCGCAAACTTCATCGGTTGTTCTTTAATAATGTAACGCGTTTGGACATCACCCATACCAACCACGCCGATTGTAGCCAACAAACCAATGATCAGACTGACCTTAAGTGATTTACGGAAGAATTCTGGATTGCGCTTCTTAAGCAAACCAAACGCGGCCATCCCGGCAACCACAAAGGAACCGGTGACAAATGCCCCAAATAAAACGTGCGGTAACTCATACCATAATTGCGGATTCTTAATAACTGCGGCAAAACTGGTCATCTGCGCACGACCGGTTTTGGCATTGATCATGAAACCGACTGGATTTTGCATAAAACTATTGGCTGCCAAAATCCACATGGCTGAAATCATCGTCCCAATGGAAGTTAACCAAATAAACGCACAGTGAATACCAGCACTAAACCGGTCCCAGCCAAACATCCATAAGCCGATAAACGTGGATTCCATAAAGAACGCAACTAACGCTTCAATCGCTAATGGCGCCCCAAAAATGTCACCCATAAAACGTGAGTACTCCGACCAGTTCATCCCGAACTGGAATTCCTGAATAATCCCGGTTACAACCCCAACGGCAAAACTAAGTAAGAAAATCCGTCCCCAGAATTGTGCCATATGTTTGTACAATTGATCCTTTTTAATAACATAGAGCGTTTCCATAATGGCTACGACTAATGCTAAACCAATTGATAATGGCACAAAGAAGAAATGAAACACCGTCGTCATCGCAAATTGAAAGCGGGCTAAGGATAAAATACTCATCGTAATCCCCCCTTTATTTTAACTGTTACGTCCACCTACGTAAGCGTAAACATTTAAGTCACCTTTATCATATCAAGCGATAAGTGAAAATTCAATCAAACCCAACTTTTATTAGTAAAATAGTCAAGGGTGCTAATTTTCAAGCCTAGTTTTATCCCCGTTTTCAGTTTGTTAGTTGACATTTTGCTAATCCGTGCTATATTAACGACATTATACAGAAATGAGGCCAAACCAATGGAAATCGGAACTAAAGTGACATTTAAGCTTGAGGGCCAGACCATGACCGGCACAATTGCGAAGGCCTACACGAACTCGTACTTGATTGAGTTTACCAGTACAGATCCAGAAATCGTTGATAAGTATCATGATAAAGTGATTATTAGTCAGAAGAAAGTTACTGAAGTTAAGTAATTGAGCGAATTAATCCGACTCTCCAGCAGTTTACAATCTGCTTGGGAGCCGGATTTTTTAGTTAGTGCTTGTTTATCCGTCTCCGTTGAACAAGCTATAGAATACGCTGGGTGCTAGTTAAAATTGCCGCTTGCCGGTTGGTTCCTAAAATGCTGGAACGCCATGGGCCATTTTGAAGCCAAAGCTCGGTCTTCAAAACTGGCCTTGGCCTAAGTATGAGCAGACCACTCACACTAAGGCCAACGACACGGCTGAGCATTTTAGGAACCAACCTCTCGGCTAAATTTATGGTCAACAATAGATAGTCATTAATTCACGTTAATTAACATTGGGCGGACCAGAATTGGCTCAGTGGTGTCGTTTATCTTGGTCGGTGATTTTCCGACTTAGATAAAGCCAGGCTTTCAAGACAACCCTTTGGCTCGAAAACGTGGCCACCTCGTTCCAGCCAACGCTGGGACAATCAGAGTGGCAACCCACATCCAACTAACACCAAACGTAGTACCTACTTTCACCACGTCAAGTTGTAATCTGAAACTACAGCTTTCTAATGAACAACACATTTGAGCGCTGGATATGGGTTAAAGTTACCTGTTACTGGTCACAATGAATTAACGTTAATTTATAACTACCTGTTAATTAACGTCGGGCGGACCAGAATTGGCTCAGTGGTGTCGTTTCACTTAGTCGGTGGTTTTCCGGCTTAGTGAAAGCCCGGCTTTCGAGACCGCACTATGGCTCGAAAACGCGGCCACCACGTTCCAGCCGATTCTGGTCCAACCAGAGCGGCAATTAACCATCTACTAAAAAACGATCACTCCAATTAAGGAATGATCGTTTTACACTAACGATGGCGCTGTTTAAATCGTAGTAATGGCGTCCCAATTAGCGGTGTGACGATTCCCGCTAGAATTGCTTCGGGAATCCCGTTCGTGCCGACAATGGTCAATAAATACGGCATTAACTTTGATAGGTCGATCTGATAAAATCCGGCCGCGGCATTGCGGTAAAGCAAACCAATCAAACCGAGCACTAAAATCGTATTCACTAATGACCCGGCGACAGCCGCAATCGCCATCCCAACTGCTGGATGTTGCCGCTTAGCCCAACCGGCAAAAATAATCCCGGCAACGACTCCGACCAAGATTCGTGGCAACACAGACACTAAGGGGTTGGTGAAAACAATCGGTGCTAATGGACTAGTTGGTGCCGTAAATGCACGAATCCAGTCGATTAAGCCCCAAATACCACCGATAATTGCCCCGTCTTTGGGACCCAGAATCACTGCCGCAATAATGACCGTGATATGAATCGTCGTAATACTGAGTCCTGGTAAGGGAATATAGCCAAATAATGGCACCACATTTTGAATAATCACAATGGCCGTTAAGACCGCTAAGACACTAATTTGATAGGCGTTGGATTTTCGTTGCATCCTTAACGTCCTTCCTCTCTCCGGTTTTGCGGCTGGGGTCACCGCCAGACAGTACTACAATCAGTCAAATCAAGCCAGACTTAACTAACCGCGGTCCTGCCTCCTGATCAAGTTAGCAAGTCGACTAACTTAACTTGCTCTTATTTTACCAAAAAAACGTGCCAGCAACCGCCGACACGCTTAAAAAAATTATTTAGTTTCTTGTTCACGCAAACTTTCACGAATCCGTGAATGCCGATAGCCATAAATAAAGTAAATGATAATCCCGAGCGTAATCCAAATGGCAAACATCTTCCAAGTAAATACTTGTAGATTAATCATCAAGTAAGCACAGGCTAAAAATGACACAATTGGCAACACTGGGAAGAATGGCACTTTAAACGAACTTTCAATCTGTTGTAAGGTTTCGTGCTTCCGTAAAAAGATAACCCCGATTGAGACCATTGCAAAAGCAAACAACGTCCCAATGTTAACTAATTCGGCAATCTTATCCAATGGAATCACCGCCGCAAAAACACTTGAAATAATCCCAAAGATCCAAGTACTGCGAACCGGCACTTTCGTATGGGGATTTAATTTGCGGAACGTCTTGGGCAATAAGCCATCCCGACTAATCGCAAATAACAACCGGGTCCCACCATATAGCATGACGATTAACACCGTGGTCATCCCGACAACTGCCCCTAAGGAGACAATTCCGGCAGCCCAGTTTTGATGAATCAAGGCTAACGCATACGCAACTGGGTCAGCAACGTTTAGCTTCGTATAATAAACAACCCCGACTAAGACAACGGACATCGCAATATACAAGATCGACGCCACAATCAGTGACCCGATAATCCCAATCGGCATATCATGCTTAGGATTCTTCACTTCTTCTGAGGCTGTTGACACGGCATCAAATCCGATGTAAGCATAGAAAGCTAGCGACGCCCCTTTGACTAGCCCATGCACCCCATGCGGCATGAATGGGTGGAAGTTGGCTGGTTTCACGAAGAAAATGGCTACCCCAATAAACAAGGCAATGACCAAGATCTTCACCACGACCATGATGGAGTTGACTCGCGTTGATTCTTGAACCCCACCGACTAACAATAATGAAATGGCTAAAACCACAATAAAGGCAATTAAATTAAAGCCGGCATGCGGTGCGCCGGCTGTCCCGGCTGCCGCAGACAAAAAGGCCGGCAATTTGATTCCAAACCCACTCAATAGATTCTGAAAGTATGACGACCAACTAACCGCCACGGACGATACTGAAAAGAGATATTCAGAGATCAAGGCCCAACCGAGAATCCACGCTAAGAATTCACCGAACACGGTGTAAACATACGTGTAGGCACTCCCTGCTAAGGGAATCGTTGATGAAAATTCCGCATAACACAAGGCGGCTAATGAACAAACTACCGCTGCAATCACAAAGGATAGCATGGCAGCCGGGCCCGCATACTTCGCAGCAATGATCCCAGGCATAATGAAAATCCCAGAACCTACGATCGCACCGACCCCCATCATTGTTAAACTGAAGGCATCGAGGGTCTTGGCCAACCCGCTCTTATTAAAATTAGCCGGACTGACTGGTTTTTTTACCAGTAATCGTCGTGATTCTTTCATATTCACCATTGCCTCCTAATTGAATTCTTATTAATATAACGATATTAATTTTATTGATTTTCACATAAATAGTCAAGGATTTCTTTAATATTTTTAACAACAAGGAGCCTAATCACTGTCAAAGCACGACTTTCATAGCTTAGTTATTTTACACAAAGAAAGCGATACTAACCGTTTTCAAAATTAAAAAAAGACGCTGATTCTAAGAATCGGCGTCTTTTTTAATACTATTTTAATTTTAATCGTGTCCTAGATAAATTGAATCAACGACATTAAGATTGGCACCACGACGATGAATAAGACCGTACTGGTCGTCACCACGTTTGTCGCGTATTCAACATCCCCATGCGCTTCGTTAGCCAAGATTGGCAAGACAGCCAACATTGGGGTTGCGGATTGCACAATCAACGTTTGTGAGGCCATCGTTGGGAAGCTGGCACCAAAGTTGCCGGCAACCATCAAGACCGCAATCATGATCGCAGGTGACAAGATGAACCGACCTACTAATGCCACAATCGTATCGCGATCAAAACGGATACTCTTCAAACCAGCATCGGCTAAGACAATCCCAATATAGATTAAGGATAATGGGGTGACCAAGTTACCGACGTAAGTTAACGTAGAGTTCACAAAAGAAATTTTCAAGATTGGAATATTCAATAGTAGGAAGATCAAAGCGACCAAAAACCCAACTAATGGCATTGGAATCACTTTCTTCCAGTCAATCTTGTTATGCGTCTGCTCCTTTGACTTAGTCGGATCATCATTTGAAATCAAGAAGACCCCAAATGCCCAAGTCGAAACGGTATTCACAATATAATAAACCAAGAAGTACGTCATACTCTTGTCACCGAACAAGGCAATGTTCAAAGGCAACCCAATAAAGATTGTATTGGCGTTGACCATCGCATTGATAAAGATCCCCTTACGCCCGGGTTTAATATGCATCAACTTAACTAACGCAAAGGCAATCAAATATCCGATGATGACGGCCAGAAAAGCATACGCCAGGTAACCGGAAAATGAGACCAATTGGCCACGCGTTAAGCGACTTAATACTGAAACGAAGATTGACGCTGGCAAGGCAATGTTCTTAATAAATTTCGAAATCGTCCCACCAAATTTATCGTCAAACCAGCCCGTCCGTCGTAATACATATCCTAAAATCATGATCAAAACGACCACGAGGACACTTTGAATTGAATTCCATAAAACAGCCATAAGTTTTTAGTCCCTACTTCCTACAATTTTTTCTCTCTTTAATGCTTGAAGTTAGTTGTTAGTGCCGCCTGCCGGTTGGGGCCTAAAACGCTGGAACGCCATGGACCATTTTGAAGCCAAAGGGCGGTCTTCAAAACTGGCCTTGACCTAAGACCGGGAAAATCACCCGCTCTAAGGCCAACGACATGGCTGAGCATTTTAGGCCCCAACCTCTCGGCTAAACTAGTCGCTGTTAATAAATATTGACTAGTTTATAGCTAATACTTAAACAGTCTAACCTAATCCATCATTCTCTATAACGTGTTGCACGCTCTCTCTAAAAACGCGACCACTATATTGATTTGTTGCAATTTTATTGCTTACAATTTAGCTAGTAAGCTAATGACCAAAATATGCGATGAACCCCCATGTTTAGGGTCATTAACATAAGCATATTTTGGCGATCAACTTAGGCGGTAACTATCTTACCAACTTATTTATACTCAGGAACCCACTTCATGTCAGCAACAGCTTGCTTAGCACTAGTAATTGGTTCTTTGTTTAACTTTTGGTCGATAACACTTTGGGCCACGACTTCGGCTAACGTTTGTGAAAATTCAGTAATCTTTGAAACTGGTGGTAAAACGGCCGCACCAGGCTTGCTCGTATCAACGATACCGCCTAAAGCATGGCAAGCAGCAGATAGCGTTTCTGCATTCAAGACTTTGGCTGTTGCCGCAATCAACCCGAAGCCTAAACCAGGGTACATCAAGGCATTGTTCCCTTGACCGATTTGGTAAGTGACACCCTTGTATTCAACATCATCCGCAGGAATCCCAGTTGCAACCAAGGCCCGGCCATCCGTCCACTTGATTAAGTCTTCAGCTTTGGCTTCAGCCAATTTCGTTGGATTGGATAATGGGAAGATGATTGGCCGATCAGTATGGGCCGCCATTTCCTTAATGATGCTTTCGGTAAAGGTCCCTGGTTGAGTAGATGTCCCAATCATGACCGTTGGGTGAACTGCTTTAACAACAGCTTCTAAGTTCGTCAATTCATCAGCATTGCTGAATTCACTGCGTTGACGTGTGAAGGCTTTTTGGGCTGGCGTTAAGTCTTCAGTGTCATCGAACAACAAGCCTTGCTTATCAACAGCATAGAAGTGTTGCTTGGCTTCAGCTTCCGTCAAACCAGCTTGCATGAGTTCATCCATGATTTGGTTCGCAATCCCCATGCCGGCAGTCCCAGCGCCAAAGGATAGGATTTTTTGATCCTTGATACTTTCCTTAGAAATGTTCAAAGCCCCTAAAATCCCAGCTAAAACAACCATCCCAGTACCCTGAATATCATCATTGAAGGTCGCAATCTTGTCTTTGTATTGATCTAAGATCACTTGCGCGTTTGAACGGCCGAAGTCTTCCCAATGTAATAATGATTCTGGGAATAACTTTTGTTCTGCCGCCACAAATTTATCGATAGTTTCATAATAACGGTCGCCATAAATCCGCTTGTGACGATTGCCTAGATACAACGGATCATCAAGTAATTTTTGATTGTTGGTCCCAGCATCGATGCTAACTGGTAAGACTTGTGACGGGTCAATCCCGGCAGCGGCCGTGTAGACCATTAGCTTACCAACAGCGATATCAACACCATTGACACCCCAGTCACCCATTCCTAAGATCCCTTCAGCGTCAGTCACAACGACTAACCGAATGTCACGGCCAGTAGCTGCGTTCTTCAAAGTCGCTTCAATATCTTCAGGTGCATCAACCGAAACAAAGGCCGCATTTTGTGGATCTAAGAACAATTCGTTATATTGTTCGATTGAATCAGCGACGACTGGATCGTACACGATTGGCATAAATTCAACCACGTGTTGATCCATCAAGTGGTAGAACAACGTCCGGTTTTCATTGAACAAGTTCATTAAAAAGATCCGTTTTTCTAAACGTGTCGCCTTACTTTGAAATTGGGCATACGCTTGGGTTGTTTGTTCTTCAATCGTTTGAACTTGGCTAGGTAATGTCCCGATTAAACCTAACGCTTGGCGTTCAGCCTTAGTAAAGGCCGTCCCTTTGTTTAAGAACGGGTTATTTAAAATTTGGTCTGCAGTTTTCGTCATTACTAATTCCTCCGTTTGGGTTAGTTTAACTATTGAATTAACTAATTTGGTAAGCTGCGATTATTAGATTAACGAATCCGTTCATCGCAATCAACAATCTGCGCTCATCAATTTACATTTAACACCTTAAACCCGCTCAATTATTATAGTCAAGCTTGCCACCTACTATAAAAATATTTTATAATGTCAGTATAAACGTTGATCTAACAGGAGAAATTATGAATACAAAGGACTTAGCCTATTTCAAAGAATTAATTAATCAAAAAAACTTTTCAAAAGTAGCCGATTTTTTCGGCGTGAGTCAGCCAACTATCACCACGGCTATCAAACGATTGGAAACCGAATTCGGATCACAACTCATTATTCGTGACCGCGTTCATCATGAGTTAACAATCACTCAAAGCGGCCAGCAGCTGGCGGAACACGCCACTAGTATTTTGCGAGAATTGGATACCGCCCACCACGAAATCCAAAATCTCGTTCAGAATCAGATTGCATTAGGCTTGCCACCTATTATTGAAAACTACTATTTTCCAAAAATTGCAGCCCAACTTAAACAACAGCGACTCTTACGCCACATCTTAACGGTCGAAGGCGGCTCGGTCGACTTGCGCAAAGGGTTGCTAGATGGGCAGATGGACATGGCTTTATTAGGTTCCATCGAACCCCTCTCCTATCAGAACTTAATCGCCGATGAATTCGACCGCCATCCGTTCTACATTTACGTCGGTAAAACCCATCCGCTCGCTGATCGTAAACGGATCTTCTTCAGCGAACTACGACATGAAGACTTTGTCCTGTTCGAAAATAGTTTCGTGCATAACCAAGCCTTCAATAAACTCACCCGGCGGAACCACTTTCGCCCCGATGTCGTTTTTCGGTCCAACGACACGCATATTATTATGAAGTTAGTGGCACAAAACGTCGGTATCACTTATTTAACCGATATCGTCGATCAACAAGATGATGTCGTGCGACTGGAGTTGATGGATGAGGAACGGCCAGAATTCATCACCAGTATTGTCTATCGCACCACGCACATCCTAACGCCCGCTCAGCAGCAATTATTGGATATCATGCATCGCATTTTGGCTTAACACGATCCGTCTCCGTTGACCAAACGATTCGCTGTGGGGCAACCCTGAAGCCTAAAAACCAGTCTTCAGGGCGAATCATTTGGTCACTCCGACTATGTCTTATGAGACATAATCACTGTTAACTATCGTCAGTTTTCGGAAAATTTCATTAATACAAATAAGCACTCAAAATCGAATCAATCGATTTTGAGTGCTTATTTGTATTTCTACTCTCTGATCAAAGTTTTGACTTGTCTTAAAACCCATCTTATAATCACGGATTAATTAACGCCGGGCGGGCCAGCATTGGCTCAGTGGTGTCGTTTGACTTAGCCGGCGGTCTTCCGGGTTAGTCAAAGCCCGGCTTATGAGCCCGCCCTTCGGCTCATAAACGCGGCCACCACGTTCCAGCCAATGCTGGCCCAACCAGAGTGGCAAGTTTAGTCCAGCTCACTAGCAACAATCAAACCATTAAGCAAATTGTGCGATTTGTTCTGCTGACAATTGACTATTCATATGACCGCTGACAAAGCCACCCAGATCAATCGACACAAAATCAAAACCGTAAACTTTCAATTGATTATTGATACTGTCCCGCTTACTAATCAAAGCGGCAATATCTTCACTAGGCACTTCAATCCGCGCAGTTTGGTCCGTTGACCGTACCCGCACGATTGGAAACCCTTGGGTGCGTAAATACTTCTCAGCCCGTAAGACGCGGGTCAGCATAGCGGAGGTTAAGACCGTATCGTAAGGGAACCGTGAGGCAATACTACATGAGGACACCTTACTCCAATTTTTTAAACCGTTTGCTTGGGCTAGATCACGAACATCAGCCTTATAAAAACCAGCAATTTCTAAGGGACTCTTGGCCCCAGCCTCATCACGAGCCCGCATGCCTGGGCGATAGTCGTTTTCATCGTCCATAATCATGCCATCAAGCACGACATCGTAGCCGTGTTGTTGCTGCAACTCAGCTAAACGATTGTAAAATAATTGTTTAGCGTAATACCAGCTATCAGCCGTATTATGCTTAACGTGTGGTTCACTCAAATAATCTAAATCCGTCGTTTCGACTTGGGCGCCCATTTCATTGGCTAATGTAACGGCGGCAGTAAATTCATCGTCACTGAAGAATTCCGAATTCGCGACCACCGCTAAGACGTTGTCCTGACCTAGCACAGTAATGGCCATGTCTAAGACTAACGTACTGTCAATCCCACCTGAAAAACCAACAACCGCCGACTTGAAGCCTTGTAATGTTTTGACCAATTTTTGTTGTTTAGTTGTCATTTTGTTTTACTCCTCATCTTAGACTTAATTTTCGCTCGTAACGTTTACTTCGGGCACCGTCATTGAGCCTGCTGGCAAGACAATCACTGACGCTTGATCGCCTTTTTCGGCCAACGCATCGGCAAAAGCGACTTGTAGATCATGATAAGGTTTAAAATGCACATTTCGCATTTCCTCATCCGTTAAATCTGAGACCGCCCACGTCTGTGCCCAAGTATCGATCTGTGCCATTTTAGCTGCTTTATGATAACCGAGCTTCCAACTATGATGAATCTTCTTTAAGACATCTTCCGGATCTTTTTCCGAGCGCAATAAGTCGTAGAACGGTTTCGGCCCAATCCCAGTCCGGCATTTAGCCACGAGAATCAAGATACCGTTTTTATTCAAAGCTAACTTACCGTTATCCAAAGCTTTCTGTGATTGGTACAAATCCACATCCATCGGGTACGGCGCGGTTGAAATCACAATATCAGCCTTGCGCGGAATGACGACGCCATAGACTTCCTTGGCTTTATCAATCCCGGCATAAAATGACTTGCTCAAGTCCCCCGCTGTAACGGCGTAAATATCATGATGACTATCAAGGACCATTTCAATCGCAAAAATATTAATGCCACTCAAAACATGCATCGCATCCATCATATCTTCATGCACCGGATTGCCGTCTAACTTCAAAGCGCGAGCAGAATCTTGTAACGCTAAATAATGATTTTTTGAAATAGTTTCGTACGCGGCCACGCCTGGTAGGAATGACTTACGCCCGCCCGTATAACCGGCAAAGTAATGCGGTTCGATCGAACTAATCGGCACAACTTTATGGGCTTCGGCGACAATCTTATTCAGATACATCGGCGTCCCATTTTGTGAGTCACCCAAGTAACTCATCGGATCATTGTGGCAATCATGACAATGGACACGCTGTTGCCGCTTTAAATCTTCATAGATTTCATGGCCAAAAATAAAGTCATATTCTTCCGGCGTCGGTTCCCGATGAACGCCAGTAGCCACGATAAAATAAATGTTCTTATCTTTAATCATCGGATAGATATGTTGCAACACTTTCGCGGTCGGCGTTGGCCGCGTCCCATCATTCACAATGAAAACAACCCGTTCATCCGTGTCCATAAATTTTTCGAATGATTCATCAAAGAATGGTTGCTTTAAAGCCTGATCAATCGCTTCATTTTCATCGACTGAGGCAACCGGATTCGGATTAAACACGCCCACTAATTGTTGATCTGGCACGTCAATGTTAAACTGTTCACTTTTACCATACGGCACTTTTACCTTCACATTAATCGCGGCTTTCCTAATTTACTTATCTCAACAAGTGGCTACCCTGCTATTGCGCAGTGATATCCATTTTGACTAATTCTTCAATTAACTGTTGTTCCGTTTGCGTCGGCACATAACCAGTCCGCATCGCCACCGACACATTGAAGCTGGTTGGCAACGGATCATTGATCGCTAAGCGCACTACCCCATCATCGGAATTGACGATGTCGCGCACTAATAAGCCCACACCTAAGTTGGCATGCACGAGTCCTTTTTCCCAGGAAATATCCGGCGTACTATAGATAATCGGTGGATTAATTCCCGCATAGTCGCAATAAGCTCGAAAGGCCCCGGGATGCACAAACTTACCGGTTAACCCAATGAATTTCTCATTAGCGAGTTCTTTAAAGTCAATACTCGTGTGATCAGCCAAACGATGCTCCGGACTCACAATCACACAAAACGGCCGACTACCAAGATGAATCGCCGTAATGCCTGAGACTTCTAACGGCTTATACGAGCCTAATAACGCAATATCGATATCACCATGCTCTAATAACGTCAGCAACTCCCCGGAACCGGTCTCGGTAATCGCCAGTTGCGGCAAAAAGCCCTTATTCAAGAGTTCACCAGCAATATTGGTAAAATACATCGTCCCAATAATTGGCGGCAAACCGAAACGAATCTTAGGTTGTTTCGTACTGTCGATTTCGCGATGCGCCAAATCGATATTCTGCTGAATCAGCTGCGCATTTTTATATAACAATTGCCCGGCCCGGGTGATTTCAGTCCGTTGATGACTGCGGTCTTGGGCGACCAGCTTGGCTTGAAACTCTTTCTCCAACCGATGCACTGCTTGCGTGACAGCGGGTTGAGATACCTCAAACTGCTGGGCCACCAGCGTATAATTTTTATGTTCAACTAAGGCTCGAAAATAAGCCAAATCTCGCGTATTCATCATGCCCACTCATTTCTCTAATCGTTGGTCCGTTTAATTTCACCATTTAATCGACTAAAAGCCCCCAACAGATCAACACGCTTGACCGTTACGGGACTTTCAATCGGTCAAAATAAAGCTAATGACCAAACACTTTTCATTTAATGATGTTACGCCCAACTTACCACATGCCGAGTAGTTTCATCCATAGCGAACCGGCACCAATCCAAATGATAAAGTACACAATCCCTAAGATGGCATTCATCCGCCACCATTCATTCTGCGTTACATAGCCCGAACCAAATAAGATTGGTGCTGGACCGTTACTGTAATGCGTCGTGGAAGCAAACAAGTTACCAAAGAAACCAAGCATCAAAGCTGCGAGTAACCCCGGGACGTGGGCTGAAATAGCGACACCAAGAAAGGCACTATACATGGCACTAACATGCGCCGTGGAGCTGGCAAACAAGTAGTGACTGTAGAAGTAGGCCAAAATAATGACGACTAATACGATAATCCAGTTCAAACCACTCATGGCCCCAGCAATCGCTTTACTCAACCACGGAATAAATCCGGATTCGTTCAATTGCGTTGCCATCATGACCAAGACAGAGAACCAAGTTAAGGTGTTCCACGCACCGGTTTCCTTAGTAACATCTTGCCACGATAAGACCCCAGAAAGCAAGAGCAATGATAAGGCAATAAAGGCCGTCAAGGTGGCATCGATGCCCGTCATACTGCCAGTGACCCATAACACCAGCGCAATCACAAAGATCCCGCCCATGAACTTTTCTGGTACACTGATTTTACCCATTTCACTCAACTGTGATTCTGACCATTGCTTGGCATTCGGTGTTTCCTTAACTTCTGGCGGGAACATCTTGTAGATCAAGAATGGCACGACAATCAATGAAATAATCCCGGGCACTAATCCGCCTAAGAACCAGTTCATCCACGTAATGTGAATCCCCATCGTCTTCGCTAATGATTGTGCTAAGGGGTTCCCAGCCATAGCGGTTAAGAACATTGCTGACGTAATAATGTCCCCTTGAAATTCAGAATACATTAAGAATGAGCCGATTTTACGTTGGGTGCCTTTTTTCGGTGACGAGCCAAATGCTTCCGATAATGAATTAATGATCGGATACATAATCCCACCGGCTCGAGCCGTGTTACTTGGAGTGGCTGGTGCTAAGACCAGATCAACCCCAATTAGGGAATAGGCTAGGCCCAACGTGCGTTTCCCGAACAGCCGCACGAATTGCAAGGCCACCCGCCGACCAAGACCAGTTTTGATGAATCCCCGGGAGATGAAGAAGGCCATAACAATCAGCCAGATACTCCCATTCCCAAAACCAGCAATCGCTGTATCTAATGGGACTTGCTTCGTTAAAACCGCCACGGTGAAGCCTAAAATGGCCACCCCACCAATGGGTAATGGCTGCGTGATACAGCCAATAATCGTCGCCACAAAGATGGCAAACATATACCAGGCGCCTAACGATAACCCAGCTGGCCGCATCGGACCCATAAACCAGAGAATCAGCCCGACAACTATCGGAGCGATAAACTTCTTGTATTTTACTTTTTCCAGAGACATGGCGCCGCTTCCTTCTTTTTTACGAGTTTACTTTTGCAAATATTTGAAAACTTGTTGACCAGCTTGCCGACCGAAGATGACCGTTTCAGCAATTGAGTTGCCGCCAATCCGATTATTTCCGTGTAATCCGCCGACAACTTCCCCAGCTGCGAACAACCCGTTAATCACTTGTTTAGCTGGCGTCAAAACTTGGGTCAAATGGTTAATCGAGACTCCGCCCATCGTGTAATGGACAGCGGGCGCAATGTGGATTGAGAAGAATGGGGCTTTCACAATCGCCCGATCCATCCCAGTCGTCCGCTTAAAGTCAGCATCTTGATGACCATCCACCGCGGTATTCCACTTAGCAACTGCGGCAGTTAAGGTATCAGCATCCAAGCCAGTGGTTTGGGCTAATTCAGCGATTGTATCGGCGGTCTTAACCAACCCAATATGGTCATAGAACTCTACGGCCTTGACCCGATCGCGGATACCTTGATCAAAGATAAGGTAAGCCCCGGTACCGCCAAGCGCATCAATCGCTGCGGTCACGTTCTTCCGTGTATCCAATTCGTTTACAAAGCGGTCACCATTTTTATTAACTAAGATGGCCCCTTCACCCCGAACCGCTTCACCAATCAAATAAGCATGATCCGTATCTTGTTGCACCGTTGGATGAACTTGGACTTGATCCATATCGACTAAGTTAGCGCCAATTGTTTGGGCTAATTGAATCCCGTCACCAGTCGCACCCGGTTGGTTCGTGGTATTGTAGCCCTTTAAATCTTGACGGTATTTCGTCAATAAGGCTTGATTAGCCCCGAAACCACCAGTTGCCAAGACCACGGCACCAGCTTTGATTGTCTTTTCACCAGTCGCGGTGGTCACCTTAACCCCTGTCACAGTTTCATCCGCCGCTTGAATTAATTCGGTCACTTTTACATCGGTATATAATGGAATCTTTTCTTGAGCAACTTGTTTCAATAATTCGGTAACTAAGAACCCACCAATGGGCGCCATTGAACTTGGCCGATGGGTCCGCATCGTACTCATTCCGCCAGTAATCGTTAAGTCGTCCAAGATAATGTTATGGTCGGCTAACCAATCGATGGCTAAAGCACTGTGTTCAGTAAAGTATTTTAACAACTCAGTGTTATTCTTTTCGCCGCCACCCTTATACGTATCGGCATAAAAGTCTTCATAACTATCCACGATATGATGATTCAATTGCACTTCGGTCTCGGCGGCATTCATCCCGGAAGAAGCTCGATTCGTGTTCCCACCAATTTTTGGCATTTTTTCTAAAATAACGGGTTTCAAGCCAAGTTCATGGGCTTGCACGGCACTGGTCATCCCAGCGGCACCGGAACCAATGACAACGACATCGTATTGGTCGGCTAAAGTTGCTAAATCATTGGGTACAAAATGAAATTTTTCTGCCATCTTTAATTACCTCTCTTATTTAAACGCACAATTTCCAAAACATGCCTGCTTTCAATGTCAAAGTCGCATCAAACGCAGGCATGAATTTTATTCAAATTAATTCAGTATTTGTGATCACTTGCCGCTCCGGTTGGTCTGGATTGACGCTGGAACGTGGTGGCCACGTTTGCAAGCCAAAGTGCGGTCTTGCAAGCCGGGCTTTGACTAACCCGAGCCAAATCACTCGGCTAAGTCAAATGTCACCACTGAGCGTCATCCAGCCCGCCCTGCGCTAGTCACAATGGGCTATTTTAAGGTGTCACATACTTACTTAGTCGCAGTGACCAGGATGTTCACCGTGTCGAGTCAGTTAGACCGGTGATTTTCCGGTCTTAGTGACTGGGCCGACTTTTAAGACGTGTTTTTCGGCTTAAAAGCGCCCTGCAGACCGCATTTTGGCTGCAGGTCTGCCCCACCGTGAACGTCCTGATCAACGGAGACGGTTAATCAGATCATGGCCTAATGTTGAACGATATTGGTCATATCGATTGGCACCATCCATTCGTCGTATTGCGCTTCGGTAACTAAGCCGGATTTAATCGCGGCGACTTTTAAGGTCGTCCCGTCTTTTTCAGCTTGTTGCGCAATCGTGGCACTTTCGTGATAACCGATGTGTGGTGATAAAGCAGTTACGGTCATCAATGAACGGTCAACCAATTCTGCCATCCGATCGGCATTGACGGACAAGCCATGGATCATCTTGTCAGCAAAACCAGTCATCGTCCCAGCTAATAATTCAGCGGATTCCAAGAAAGCACTGATTAGCACGGGTTTGTAAACGTTCATTTCAAAGTTACCTTGACTGGATGCCATGCCGACAACGACATCATTACCCATAACCCGAACGGCAGCCATCGTTACCGCTTCAGCTTGAGTTGGGTTAACTTTACCTGGCATAATTGATGAACCGGGTTCGTTAGCTGGAATGTTTAATTCGCCATAACCAGCACGAGGACCGCTACCTAAGAAACGCACATCGTTAGCAATCTTCATTAGATCACTCGCCAATGTCTTAATAGCCCCGTGAACCACATTTAACCCAGAATGAGCAGCTAAACCGTAGAACTTGTTTGAATCAGCCGTAAATTCAACCCCATAAAGTTCAGTCATCTTTTTAGCGATGATTTCAGCAAAATGTGGTGCAGCATTCAAACCAGTCCCAACGGCCGTCCCACCCATTGCTAATTCGCTCAAGGTTGGGTTCAATTGTTTCAAGAAGGTCAAATCATGTTCAACCATGCTAGCCCAACCGCTGACTTCTTGACCAAACGTCATTGGTGTAGCGTCTTGCAAATGGGTCCGGCCGATCTTAACTACGTGCCAGTATTTCTTTTGTTTTTCTTTTAATTCAGCTAATAAATGCGCCGCAGAGTCTTCCAACTTATCAACAGCAACCGCCGCGGTAATGTTCATAGCAGTTGGGAAGATATCGTTTGAACTTTGACCATGGTTAACGTCATCGTTTGGTAAGATTTCAATGTCGGCATTGATCTTGCCAGCCATATGAGCGACCACTTCGTTGACGTTCATATTCGTTTGTGTCCCAGAACCAGTTTGGTAGATCACCAATGGAAAGTCTTTGCGTAAATCTTCATCGTCTAAGCTCAATAACTTATCAATCGCTTGCACAATCAAGTCAGCCTTTTCAGGCGCAATGGCGTCAAGTTCTTTGTTAGCAACCGCCGCCGCCTTCTTGATTTGTAGTAAGGCTTTGATTAATTCCAAAGGCATTTTAGCGCCAGTGGGGAAATTATTGCGGCTCCGTTCAGTCTGGGCACCCCATAATGCGGTTGCCGGAATTTTAACTTCGCCTAATGTATCTGATTCGACTCGATAATTTTCCATGATGAAACCTCCATTTGATTTTGATTACGAATGTGAAATTAGTAACAACTCATTTACAACTTGATTCTAACCGCCCCTGAAAGTTATAGTCAAACTCATTATTACCGATAAGTTTTACTTATGAGGTTGATTTGACAACGTTTTCATCGTGAATAAATAGTGGTTTTCGAAAATCAACATAAAAAATTTTAACTTTTTTATCTGTTTATTTATTCACATTAATTAAACTGACTAACGGTTCTCACCCTAAAAAGACATCGAGCTGTGTTATAGTTAAGGGTACCTAATTGGAGGGATTTATTGTGGATAATGCAACATTAAAAGCTTATTTAGCCGACAATTCGCAAGTTGTCGCTATTTTCATGGAGAAGGCGACTGACTTTTTAAACAAACAGAATATGGAACGTTTACCAGCACGCCGGTATAACGACGCCGAAATCAACCGCCAAGCTGAAAAATTACTTGATAAAGTGATTGATACGTTACACGATAAGATTGCCCCTCACACGCGTGACGACAGTGCCGCTGCATGGGAACAATTCTTGGGCACTAATGATGTGCTTGATGATCTGGAACTTTCAATGAATGAAATGAGCTTTGAACAGGAAGATTAATCTTAAGCGATGGGATTGATTTTACTGATACGTATCAGCTAGTTTAACGGCTAGCTGATTTTTTATCACCTTTAAATCGACCTAACTTCAAAACATAGCTCCACTTGCTAACCGATGCCGGGCTAACTAAGCGTGACCACCCACCAAATCTAACTCAGCAAGAAACTTGACACCACAGTTTAATCCATCAAGTTTTTTGTGGTTTACACTTGTAAAATATGTCTATATCGGTCATAATACTGGTATACACCAATGGGGGATTATCATAGAGGAGAAGCAGTATGTCTAACCAACCGGCAGCAGTGGCAACTCTGTACTTTAAGTTGCGAAATGGAGACGGCTATTATCAGCTTCGCTGTGAATGTGGTCCAGACCACTTTGTTATCAGTCAGATTCGTTGGCCTGCCTTCAAAAATTTCTTTTCACTGAAGTATTGGCGCACACACTTTGAGATTGATCGCGCCATGCTACCGTTATTTGTCGATGATGTCATGGGCATTATTCAACCGTGGCATGATCATTACGACTTGTTAGACACGTCTCAGCCTAATCATGACCAATGGGAAGTCATTGTTTCCAATTCAGATTGGCATACGACCCAAAAACGTTATGATGGCAAGCTCGTGCAAGCCACCAACTACCTTCATCGTAGTGGTGTGGGGGCTTATCCAACCGATTTTCAGCAATTATTAGATTTAATCCAACATTACGAGATCATCGGCAAAGCCAATTAAAAAAACGACCTGACAACTTTTAAACGCTGTCAGGTCGTTTTTTTATGACTACTATCGCTAAACTAAGCTTCGTGCTAGTTGAATTAAATTGCCACTCTGGTTGGCCCAGAATCGGCTGAAACGTGGTGGCCACGTTTTCGAGCCATAGTGCGGTCTCGAAAGCCGGGCTTTATCTAAGTCGGAAAATCACCGACCAAGATAAACGACACCACTGAGCCAATTCTGGCCCGCCCGGCGTTAACTAACAGTGATTGATTATTTTCAGTTCAGCTATTTAGCCGAGAGGTTGGTTTCTAAAATGCTCAGCCGTGTCGTTGGCCTTAGTGCGAGTGGTCTGCTCGGACTTAGGGCCAAGACCAGTTTTGAAGACCGCACTTTGGCTTCAAAATGGCCCATGGCGTTCCAGCATTTTAGGAACCAACCGGTAGGCTGCAATTTCAACTCGCACCAAACGTATGACTTATTTCAAGCTACAGTCGTTAAAGCCGGTGCCACCCACGTTGCTAAGTCCGTTAATGGGACCGGTTGTAACTGCGGTTGACCCAATGCCGCTAAGTAGACCCAGGTTAACTGATCACCATGTACCTTTTTGTCATGCCGCATCGCCGTTAACACGGTGTTAAGCGCCAAATCAGGCAATTCGGTTGGTAATCCGACTACCGCTAAACGGGCGGCAACCGCTTGAGCTGTGCCAACGGGTGTTAAGCCTTGTGCTTCAAATACCTGACACACAGCGACTAAGCCCATCGCGACCGCCTCACCATGCATCCACCTACCCCGTCCTAATAACTCAACCGCATGACCAATTGTATGTCCAAAGTTCAACAATTGCCGTTGTCCGCCTTCCTTTTCATCAGCCATTACAACCCGAGCTTTAAAGCTAACACTACGGGCTATCAGTTGTGGCGCCAACAGTAAAATATCATCCGGTTGTTGAATCGATTGCAACAATTTCCAGAAGTCTCCGCCAACTAGCGCGGCACATTTCACCACTTCCCCGTAGCCTTCAACCAGCATCCGTTGGGGTAAGGTCGTTAAGGTCTGCGGATCAATTAACACTAAATCCGGCTGATAGAAACTACCGACCAGGTTCTTTCCCGTTGGCAAGTCCAACGCCGTTTTACCACCGACTGAACTATCTACTTGCGCTAACAATGACGTGGGTAGTTGAATGAGACTGATGCCGCGCATATAAATCGACGCGACAAAGCCAGCTAAATCACCGACGACGCCACCACCCAGCGCAACAACGCCATCATTGCGCGTAAAATGCGCTTGACTCAAGGCCTCGACTAATCGCATCGTCTGCGCCCAACTTTTACTAGCTTCTCCGGACGGCACCGTCAGTACCGTCACGGTAAAGCCCCCCGCCATTAATTGGGTTTGCACTTGATCAGCATATAGTGCCCCCACTGTCGTATCAGTGATCAAAGCAATTCGCCGTGGGGTCCAGACCGTTTTAATGGCTTGGGCCACAGTCATCAAGCTGCCAATTTTAACTTTCACAGCGTAATCAGCAGTTGTCGTTTTCACTTCAATGGTTGTCATTTACCTCACCTAGTTCCAACTTGTCATTAAGTCATGCAACTGAAATGCTTGTTGCGCCATCTTTAAGTAAGTCTTGGGTTTTAAGGCTTGGGGACCATCTGATAACGCTTCAGCGGGGCGGTCGTGAATTTCAACGATCATCCCACTGGCCCCAGATGCCACTCCGGCCATGGCCATTGGCGTAACAAGATCCCACTCGCCGACCGCATGACTTGGGTCCACAATAACCGGGTAATGTGTCAGCTTTTGCAAGACTGGCACAGCACCCAAATCAAAGGTATTCCGAGTGTATTTATGATCAAAAGTCCGAATGCCGCGCTCCAATAACATAATTTGGTGATTACCACCCGCAGCAATGTATTCAGCGGCATTTAAGACATCATCAATCGTCGCCGACATCCCCCGCTTTAAGGCCACGGGAATCTGCGTGCGACCCACCGCCTTTAATAAGGAGAAGTTCTGCATATTGCGGGCACCAATTTGGAAAATATCCGTGTATTTGGCAACCATCGGCACATGTTCATCATCCATGACTTCCGTAATCATATCCAGATCATTAGCATCCGCAGCGGCCCGTAAGGCTTGTAAGCCAGCTTCACCGAGCCCTTGAAAAGAATATGGGGAGGTCCGTGGTTTAAAGGCACCGCCGCGAACGACCGTCGCCCCACCTTGCTTGGCAACTTTTGCCATGGCCATCACATGGTCCGCACTTTCAACCGAACACGGCCCGGCCATCATGACAAATTGATCACCACCAATCACACTATGGGGTGTCTTAATAATCGTATTTTCGGGATGTAACAACCGACTGCTTTGAACAGCTGCCGGGACGTCAGTAATGAGGTCATCAGCGGCTGCAACCACATCAGCCGGTAAATCTGCTGGCTGGATGTCTTGAATGGCAATCCGATTGTGATGCGTGAAGAGTTCAGTTTTGGATCCAAATTGAGCAACTAGTTTGGCCTGCATGGCGGCCGCAGTTTCAGGTTTTAAGACAATAATCATACTAAGCACACTCCTATTAAGTTAGTTTAGAATCGTTTCAGCAACAGCTTGAATTGGCATATCTTTACCAGTCCAGAATTTAAAGGCTAACGCCCCTTGCCAGATCAACATGCCAAGCCCATTATGAACGGCACAACCTTGGGCTTTGGCTTGTTTTAAAAAAGCCGTCTCCAACGGTTGATAGATCACATCGTACACGGTCTGGGCGGGCGTTAACGCCGCCATCACTTGTAGTGTCACTGGTAGACCCGCTTCGGTCATGCCGATATTAGTGGCATTAATAATCAAATCACTGGCCTGTGCGACCCGTAACATGGCCGCGGCATCTTCGTAGGGTTGAATCTGCATCTCGATTGGCGTCGTTTGATTTAAAGCCGCCAGCCAAGTGGCCACCTGCGCATAAGTTTGGTTTTGCCGTTTAAAGACCGTCACACTTGTCACGTCATAATCTAAAGCCGCTGCGATGATCGCTTTACCAGCACCACCTGCGCCTAGAATCATCACGTGCTGACCATGTAGATTTACCCCTTGGTTTTGTAAATCTTGAAAGACACCCGCGCCATCTGTACTATCACCAATCAGTCGGCCATCCACATTTTTAATCGTATTGACGGCTTTAATCCGGCGCGCCCGTGGGGTCATCTCATCAAGCATCGGCACGACCGTTTGCTTGAACGGCATCGAGAGGTTGACTCCCGCAATTCCCATACTACGAATACCGGCAACAGCATCAGCTAACCCATCCGGCGCCACATCAAAAGCTAAGTAACGAGCGTTGATATGCCAGTAGTCAAAGCTCAAATTATGCATCTTCGGCGACCGACTGTGTTTAGCCGGATGCGCCACGAACCCAAATAACGCTGTTTTTCCATCAATCATGTTGAACGCTCCTTTTTAAATCACATTTAATTGTTGTTGGCCGACGTGCGTTTGTTGGTAAGCTTGAACGAGCTGGTCAACGGTAAAACCAAGTGCTGGTAAGACATCAGCAGCTGGGCCACTCGCGCCAAATCGGTCCAGCCCAACGATTGTGCCATCTAAACCCACGAACCGCTCCCAACCAAGCGTGGCGCCCATTTCAATGGCAACCCGGCGCCGAACTTGGGGTGGTAAGACTTGAGCTTGGTATTGTGCCGACTGTTGGCTGAATAAATCCATCGACGGCATTGAGACCACGCTGACATCTTGACCGAGGGTGGCTAATTTAGCTTGCGTTTGTAAGGCCAGCGCGACTTCCGAGCCGCTAGCAATCAAGATCCCCGTTGGTTGTAGTCCTTTTTGTGGTGACAACACGTAACCGCCACGGGCCACTCCCGTCATGGCCAATTGCTTTGTCCGTGGCAAGACGGCTAAGTTCTGGCGCGTTAAGACTAACACGGTCGGATGATCGGTGGCGTTCATGGCTTGCCACCAAGCCGCCACCGTTTCATTCGGATCACTAGGGCGAATCACCGTAACGTTAGGAATCAATCGCAAACTCATCAATTGCTCAATTGGCTGATGGGTGGGACCATCTTCCCCCACCGCAATCGAATCGTGGGTAAACACGTAAGTCACCGGCAGCTTTTGTAAGGCCGCGAGCCGAATCGCGCCGCGCATGTAGTCGGAGAAGACTAGGAACGTACTCCCGAATGCCCGGACACCGCCGTGCAACGTCAAGCCGTTTAAGATCGCGCCTTCGGCAAATTCACGCACGCCAAACGCTAAGTTACGTTCACTCGGTTGATCGGCAGTTAATAACCCATCCGTCTCAATCGTCGTTTTGTTCGAACTGGCTAAGTCTGCCGAACCACCAACTAATTCTGGTAACTTACTGGCAATCTTTTGAATCATCGTGTGACTAGTCAACCGTGACGCCTCGGCACCTTCATCATAAACCGGTAATTGTTGGGCAAAATCTAATGGTAAGTCCTGCTGCATGACCCGTTTTAATTCGGCTAACGTCGTTGGTGTCAACTGACTAACGCGCTGATTCCAAGCCTGATGCGCTTGTTGACCACGTTGTGCAATTGCTTGCTGCGCACGGCTAGCCACCGCTGGCGTAATCGTAAATGGGGCGGCGGTCCAGTTCAAATTCTGCCGTAACGTTTGCAGTCCCGCGGTCCCTAACGGATTACCATGCACGGCGTTGGTTCCTGCTCCGGGAGCGCCAAAACCAATCACCGTTTTGACGGCAATGAGTGACGGTCGTTGGCTGTGCTTAGCACGGGTAATCGCCGCATCAATGGCCGTCAAATCATTGCCATCGGTGACGACTTGCGTTTCCCAGCCGTAACTTTCAAAGCGTTGGCAGACATCGGTATGAAATGACCGACTGGTGGGACCATCGAGTGAAACTTGGTTGTCATCGTAAAGCACAATCAACTGACCTAACTTTTGTTGTCCAGCAAAGCTCGCTGCTTCATGTGAGACCCCTTCCATCAAATCACCATCGCCAACTAAACTATAAGTAAAGTGATCGACAATCTGAGCTTCATGATTGAATTGACTAGCTAAATGTCGTTCCGCTAACGCCATACCAACTGCCATCCCCAAGCCTTGGCCTAAGGGACCGGTCGTTGCCTCGACACCAGCCACGACCCCGTATTCCGGATGGCCAGGGGTTCGACTGCCAAATTGTCGGAATTGTTTTAAATCCGCCATCGTCACATCAAAACCACTGACATGTAACAAACTGTACAATAAGGCGGAACCATGCCCCGCCGATAAGACGAAACGGTCACGGTCAAACCAATCCGGTGCTTGTGGATCCAGTCTTAAATGGCGACTCCATAAAGCCCATAACATCGGCGCGGCCCCCAACGGCAATCCCGGGTGGCCGGAATTGGCCCATTCAATCATTTCAGCACTCAAAACACGTAAGTTAGTCACTGCTTGTTCATCAATCTCATCAAATCGTTTCATATTCACATTCCCTTTCTTCAAGCCGAAAAAAACGCCCACAGCCTAAACTGTGAGCGTTCCGATTCCTAGCAGTGCTGGTCAAATAAAGCCCAGCCACGACTAAGTTTGGAAAGTCACACAGTTGTTAGATAAACCACCGATATGACTCTCCGTATGAGTTTTAATTATACGAAAACTTACTGGTCATTATCGATGCAAGGCGTAGTGCCCGCATCGACTGCTGACACTACTGCAGAAACCAGTAATAATAAAATCGATTAAGTTGTTGGTTATTGTTTAATCGTCGCATAATCAAAATCTCCTTAAAATTTAATATTTGTTGATGTCTAAGACTATACCGCACCGCTGATAGAATTGTCAAATAGATTTTTGAACTTTTTCTATCAATCCAGCTAAAAATCACCTATGACGCACGGTCAGTCGCTAATAATTTATTTTTAGTCACGGCAGCTAACAGCGTCTGCGCGGCTAACCAATGGAATCTGGCCCCATAAATCAAGCCGGCATCGCTACATGAATAATTCGGTTGATGCAAGGTTCCCGTCCCACCCGAACCTAAAAAGCCATAAAAGCCAGGAATTTGTTCTTGATACAAAGCAAAATCATCATCAGCATTCGATGGATGCGCTGGCACAATCTTGAAAGTCGCCTGACACGCCGCCGTGATTAAATCGGTCAAAGTCGCATCATTGTTGACACAGCTGGGACCTTGATCCCATTTGATGGCAACCGTTTGTTGATACGCCTTAACCGTTGCTTGCACAATCTCATAAAAACGGGCCTTCGCTAATTGCCGGTTAGCTGCATTGAACGTCCGAATCGTCCCTTTGAAGCTAGCTGTATCAGGAATCACGTTGAATGTATGGCCTGCCCGGATTTCACCGATTGTCAGTACTAACGCTGCATCCGGCGCAATGTTGCGACTCCGAATCGTTTGGAGTGCCGTAATCAACTGCCCAAGCGTCACGATGGGGTCGGCGCTACGTTCCGGCATCGCCGCATGGGCACCGGTCCCATTGATTTGGACGTCAAAATTATCATTGCTGGCCATGAGGGCACCGCTTTTAACCGCCAATGTGCCAACTGGTAATTCCGGCATATTATGAAAGCCCGCAATCGCCTGTACGCCATGCAAAACATCATGACTCAACATTTCTTTCGCGCCAACATGCCCTTCTTCACCCGGTTGAAAGATCAAGCGAACCGTGCCAGGTAATTCGGCTTCATGCGCCTTTAGAATCCGGGCGCCCCCGAGTAAGGCAGCGGTATGAAAGTCGTGCCCACAAGCATGCATACGGCCATCAATCTTGGAGGCAAACGATAAACCCGACTTTTCTTGTAGCGGTAAAGCATCGATGTCAGCCCGCAAGGCGACTTTCGGCTCACCGTGACCAATCTCAGCCACGACTCCGGTTGCACCCGGATAATCAACTAGCCGAATGCCTAGGTCAGTTAGGGTCTTTTTAATCAACGCGGTCGTCTTGACCTCATGTAACGCTAATTCTGGTTGTGCGTGAATCTGATGACGCAAGGCTGTCATCCAAACCGTTAATGCCAAGTCGTCCATTTTAAAAGCCCCCTACAAAATCTTTAAGAAAATCGATGCAATAATGACTGACGCCACTGAAACCGTCGCAAACCCACCGACCAGCATCTTGGGTAACATGTGATCAAGTAAGTACTTCTTTTCGTGTTCGGTATGGCCCATGATATCAACGACTTCATGCGTCACAATATAGTCAGCTGGAAAGCCAAACAATGCCGTTAACGCACTGGCAAAGGCCATTTCACGACTGAAACCAAGGGGCTTAGCTAAAAGACTGGAAGCCAAGAACATCCCGAAGAGCCCTAAACAAATCAAAACCAAGATTGGGACAACGATGCCAACCAACATGTTAATTTTGACGATACTCAAGTTGGAGAAGATATAAGCTAATAACCCATACATCAACCAATGGAAGACGCCGGCTTTTTCCAAAACAGCATCTTCCAAGAACCCAACTTGATGGGCAATGACCCCAAAGATCAAACAAATAATATAAGCGTTGACGACGCCATGCATCAAGGCCGCGACCCATTCAGCCAAAACAGTCACAATGGCGACTTTGAATAGCATGAATGCCGCCGTATCGTATTCTGCTGGCAAGGTTAACTTCAACCGTTTAGGCTTACCGATACCAACTGCGGTCGTGGCATTCGTGGCACTAGCGGTATCATTAGGCTTCTTGGCTGGAATTGCGGCGACCGTTTCTGCAGCGGGTTCATGATAATGCTTCAATAACCGCCGACTTTCGCGCTTCAACATAATCGCCGTCAATGGATAACCGAGCATACTATGCATGACGAACATCGCTACCGGAAAAGCGGCCAAAACAGTAATGTGTTGGGCCTTTAACCCCGCTGTCATTAAGAAAGCCGCAACCAGCCCACCGGTTAATGGTGGCACACTGGCAATGACCGTTTTCCAGTTAAAGAAAACTAGGCCAATCCCCATGGCAAAGATGACGGTCCCAACGACCCCAGCTAAGGCAATCAAAACAGCCCGCCATTGTTTTAATAAGAGCTTCAAATCCATCAAGGTCCCCATATGAATCAAGAGGACGGCTTGGGTAATGGCGACAAAGGCCTTGCCAAATGACGCACTCGGCACTACATTCTTTGGGACAATCGTCCAAAAACCAATTAAAAACAACACCGCCGTAACAAACACTGACGGCACATACGCTTTACTTCGAGTCGAAACCCATTCCCCCAGCATCATGAATCCCATCACGACTGCTAGTGCAATCATTGCTTGCATACTGGCCACTTCCTAAGCTGATAAATTTATAATTAACATTCTAATTATATTTTAATCAAAAGCTTATCAGATTCTATTTTAAAAAACGAGCCCACTTACTGATTAGCTTTGATAAAAAAGTTGAAAGCGGTGTTTTTTTCAAATTATCGTGCTGATTGGGACCATTTACTTTGATTTCTGAAGCGGGAATTTAACTAACGAAAGTTTCAATAATGGCAATGAATCGATTCAAACACTTGCCAACTTTTTTCAAAACTATGATACATCGTCCCATTAGTGCCCCCTGTAGAAGTAGGCTCATCCCGGTCAAAGCGTCAGATGCCATCGCTGAGCGGTAAGGCTAACCAACACAGCGTTAACAAGTTATGCTCGGTAATTGACCATCTTCACTACCGATCGTTTCAGCATCAGTCCAGACCCCAGCTACTAACAAAAAAGTGCGCAAAAAAACACCCGCCAAAAGACAGGTGTTCCGTGTACGAAAATGTTGGTATAACAACGTATTTCGAAAAAAATAAATCTTAACGCTTTGAGAATTGTGAAGCTTTACGGGCTTTCTTCAAACCTGGCTTCTTACGTTCCTTCATACGAGCGTCACGAGTCAAAAGACCAGCGCGCTTCAAAGGACCGCGGAAATCTGGATCAACTTCAAGCAATGCCCGAGCGATACCATGACGAGTTGCGCCGGCTTGGCCGTGGAACCCACCACCATTGACGTTAACTAAAACGTCATATTGATCAGTTGTTTCAGTTACTTCGAATGGTTGTAACAATTCCTTACGGATGTCCGCAAATGGAATATAGTCTTCAACTGATTTGTCATTCATAACAATTTTGCCAGAACCTGGTACTAAACGTACGCGGGCTACTGAATCTTTACGACGGCCTGTGCCGCGATATTGTACTTGAGCCAATGTAGTTTCCTCCTTAGATTAAGTTCGTGATATCCAAAACTTCAGGTTGTTGTGCTTGTTGCGTATGTTCTGCACCAGCATAAACATGCAACTTCAAGCCCATCTTATGACCTAAAGAGTTGTGAGGAAGCATACCCTTAACTGAAGTTTCAATCAATTTTTCGGGTTCCTTTTCACGGAAGTCACCGGCAGTCCGTTCCTTTAAACCACCAGCATAAGCAGTATGATGATAATAAATCTTACGTTCTGCTTTCTTACCTGTTAAAGCAATCTTACTTGCATTGATAACGATTACGTTGTCACCAGTATCCACGTTTGGTGTGAATGTTGGTTTGTTCTTTCCACGTAAAATTGATGCAACGACTGTTGAAAGACGACCCAATGGGACATCCGTAGCATCAACTACATACCATTTACGATCAATTTCACCTGGTTTAGCCATATATGTTGTACGCACGTTGTGTTCCTCCATTTTCTGTTTTGCTTGACACTCAATAAGATTCCGGGGCTTATCGTGGGGCAAACAATACCAACGATTAGTTTACCGAATTTACCACTAGAAGTCAATCATTAATTAGATCGGTTTGTAAATCTTGTGGATCGTAATACACTTTTTTCATATACAGGCCAGAAGCCGGCGCGGTTCCCCGGGCCATCGCCCGATTCTTAGCCGCTAAAAGTTGCGGTATACAGTCCACTTCGCGCCGACCTTGACCGATTTCCATCAAGACTGCGACCATGATTCGAACCTGGTTATACAAGAACCCACTGCCGCAAAATTCAAACTGAATTTCTCGTTCATCAGGAATCGCCCAAGCTTTGGCGGCATAGATCTCCCGCACATGATCGTGAGCTTGTGAGCCCGATGCCACAAACGTTGAAAAATCATGCTTGCCGACCAAATCTGGGATTGCCTGTTGAATCCGGTCAATATCGGCTTGAAACTTAAAATGACCGGTAAAATTCCGCTTAAACGGATCGACAAACTCATCTTGATACGCGCGGTACCAATAACGCTTGCCAACTGTATTGTACCGGGCATGAAAGTCAGCGGGCACAATTTCAACTTGTTTAACCAGCATATCCATCGGCAGCATGCTACTTAAGCCACGCCGAACGCCTTCTGGGCTAATCTCATAAGGAAGATCAAAATGCACGACCTGGCCAAATGCATGAACCCCAGCATCGGTCCGACCAGCACCATAGATAATAATCGGCTGAGCCGGATCTTTAGCCATTTTATTAACGGCTTTAGTCAGTACTTGTTCAACCGTCCGTTGTCCAGGCTGGCGCTGAAAACCGGCAAAGTTAGTGCCATCATACGCTAGTATTATTTTATATCTCGTTGTCACAAAATCCTCCATCAAAAAAGGCGGGCAATTGGCCCCACCTTTTAAACGTCTAAGCACGTAAAAAGACTAGTGCAACGGTCAACGCTGCAAAAGCCACTGTCGCCCAAGTATCACGACCATGCCACTTTAAAATCCGATATTTACTGCGGCCTTCACCGCCTTGATACCCGCGCGCTTCCATCGCCGTTGCCAAATCTTCGGCCCGATTAAATGAACTGACGAACAACGGAATCAACAACGGCACGATTGCCCGCATTTGTTGGAAGATATTACCTTCCCCAAAGTCGACCCCCCGCGCCCGTTGCGCATTCATAATCTTCTCCGTTTCATCCATCAACGTCGGTACAAAGCGTAATGCAATCGATAACATCAACGCTACTTCGTAGACCGGAAAGTGGACCACTTTTAACGGCATTAAAAGATATTCAATCGCATCGGACAATTCCAACGGTGGGGTCGTTAACGTCAATAGCGTCGACATAAAGATAATCAACACGAACCGACAGAAGATATAGACCCCATTGATCAGTCCAAACTGACTGATAGTAATAATCCCCCATTGCAAGTAGACATGTCCGCCACTCGCACTGAATAGAATCTGTAAGACCACGGTAAATAAAATCAGCCAAATCAGCGGTTTCACCCCGTTGATGAAGAAGGACCATTTCACACCGGAGAGCTTAATCGCCAGTAACGTGAAAGCAAATAATAGCACATAAGTTGGCCAATTATTGGCAATAAAGATAATCCCGATAAAGTAAAAACTCAACAAGAGCTTGGCCCGCGGATCCATATGATGGATCACGGAATTGCCGGGAATATAGCGGCCAAAGATTAGTTTACTCATCATGGTCACCACCTCCCAGCATACTAGCTGGTAACTGCTTAACCAAAGCGGCCGCTAATTGATCTTCCGTTAACGGCATCTCATCAAAAGTCATCCCACGCGCCATTAATTGCTGTGCAAAGGCGGTCGTTTTAGGCAAGCCTAGATGGTGCTCAGCCAGCCACTGTGGGTCTTTAAAAATCGCTTGCGGTGTCCCAGTCTTAACCACTTGCCCATGATCCATCACGATGACGTTATTGGCATAATTCGCCACATCGTCCATCTGATGGGTCACTAACACGATGGTTAGCTGTTGTTCATGCCGCAACCGCGCGAACATTTCCATCATTTCTAAACGACCTTGCGGATCTAATCCGGCCGTGGGTTCATCGAGTACTAAGACTTTCGGCTGCATCGCTAGCACACCCGCAATCGCCACCCGCCGCATCTGCCCACCGGACAAGTCGAACGGCGACCGTTGCAGTAAGTCCGAGTCTAAGCCGACTAAGGTCAACATCTTAGCTGCTAGTTTCAACGCATCGGCTTCGCTAGCGCCAAAGTTTTGGGGACCAAACGCAATGTCTTTTTCGACCGTTTCCTCGAACAATTGACTTTCGGGAAACTGGAAAACAATCCCGACATGCTGCCGTAAACTTTTTAAATCTTTGTTACTAGTCGTCGGCGTAATCACCCGATCCCCAATCGTGACCGTCCCACTAGTCGGCTTTAATAACGCATCTAAATGCTGCAACAATGTCGACTTACCACTCCCAGTATGGCCAATTAAAGCCGTATAAGAGCCGTCGGGAATCGTCACATTAATATCAGTTAACGCCTTAGTCTCAAAGGGGGTACCCGGTTGGTAAGTAAATTCTACTTGTTTGAACGTAATTGCCATAACCAGTCTGCCATCCCTTTCTCTGTTAAGTACGTTGCGGGGACTTGAACCCCTAGCCGCGCTAAAGCCGCTTTTAATCGTTCTGGATAGGGCATATCTAAGCCCATCTTAATCAAAGCGGGACCGTGTTGAAAAATCTCCGCGGGCGTTCCTTCTTCGACCAAGTGACCATCATTCACCACTAACACCCGATTCGCATTTGCGGCTTCATCAATATCATGGGTAATCGATAAAACCGTTAGATCTGAATCAGCCTTCATTTGCCGAATCGTTTGTAAGACTTCGGCACGCCCTTCTGGATCAAGCATTGATGTCGCCTCATCTAAGATCAAGATCTGCGGCCGTGCCGCAATCATTCCAGCTAAAGCTACCCGCTGCTTTTGACCACCTGATAACCGTGCTGGTTCCCGCGTAGCAAAATCTTGCATATCGACTTGGGCCAACGCTTCAGCCACCCGTGACAACATCTCATCACGCGGAATGCCTTGGTTTTCCAAGCTAAACGCGACGTCATCTTCGACCGTTGCGCCGACAAATTGATTATCGGGATTTTGAAAGACCATCCCGATCTTGCGACGAATATCCCACACTGTCTGTTCGGAAAGCACTTGCCCATCAATCGTGATTTTTCCAGAAACGGGTGCTAATAAGCCGTTTAAGTTTTTAGCTAAGGTCGATTTACCGGAACCATTATGGCCAACAATCGCCACCCATTCACCGGCCGCGACCGTAAATGAAATGTCTGTTAACGTTAGCTGATCCGCGGCTTGTTGCGGATAGCGATAATTTAAATGTTCAACGTCAATTATCTGACTCACCATGGTCCCTCATTTCTTAATTACTGATGGTTATTATCATACCATACGCTGCTATTTCAAATCACTAGCGGGTCCGTACTTGTAACCATTATCACCAAACAGTGTAAACTTCTTCTTCAAATTATTCGAGACATAGACCTTTTTATCCTTCGTAATAAAGATGGCCCCAACGCCCTTGTTGGCCTTAGCGTTAATGTACTTCATCCCTTTGCTCAACCCTTTATCAAAGGTGGCAGTGGACAAGCCATCCCCATCGGTCGACTTCTTAGAAATAATGGACACGCCCATCAAGTTATTCTGGAATGGTGCCCCAGTTTGAGGATCCATCAAATGACTGTAGACCTTCCCATTTTTCTTAAGGTAACGTTCATAAATCCCAGAGGTCACAATCGACATGTTTTTAGCCGGAATTGACCCAATCGCAGTCCCGCGCGATTCTTTGGGATCTTGAATGCCGACTGTCCAATTGCCTGATTTAGTGCCTTTGGGGCTATCTCCCATAACGAAGATATTCCCGCCAAGATCAATAATCGCCGTCGACACGCCATGTTCAGCAAAGTATTGACGCACTTGGTCGGTCATATACCCCTTGGCGATGCCACCTAAGTCTAACTTCATCCCTTTTTTCTCGAGATAAACGGAGCGTTTCTTATCATTCAGTTTAACTTTAGTATAATCAACTAATTTAACGTTCTTGGCAATTTCAGCCTTGCTTGGTACCCGTGCATCAGGGAACCCAATCCGCCAAAGTTGGGTAATTGAGCCAATCGCCATATCAAACGATTCGTTTGAATTTTGACTATAGTAATAAGCTGCTTTGACAATTGGATAGACATCTTTACTAACCACGACCGGATGCTTACCAGCCGCAGCGTTTACTTTATCAATCTCCGACCCTTTCGCATTGGTCGTGACTTCTTTAGCTTCTTTCTTTAACAGCCTAAAGGCGCCATCGATCACGCTGGCTTTACCTTTATTGTAAACACGCAACGTGACGACCGTTCCCATCATAAACTGGGTATCTTCCGATGGCGTTTGAACAACCTTCGTTGGTTTCGGTAAACTACTGCTAGCTGCTTTTTTGTTGCTCTTAGCCCCGCAAGCGGTCAAGGGCACGATTAAGGCCATAATAAGCCCTAACTGAATCCATTTTTTCAGTTTCATGTGTGTGACTTCCCCTTAAATAATTTCAATCGTTATTATACCAAAGTTTCACGCGTCTGTATGCCATTTTCCAGGACGATAAGCTGGTGTTGCTTGCTATTCAAGTTGGCTAGGATTGGCTGACACTCATTTTTAATCTTGTCATGTTGGCTATAAACACCCATTAAGGATGTCCCAATGACAATCGGTAATCGTTCTAATTCGAAAAGTGATAATGACGCTTAGTGTTAGTTGAAATTGCCGCCTGCCGGTTGGATTCTAAAATACTGGAACGCCATGGGCCATTTTGAAGCCAAAAATGAGGTGTACCCCAAAAGTTGGAACACAATCTGAGGTGTTCTGATAATGGATAAAATGAGCGTAGATACCCAGCTCC
>NZ_BJDL01000023.1 GCF_005405125.1 Lactiplantibacillus songbeiensis
CTGAACGACTTATCACCAGTAGTGTTCGAACAACAAACTGTTAAATTATAAGTTCCAACTTTTGGGGTACGCCTCAAAATCGGTCTTCAAAGCTGGCCTTGGCCTAAGTCCGAACAGACCACTCGCACTAAGGGCTGAGCATTTTAGAATCCAACCTCTCGGCTAAATAACTGAACTTTAAATAATCAATTATTAATTTTTTGATTCCCATTAGTTAACGTCGGGCGGCCCAGCATTGGCTCAGTGGTGTCGTTTATCTTAGTCGGTGATTTTCCGACTTAGATAAAGTCCGGCTTTCGAGACCGCACTTCGGCTCGAAACCGTGGCCACCACGTTCCAGCCGATTCTGGGCCAACCAGCGTGACAATTTAAATCAACTAGCACCAAACGTGATAATTAATTTCATCAATCACTAACAACGAGAATAGCTTACTTACTGTCAAACACAACACTAAATCAAAAATTAGCTTGCTTTAACCAAACCATCGTCCAAGAACCAACCTAACGCAGGGCGAACTGAATTGATGCTCAGTGGTGTCGTTTATCTTAGCTGGTGATTTTCCAGCTTAGATAAAGCCCGGCTTGTGAGACCGCCCTATGGCTCGAAAACGTGGCCACCACGTTCCAGCGTCAATTCAGTTCGCCCGAAGTGACACCCCTCAACCTAACCACAATTCAGTATTAAAGCTGACTTAACGAACAACTGCACAAGGAACAAAAAGGCCTGAGACGAATGGTCTCAGGCCTCAAAAAATGTTTTTAACTAAATTTAATGCTATTCAGCAAAGACCATGTTGTCGATTGAGATAGTCTTGGTGTCGCCGTTTTGAGCAGCGTTTTGTAGTTGTTCAGCATACAATACGAAGGTATTGGATGATTCAGTTGCACCAGTAACGACGTCAACCTTAGTTGGGTCACTGCTCTTAACCAATGACTTGTTCAAAGCTGGTTGATAAGTCTTAGGGTTAGTCTTTGAAATCTTCTTCATTTGCTTGTTGTAAGCAGCATCGTCAACTTTTGACTTGCCCTTCTTGTTAACTTGGTCAAAGGCTGACTTGGTGATCTTGTTGTTCTTAACAGTGATTGAGAAAGTATCACGGTAGCCATGTGAGTAGTTCTTTTCAGCTAACTTGTAAGTACCATCTTTCATCTTAGCGCCATTGTTAATCTTGATTGTAGCGGTGTCACCCTTTTGAGCGGCTTGGACTAATTGTTGGGCGTAGTTTTGGAACGTCTTTGATGATTCAGTAGCCCCTGAAACGACATCAATAGTTGAAACGTTCCCAGTAGCAGCAGCACCTTCCAAAGCCTTGTTTAACTTAGGTTGGTAAGTCTTAGGGTTAGTGCCAGAAACCTTCTTCATCTGCTTGTTGTAAGCAGTGTCGTCGACTTTTGACTTGCCCTTCTTGTTAACTTGGTTGTAATCTGACTTCGTAATCTTACCCTTACTATTAACGGTAATACTGAATTCAGCCTTGTAACCATGTGAATAGTTTTGTTCAGCGAGTTTATAAGTACCCGCTTTCATTTTGCTACCAGCAGTAAGTTTAGCTACCTTAGTTGTCTTCGCTGAAGATGATGATGAACTCTTCTTTGAGGATGATGATGAACTAGAACTTGATGAACTGCTCCCACAACCTGCTAATGCTAATGCGGAAATGGCAACAACTGATGCACCTGTAATAACTGACTTAAACTTCATAATATCCCACTCCTAACCTTTTTGTATGAAAATTCACATTAATCTTAACGTTTATTCCCAAGATAGTCAATCCTATTTTATAAAAATAATCGTATTCACAGTATACACCGCCCATATTGGTGGCGCTTTATTTATCGAAAGCCTAACTGGCCGGACAGTGCTTCAATATAATGTGATTTATTATGCATTCTAATCAATAATTCATAGACAAACGCTTCCATTACTTATATAATTGTTAGTGGAATTATTATTTTTTAACATTATTTATTCAAGGGAGTTGTTACGCAATGGCAAAGAAAAACGTTGTCGTTGTCGGCGCGGGTTTTGCTGGGGTTTACGCGACTAAGAAATTAGCCAAGCACTTTAAAAAGAATCCTGACGTTGAAATCACGTTAATTGACCGGCACTCGTACTTCACGTACATGACTGAATTACATGAAGTGGCGACGGAACGGGTTGAACCAGAGCATATTCAATATGATCTGCAACGACTATTTTCACGACGCAAGAATGTTCGTTTAGTAACCGATACCGTTAAGAGCATCGACAAAGACAAACAAACAGTTGTGACCGAAAATGGGAGCTACCAATATGATCAATTACTAATCAGCCTTGGTGGTGAATCCAATGATTTCGGGACACCGGGGGTCAAGGAACACGGGTTTGAACTCTGGTCCTTTGAACAAGCAATGAATTTGCGGGCCCACTTGGCCGCAGTTATTCGTCGCGGGGCGGCTGAACTTGATCCAGCCAAACGTAAAGCGATGTTGACCTTCACTGTTTGTGGGTCTGGGTTTACCGGTTCTGAATTAATCGGTGAATTAATCGAATATCGTGACGTTTTAGCACGTGATAACAAGTTGGATCCAAGCGAGATCACCTTACAATTGGTCGAAGCAGCACCAACTATTATCAACATGTTAAATCGGACGCAAGCTGGTAAAGCTGAAAAGTATATGAAGAAACATGGCGTTGATATCTTAACCAACTCCATGATTACTGAAGTCTTTGAAGACCACGTTACCTTAAAGGGTAAGGATCCGATTCCAACTTATACGTTGATTTGGACTGCTGGGGTTCGTGCCAACAGTGTCGTTAAAAACTTTAATATGGAAACTAACCCCCGTGGTGGCCGCTTAGTTGCTAATGAATTCATGCAAGCTAAAGATGCTAAAAACGTCTTCTTAGCTGGGGATTCAATGAGCTATCAAGAACCAGGTCAACCACGGCCAGTCCCACAAATCGTCCAAGGTGCCGAAGAAACCGCAGCGACGGCGGTTCAAGGGATTATCAAGAATATTGATAACACGGATACTGAAATCAAACCATTCAAGGGTGCTTATCAAGCTTCCGTTGATTCAATTGGTTCCAAGTATGCGGTTGCGCAAGTCTTAGATAACTGGAACGTTTCTGGCTTTATCGCCGTCTTATTAAAGCATGCGATTAACTGGTTATATTACGTTCAGATTTTCTCTGGCTATTACTTGTTCCAGTACTTCATGCACGAATTCTTCCGGACACGCAACCGTCGGAATGTCTTCCGCGGTTGGACTTCTCGAATGGGGAACGTCTTGTGGAGTGTGCCACTACGCTTCTTCTATGGGGCCATGTGGTTATGGGATTGCTGGACAAAGGTTCAAGGTTCCGAATCCTGGTTCACCGATAAGTTAAGATTACCATTTAGCTGGATTCAAGTTGCTGCCACGAGTGGTGCGAGCCAAGCTGCCACTAAAGCAACGAGTGGTGCCAGTGAAGCTGCCGGTGCTGCGACTAAAGCCACTAAAGGTGTCTTCAGTTTATCTTACATGTATGGTAAGGACCCATTGATGGTCTTTGAAAAATCACCACATTGGTTCGAATCAGTCACGAAGTTCTTTGTACCGAACTTGCAAACGGCCCTCTTCATGCAGAAGTTCATGACTTGTGTTGAAATTATCATTGCCTTATGTATCTTCTTTGGCCTCTTCTCATGGTTGGCTAACGCCATTACCATTGGTTTAGTTGCCGTCTTCTGCTTGTCAGGGATGTTCTACTGGGTCAACTTGTGGATGGTCTTTGCCGCCCTTGCCTTAATGAATGGTTCCGGCCGGACATTTGGTTTGGACTACTGGGTTGTTCCGTGGATGCAAAAGCACCTCGGTCACTGGTGGTATGGCAATGTCAGCTCCCATTACGATGCTGTCAAAACCCGCTAGATGCGTTATAATTAATTAAATAGTTTCCCGATGGTTCAAGGGTAGCTTTTACCTTGGACCATTTTTTATTCAAAATAACTTGGAGGTGCAACGATGAAACGATTGCGAACATCATGGCAAGTCTTTAAACGGTATCGCGCGATGATTCGGCCGTTTGATATTGTCATTATTGTCATTTTAATTATTTTATCGTTTACGCCATTGGCCATCTTCTCTTATCAACAACGTCAACAAGCGGTTCACGATGCACAGGTCGCTAAGCAATCTGCCAAAAAGACTGGCCGACATCTGCTGACCGCGGTTGTTTCACATAACGGGACTGTTTTAAAACGCGTTAATATCACTAATTTAAAACAAACGGTTCATTATACGTACCGTGACAAACATGGTGACTATAATCGCGTCACGTTTGAACCGAAACGCGTGGCGATTACCAAGGCTAATTGTTCTGATCAAGTTTGTGTTCGGCGTGGTTGGATTCATAAACCCGGACAGACTATCGTTTGTTTGCCGCATAAACTTTTAATTGAAGTCAAGTCTAGCACGGGACATACGACCTCGGGCGGAAATGGACTGGTTACGGAGTGATGGCTATTGAATAATTCGTTTGAACACTCAAATCGGACTCATCGTAATATTTATATTGCCCTGCTAGTTGCTCAGGGGGTCATCATTGGCATCTTAGAGCGGATGATTCCCTTCCCGTTTGCTTTTGCACCCGGGGCTAAGCTCGGCCTGGCAAATCTGATTACGATTGTCGCCATTTTTACCTTGTCATTTCGCGATGTCATTACATTGACTTGGCTGCGCTTAATTCTGACAGCCCTCGTTGGTGGCACGTTATCCACTTTTATCTATAGCTTTGGCGGAGCGTTTTTAAGTTTATTTTCAATGATATTGGTTAAGCAACTGGGACCCAAACGTGTCAGCATTATTGGGATTTCAGCGACCGGGGGCGTGATGCATAACGTTGGTCAATTGTTAGTCGCTAGCTTTATTGCTCAGACATGGACGGTCATGCTCTACTTACCGATTCTCTCGATCATTGGGCTAGCGGCCGGGATTGCCCTGGGGATTGCCGCTAATTACCTATTTACCCACGTGACGATTCTAAGTTATCTACGTTTTAATCACGAACAAGTCCCCAGTAAAAAAAAGGAGTAATTTTTCATGCAAGCAACGCAATTACATCCGCTATGGCGTGATTATCCCGCCCTGCAGCCCGAGTTGCAGCAGGTCATGCAACTGATGGATGACAATATCAATATTTCTGACCCGGCCATCACCGCGGCCATTTTAGATATGATTCACAGTGGCGGTAAACTGTTAAGACCTGCTTATTGCTTGTTATTCTCGCAATTCAAGCCGACTGACCGCCACCGGATGATTGCCCTCGCCGCTTCCTTAGAAACGCTGCACACAGCAACCTTGATCCATGATGACATCATTGACGATTCTAAGCTACGGCGTCATCAGGTCAGCATCCAGCAGCAGTTCGGTAAGGATGTTGCAGTCTATGCGGGTGACTACTTATTTGTGGTCGTCTTTAAGATCTTGTCACACTACTCCAGCAGTTTTCGGAGTATCCAATTGAATTCGGCCAATATGGAAAAGATTTTAATTGGTGAAATTCACCAAAAAGATCGGCATTTTCATACCGAAATCACTTTAGCTGACTACCAAGAACAGATTCAAGGTAAGACGGCTGAGTTATTCGCCTTAAGTTGTTTCTTAGGTGCTTATGAATCTGGTCAAAGCGAATTGTTCGCTAACCGGGCAAACAAAGCGGGGATGGCAATTGGGATGGCCTTTCAAATCTTAGATGATATCTTAGATTATCAGGAAACCAGTCAAGAGATTGGTAAGCCAGTCTTAGAAGACCTCGCAGAAGGTGTCTACACGTCGCCACTAATCTATGCCTTACAGACAGACTATCGACAACAACTAATGTCCCTCTTGCGTAAACAAGGCCAAATAACCCTAGCCGAGCGACAACAAGTGCAACGCTTAGTTATTGATGCTGGTGGTGTCATCAAAGCCAAACAACTGGCCAAGAAGTATACTAACACAGCGTTACGGACACTTAAGCATCTACCAGATGTTCCAGCGCGAGCGACCTTACTACAACTTACTCAACAACTCTTAGAACGTCATAATTAAACGCAACAAAAAAGCCTATCAATGAGCAGCACTCGCTGTTCACTGATAGGCTTTTTGTGTTAGTTGACCAACTTAACCAAGTCATAAAAAAATCACTTAAGACTGTGATGTGCCATCTATGTTCAACATAAATAACTTCCGAACTAGACTTAGTCACCTTTTGCGGTAACCACCATCATAGCGTCCGTCAACCACAATCCCAGTGATCCGTAAAACAATTTAATTAGTCAACGAGTTCCAAGACAACCATTTGTGCACCGTCGCCACGACGAGGCATAGTCTTGTAAATTCGTGTATAACCACCATTGCGGTCAGCATATTGAGGACCTAAGTCACTAAATAGCTTTTGCAAAGCAGTTTGTACAGTTACGTTGTCGCCATCTTCCTTAACATCAGCAACGATGTCCCGCATAAATGCAGCAGCTTGACGACGAGCGTGTAAATCGCCCTTCTTAGCCAAAGAAATCATCTTATCGGTCGTTGAGCGAACTTCCTTAGCGCGAGCTTCGGTGGTTTCGATGCGGCCGTTAACGATCAATGAACTTGTCAAATCACGAAGTAAGGCACGACGTTGTGAACTTGTACGTTGTAATTTACGGTAACTCATGAACGGATATCCTCCCTTGTATTAGTCTTCTTTGCGTAATGATAACCCGAGGTCAGCTAATTTTGCTTTAACTTCTTCGAGGGACTTGCGTCCAAGGTTGCGAACCTTCATCATATCAGCTTCAGTCTTGTTAGTTAATTCTTGAACCGTGTTGATACCAGCACGTTTCAAACAATTATATGAACGAACGGAGAGATCTAACTCCTCAATCGTCATTTCTAACATTTTTTCCTTATGCGTTTCTTCCTTCTCAACCATCACATCAGTGTTTTTAGCTTCATCAGTGAGGTTTACGAAGATGGAAAGGTGATCAGTCAGGATTTTGGCTGACAGACTAATGGCTTCACTCGGAGTGATTGAACCATTTGTCCAAACGTCTAAGGTTAACTTGTCAAAATCATCACGTTGACCAACCCGAGTGTTCTCTACTTGGTAGTTAACACGTTCAATTGGAGAATATAATGAATCAACAGGCAAAACGCCAATTGGCATATCATCTTCACGATGTTTGTTATCCTCAGCGGATACATAACCACGACCAGTATTAGCAGTCATACGCATATGGAAGTGTGCACCATCTGCTACTGTACAAATTGCCAAGTCAGGATTCAAGACTTCAACATCCGCATCACCAATAATATCACCGGCAGTAACGTTTGCTGGACCTTTGACATCGATTTCCAATGTCTTAGATTCGTCTGATTCTAGCTTAAGTGCGATCTTCTTCACATTCAAAATGATCGCCGTAACATCTTCTGTCACGCCTTCGATCGTTGAGAATTCATGAAGCACACCATCAATTTGAATACTAGTAACAGCAGCGCCAGGTAAAGAAGAAAGAAGAATCCGACGAAGTGAATTCCCTAAAGTTGTACCATAACCGCGTTCAAGCGGTTCTACAACAAACTTACCATAGTTGTCGTTTTCATCAATTTTATGAATGTTAGGTTTTTCAAATTCAATCATTCTTATCTTTTACCCCTTTCAAAACGCGTGGTGTTTAGTAGTTGTGCGTACAAAATGAAGTTTGCCCTCAAAATGAACGTCACAGATTAAACACGACGGCGCTTTGGAGGACGAGACCCATTATGAGGAACTGGCGTAACATCGCGAATTGCACTAACTTCCAAACCAGTGGCTTGTAAAGCACGGATTGCAGCTTCACGACCGGAACCAGGACCTTTAACAGCGACTTCAACAGTCTTCATGCCATGTTCCATTGATGCCTTAGCAGCAGCTTCTGCGGCCATTTGAGCAGCAAAAGGTGTTGATTTACGACTACCCTTGAAACCTAATGAACCAGCTGATGACCAGGCAATCGCGTTACCTTGCATATCAGTGATCATAACAAGTGTGTTGTTGAACGTTGAATGGATGTGAGCCACACCGGATTCAATGTTCTTTTTTACCCGACGACGACGGGTTGTCTTTCTAGTTGCCATAAAATTCGAGAACCTCCCTTTTTATTATTTTTTACGTCCAGCGATGCTGACTTTTTTACCCTTACGAGTACGGGCATTGTTCTTCGTGTGTTGACCACGAACGGGTAAACCACGACGATGACGCATACCACGATATGAGCCAATTTCTTGAAGTAACTTGATGTTCAAGCTAACTTCACGACGTAAGTCACCTTCAGTTTTGTAACCGTCAACGACGGCACGGATCTTATCTTCTTGTTCAGGAGTTAAGTCGCGTACACGAACGTCTTCTGAAACACCGGCTTCAGCAAGAATCTTCTTTGCAGAAGTATTACCGATACCGAAAATGTAAGTCAAACCGATGACAATACGCTTGTCACGTGGTAAGTCAATTCCTTCAATACGAGCCATTAAAATTTCACCTCCGACTTTAAGTTAAATTATTTACCTTGGCGTTGCTTATGCTTTGGATTAGCAGAGCAGATAATCATCACGCGGCCTTTACGACGAATAACTTTACAGTGTTCGCACATAGGCTTTACAGATGGTCTTACTTTCATGAATATTTACCTCCTATAAGGTACGAAGCGTCGCCCTATTTGAAACGATAGGTAATGCGACCCTTTGTTAAATCATAAGGTGACATTTCAACTGTAACCTTATCACCAGGCAGAATCCGAATGTAATGCATCCGAATCTTACCAGAAACGTGAGCTAAGATCTCAGCGCCGTTTTCAAGTTCAACCTTGAACATCGCGTTCGGCAATGTTTCTTTAATGGTGCCTTGAATTTCGATGACGTCTTCCTTTGCCAAATAGTGTCCCTCCTTATTGTATGGTTTCGTGCTACCACGATTTTGGTCCGCTTTTCGAACCAGTCGCTAATCATTTTTATGTTAAAAAAACATTAAATCATTCAACGGCTAAACCTGAATAAGTTTATCACAACGCCCTCTGAAAAGCAAATGACGCCGCTTTTAGACCCTTTTCGATTAAAGGTTATCAAGAATCGATTTGATATCTTGATAAACATCATCAATGTCGCGATCACCATCGACATTGTGAAGCAAGTTGGCTTTTTCATAGAAATCAATCAACGGTGTATTCAACTTAACGTTGACATCTAACCGATTCTTGACTGTTGCCGGCTTGTCATCATCACGTTGATAGAAATCATGGCCGCCACAAACATCACAAGTGCCTTCTACCTTAGGCTTGTTGTATAACTTATGATAAGTTGCACCACAAGTCCGGCAGATGAACCGACCGGAAAGTCGTTCGACTAACACACTAGGTTCAACATGGATGTTAATGACCCCGTCCAATGGCTTGTTCAAATCTTGGCCGATTTGTTGAAGCGCATGAGCTTGATCAATATTACGTGGATAACCATCAAGCAAGAAACCTTTGGCAGTATCAGCTTCAGCTAACCGTTCTTTGACGATGCCATTAGTGACTTCGTCTGGAACCAAGTTACCTTGGTCGATATACTTTTTAGCTTCCAGCCCCATTTTGGTTTCATTCTTAATTGCTGCCCGAAAGATATCACCCGTAGAAATATGAGGAATATCAAAATCTTCAAGGATTTTCTGTGCTTGAGTACCCTTACCGGCACCTGGTAGTCCCATCAAAATTAGGTTCATTGTTCCCATAGTTTTTTCCTCCTAAAATGCACAAATGTGTTGAGTCTCCCCAACACACTCGCTGATGATTAACGAATAAAACCGACATAGTCACGTTTCATCATTAACCCTTTAATTTGACGAATTGTTTCAAGGGCAACCCCAACAACGATCAGTAAACTCGTCCCGCCTAAACCAATTGATTCATCTAAGCCCCAGATATCTGACGCTAACAATGGAATCAAGGAAATTAATCCTAGGTAAAGGGCACCGACTGTACTTAATCGCATTAACAATTTTGATACCCAATCTTGAGTATCTTTACCAGGCCAAACACCTGGGATATAGCTGCCTTGCTTTTGTAAATTCTTCGATAGTTTTTCAGGATTGACCTGAACAAACGCATAGAAGAAAGTAAAAAGCACAATCAGTACGGTATATAAAATCGCACCGGGTGTCGACTGCATATTAAAGATACTTGTCAAAACGGTATACCAAGTATCGCCACCATGACTGGATTGGAAACCTAGTAAAATTGTTTGCGGTGTTGCAATAAACGAACTCGCGAAGATAACGGGAATAACCCCGGCAACATTCACCTTAAGTGGTAGGTAACTACTGTCAGGTGCACCAGCTGCACGCCGAGTATATTGAATTGGTACCCGATCATTAGCTTGTTCAACCCACGTTACAAACATAACGATGGCAATGACCAAGACTAACAAACCGAGGACGAACAAAATACTCTGCCACCATTGACTCTTAGCGACATTAACAAATTGTTCTTGGTAAATTTGATAAATCGATGTAGGTGTTCGAGCTAAAATCCCAGCAAAGATAATGATTGAAACCCCATTACCCATACCACGATCAGTGATCATATCTCCTAACCAAGTGGTAAACATCGCGCCACCGGTCAAAATGATCCCGATAGTTAAATATGTCGTCACACTTGGGTTATTAACCAACTTAAGTTGGCTCAAAGAGTTAAAACCAGCCGTAATCCCAATCGATTGAACGAAGGCTAAGGCAATCGTTAACCAACGGGTCGCTTGATTAAGCTTCCGTCGCCCAACTTCACCTTGTTTGCCCCATTCAACAAATTTTGGAACAATGTCCATTTGAAGCAATTGGACAATGATTTGTGCAGTAATGTAAGGGGATACCCCCATAGCAAGGATGGAATAATTTGTTAAACCGCCACCACTGAATGTATTCAGCATACTTATAAGTCCAGATGATGCAACGGATTGAAGCGCCTTTGCATTTACTCCTGGTACTGTGATATAAGAGCCAAGACGAAATACAATCAAAACGCCCAACGTGAACAGAATTTTATTCCGAATATCCTTAACTTTCAGAGCGTCCTTCATGGTAGTCAGCAAGTTAGATCACCTCAGTTTTACCGCCAGCAGCTTCGATTGCCTTAACAGCAGATTCGGAGAACTTGCTTGCCTTGACTGTTAACTTTTTATCAAGACTACCGTTGCCAAGAATCTTGACAGCAGCACTCTTCTTAACCAAGCCGGCAGCCTTTAATGATTCAGGCGTAACTTCTGCACCATCATCAAAACGGTTCAAACCATCAAGGTTGACAACCGCAAATTCTTTACGGTTGATATTAGTAAATCCACGTTTAGGAATCCGACGATACAATGGCATTTGGCCACCTTCGAACCCGACACGAACCTTACCACGCGCCTTTTGGCCTTTTTGACCACGACCAGAAGTTTTACCTTGGCCACTTGAGTCACCACGACCAATACGACGACGTGAAAAACGTGAACCTTCACTTGGTGTTAATTCATGTAACTTCATCTAGTAGGCACCTCCTCTTTTAATATTTTAATTACTTAATTACTTCAACATCAATCAAATGAGCGATGAGGAAGATTTGACCGCGAGTAGCTGCGTCATCAGGTTTAACAACTGAGCTGTTTACTCGACCTAAACCTAATTCCTTAACGATTTTACGTTGCTTAGGAAGACGATGAGCCGCACTGCGCACTAAAGTGATCTTTAATTGAGCCATGTTGTTTGTCCTCCTATTCAGCTAAATGTTCAACTGAAACGCCACGTAAAGCAGCGATCTGTTCAGCCTTCTTCAAACTCTTCAAGCCTTCAAACGTTGCGCGAACAACGTTAACTGGCGTATTGGAGCCAAGACGCTTACTAGTAACATCATCAATACCAGCCAATTCCATGACGGCACGAACAGCGCCACCAGCAGCAACTCCAGAACCTTCAACGGCTGGCTTCAACAAGATGCGTCCGCCACCGAAAACTCCGAGAGCTTCATGAGGAATGGTTGTACCGACCATAGGTACAGTGATCAAGTTCTTTTTAGCAGCTTCGGATGCTTTCCGAATTGCTTCTGGAACTTCTTGAGCCTTACCAGTACCGAAACCAACGTGTCCTTTGTGGTCACCAACGATTACCAATGCGGCAAAACGAAGACGACGACCACCTTTAACAACTTTAGTAATCCGGTTAATGGCAACAACATTATCGTCAAGATCTAATTTTGATGGATCAATGAAAGTCATGTGGTATTATTCCTCCTTTGTTAGAATTTAAGTCCGTTTTCACGGGCGGCTTCAGCTAAAGCTTGAACACGGCCGTGATATAAGTAACCGCCACGATCGAAAACTACATCAGCAATTTTCTTTTCGGCAGCTCGCTTTGCAACAATTTCGCCAACTGAAGCAGCTTTTTCACTCTTGGTGTTGCCAGTTACTTCGCTATCTAATGTTGAGGCACTTGCTAGCGTTACACCCTCTACATCATCAATAATTTGAGCGTAGATGTTTTTGTTTGAACGATAAACATTTAAGCGTGGGCGCTCAGCAGTACCAGAAATCTTACCGCGGACACGAGCGTGACGACGTTGACGTGTCTTATTCTTATCTGGTTTTGAAATCACAATAGTCACCTCTAATATATAGTATGGACAGCACTAAGCTGCATTATTTACCAGTTTTACCTTCCTTACGACGAACATATTCATCGACGTAACGAATCCCTTTACCTTTGTAAGGTTCAGGTGAACGAACGGCCCGAACTTCAGCAGCAAAGTCACCAACAGCTTGCTTACCAATACCAGAGATATTGATGTGCGTGTTGTCAGGAACTTCGATCGTTAAGTTCTTAGGCGTTTCGAATTCAACAGGATGTGAGTAACCAACGCTTAATACTAACTTTTTGCCTTGCAATTGGGCACGGTAACCAACACCGACCAATTGAAGGTTCTTAGTAAAGCCTTTAGTAACTCCTTCAACCATGTTGTTGACATTGGCACGAGTAGTCCCGTGTAATGCCTTCATCTTAAAGTCATCAGTTGGACGAGTGAAGTTAACTTCGCTGCCTTCAACTGACATCGTGATGTCACTAGCGATGTTCCGCGTCAAAGTACCTTTAGGACCTTTAACCGTAACGACTTCGCCGGCTTGTGACACTTCTACCCCAGCAGGTAGATTAATTGTTTTATAACCAATACGACTCACTTACTTGCACCTCCTGTCTTAATTATTTATTACCAAACGTAAGCTAAAACTTCGCCGCCAAGCTTCTTAGCGCGAGCTTCTTTATCAGTAACTACGCCTTCTGAAGTTGAAAGAATAGCAATACCTAAGCCGTTTAAAACCTTAGGAACAGCGTCAGCTTTGACATATGAACGTAAACCAGGCTTTGAAATACGTTTCAAACCACTAATTACACGTTCGTTGTCTTTACCATACTTCAAGAAGACACGGATGATGCCCTGTTTGTCATCATCGATATATTCAACGTCGCGAACAAAACCTTCATTCTTTAAAATTTCGGCAATGTTGCGTTTGATTTTTGATGCAGGAACTTCTAATGAATCGTGGCGTACCATGTTAGCGTTACGGATACGAGTCAAGAAATCTGCGATTGGATCAGTCATCATGAAAGTTTAACCTCCTTTAACTTGGGTTCGTTTTTACCAGCTGGCCTTTTTCATGCCAGGGATTTGACCTTTGTGGGCCAGTTCGCGTAAACAGATACGGCACAAGTGGAATTTACGGTAAACTGAATGTGGACGACCACAACGTTCGCAACGAGTATAGTTTTGAACAGCAAACTTCGCACCACGTTGTTGTTTAACAATAAGTGATTTTTTAGCCAACTTCGATTAACCCCCTTCGGTTATTTAGCAAATGGCATGCCAAATTGAGTCAACAACTCACGTGATTCTTCATCACTATCAGCTGTCGTAACAATTACAATGTCCAAACCGCGGACACGGTTAACATTATCATAGTTGATTTCTGGGAAGATCAATTGTTCACGGACACCCAATGTGTAGTTACCGCGACCATCAAATGAACGAGTACTTACACCATGGAAATCACGAACACGTGGTAATGAAACGTTGATCAACTTGTCTAAGAAGTCATACATACGTTCACCACGTAAGTCGACTTTGGCACCGATTGCCATACCTTCACGAAGACGGAAACCAGCGATAGATTTCTTTGCTCGCGTAACCAAAGGTTTTTGGCCGGAGATCAAAGTCAATTCTTCAACTGCTTCGTCTAAGTTCTTAGCGTTAGTAACTGCATCACCAACACCCATGTTTAAAACAATCTTAGCCATCTTAGGTACTTGCATTACTGAAGTGTAATTAAACTTATCCACTAATGCTGGGACGATTTCTTTTTCATATTGAGCTTTTAAACGGTTTTCCATGAAACTTGCTTCCTCCTTTCAGTCAGTAATATTAGTTTTCTAAAGCGTTGCCGGACTTCTTTGCGAAGCGGACACGCTTGCCATCTTCACGACGGACACCTAAACGAGTAGGTTCGTTGGTTGATGGGTCAAGGAACATAACGTTGGAAGCATCGATTGGTGCTTCGACATCAACGATACCGCCTTGAGGGTTAACGTTCGTAGGTTTTTGGTGTTTTTTGATCTTGTTAACACCTTCAACAACGACACGGTTCTTGGCAGAGATAACCTTTTTAATGGTACCTTCTTGACCACGATCCTTACCGCTGATTACACGAACTTTATCACCAGTTTTAATCAACATTAGGTTGCGCACCTCCTTATTTACGGTGTGTGACTACAGAACTTCTGGAGCTAATGAAACGATACGCATGAAGTCTTTATCACGTAATTCACGAGCGACCGGGCCAAAGATACGAGTACCTTGAGGGGTCTTGTCATCACGGATAATAACCGCAGCATTTTCATCGAATTTGATATATGAACCGTCAGCACGGTGCATACCAGATTTAGTCCGAACGATTACGGCCTTAACAACATCATGAGCTTTGACAACACCACCGGGTGTTGCTTGTTTGACAGTAGCAACGATGATATCACCAATGTTCGCAGTTTTACGACCAGATCCACCTAAAACTTTAATAGTTAGGATTTCACGGGCACCGGAGTTGTCAGCAACTTTTAAACGACTTTCTTGTTGGATCACAGTAAGTGTCCTCCCTTCATTTAATATTAATCAGCTAATAAACTAGATAATAACAGCTTTTTGAACGACGTCAAGTAAGCGGAAACGCTTTGTAGCTGATAAAGGACGAGTTTCCATGATCCGGACGATATCGCCAATATGGGCTTCATTATTTTCATCATGAGCCTTGTATTTCTTTGAATAACGAACACGTTTGCCGTAAACAGGATGATTCTTGTATGTTTCACGAACAACGACGATGGTCTTATCCATCTTATCTGAAACAACGCGTCCTTGGATAACCTTGCGGCTGTTACGAGTATCTTCACTCATTCGAGATTGCCTCCTTTATACTCTACTTGTTTAACTCTTGTTCACGCAACGCAGTTTTAATACGTGCGATATTCTTACGAACTTGCTTTAAACGAGCGGTGTTTTCGAGCTGACCAGTGGCCAATTGAAAACGCAAGTTGAAAAGTTCGTCTTTGTAAGACTTTTCTTTTTCGAGCATTTCAGTAGTGGACAATGCTTTAATTTCCTTAGCCTTCATCTGATTCGCCACCTACTTCCTCGCGCTTAATAATCTTCGTTCTTACAGGTAACTTCGTGCCGGCTAAGCGTAAAGCTTCGCGAGCAACTTCTTCAGAAACGCCACCGACTTCAAACATAACCTTGTTACGTTTTACTGGGGCAACCCAACCTGCAGGAGTACCTTTCCCATTACCCATCCGCACGCCGACACCTTTTTCAGTGTAGGACTTGTGAGGGAAAATTTTGATCCATACTTTACCGCCACGCTTCATGTAACGGTTCATAGCAACACGAGCAGCTTCGATCTGCCGGTTACTGATCCAGTGTGATTCCAGTGTTTGTAAACCATATTCACCGAAAGCAACTGACTTACCGCCTTTGGCTTCACCGCGCATTTTACCACGATGAACACGACGGAATTTTACCCGTTTAGGTACTAGCATGCTTATTTTCCTCCTTTATCTGCAGATTTCTTTTCTGGCAAGATTTCGCCACGGTAGATCCATGTCTTAACGCCAAGTTGACCATACGTGGTAGTAGCTTCTACCCAAGCGTAATCAATGTCAGCCCGTAACGTATGCAATGGAACCGTACCGTCTGAGTAAGTTTCAACACGTGACATGTCGGCCCCATTTAAACGGCCAGCAACTTGTGTCTTAATACCCTTAGCGCCTGAACGCATTGTACGTTGCATAGCACCACGCATGGCACGACGGAAAGCAACACGGCCTTCCAATTGACGTGCAATACTTTCACCAACTAATTTAGCATCTAAATCAGGTTTCTTGATTTCGATGATGTTGATGTGTACTCGCTTACCAGTTAATTCATTTAATTCTTTACGAAGTGCTTCAACTTCAGAACCACCCTTACCAATAACCATCCCTGGTTTAGCGGTATGGATTGAAATGTTTACGCGATTTGCAGCGCGTTCGATTTCAACGGTGGAGACGGAAGCGTCGGCAAGTCGTTTTTCAATATACTTACGGATACGTAAATCTTCGTTTAAGTAAGTTGCAAAATCTTTTTCAGCATACCATTTTGCTTCCCAGTCGCGAATGATTCCTACACGTAATCCGGTTGGATTTACTTTTTGACCCACGCGTTATCCCTCCTATTTTTCAGTAACTGTGATCGTAATGTGGCTAGTCCGCTTGTTGATTGGTGAAGCAGAACCTTTTGCCCGTGGACGGAACCGTTTTAAGGTTGGTCCTTCGTTAACAAAAGCTTCGCTAACGACCAAATCTTCACGATCTAAGTCAAAGTTGTTTTCAGCGTTGGCAACTGCTGAAAGTAGTACTTTTTCAACTACTGGTGATCCACCCCGTGGAGTGAACTTTAAGATTGCTAATGCTTCGGCAACGCTTTTACCTCTGATAAGATCGACAACTAGGCGGACCTTACGAGCGGCGATACGAACAGTTTTTGCAGTTGCGCGTGCAGATGTTACTTGTTCAGCCATTCTTTATCCTCCTAACTTTTACTTAGTTGTCTTATCGTCTGTACCATGACCATGGAAAGTCCGTGTAGGTACAAATTCACCTAACTTATGACCGACCATATCGTCTTGGATATAAACTGGGACATGCTTGCGACCATCATAAACAGCGATTGTGTACCCAATGAAACTAGGGAAAATTGTTGAACGACGTGACCACGTCTTAATGACAGATTTCTTGTCAGAATCAGATTGTGCATCGATTTTCTTCAATAAATGCGCATCTGCGAAAGGTCCCTTCTTTAAACTACGACCCATCTTGTGACCTCCTCTCGAGAGTTACAGTGAATTTCGACTATTAATGTTTGCCTGGACGACGACCACGAACGATAAGCTTGTTTGAACGAGCCTTCTTGTTCCGAGTCTTCTTCCCAAGGGTTTTCTTACCCCATGGCGACATTGGTGATGGATGACCGATTGGAGCCTTACCTTCACCACCACCATGAGGGTGATCGTTAGGGTTCATTACAGAACCACGAACCGTTGGACGTTTACCTTGCCAACGCGTACGACCGGCTTTACCAGAATTGATCAATTCATGTTGTTCATTACCAACAGTACCAATAGTAGCACGGCCAGTTAAGAGAACTAAACGAACTTCACCAGATGACAAACGCACAATGGCATATTTGCCTTCCTTACCAAGTAATTGAGCAGACGCACCAGCAGAACGTGCTAATTGGCCACCCTTACCAGGCTTCAATTCGATATTGTGAATAACAGTACCAACAGGAATGTTAGCTAATGGTAAGGCATTCCCAACCTTGATATCAGCTTCGACACCAGATTGAACTTGCATCCCAACTTCCAAACCTTTTGGTGCTAAGATATATGATTTTACCCCATCACCGTAAACTACTAAAGCAATGTTAGCAGTCCGATTAGGATCATATTCAATCGCTTTAACCGTAGCTGGAACTTCATCTTTAATCCGCTTGAAGTCAACTAAACGGTATTGTTGTTTATGACCGCCACCACGATGACGAACAGTGATGTGACCATAACTGTTACGACCGGCTGTATGACTTTGTGAGTCTAATAATGACTTTTCAGGTTTTGTCTTAGTGATTTCAGCAAAATCTGAAGCAGTCATATTACGACGGCCGTTAGTGGTTGGTTTATACTTCTTAATACCCACTAGAGTTACCTCCTATAAATAGATTTAGTCTTGATCTTTGTCGTTAAACAATTTAATTTCGTTTGAATCAGGAGTTAAGGTAACAACGGCCTTACGACGCTTCTTAGTGTAGCCAGCGTAACGACCTTGACGCTTAAGTTTCCCTTTAACGTTCATAATGTTGACTTTAACGACTTTAACATCGAAGATTTCTTCGATAGCTTTTTTAACTTGTGTCTTTGTCGCCTGTACGTTCACATCAAATGTGTAGCGCTTGTCGTCCAAGTTAGCCATTGATGCTTCAGTGATTACAGGACGTAAAATTACATCGCGTGCTTCCATTATGCGAGCGCCTCCCCTAATTGATCGAGGGCTTTTTGGGTAACGACTAATTTGTCGCTGTTAGCAACATCTAAGACGTTCACACCATTAGCTTTGATGATCTTAACATTTGGTAAGTTACGACCTGCCAAAGCAGCCTTTTCGTTGTCGGCTTCAACTAAAACCAAAGTCTTAGTATCCACATTGAGGTTATTTAATACGTTAGCAAATTCCTTAGTCTTTGGTTGGTCGAAAGCTAAAGTTTCAACGGCGACTAAGCTATTGTCCAATACTTTTTGTGAAAGGACGGACTTCAAAGCTAAGCGCATAACCTTCTTAGGTAATTTGTAGCTGTACGAACGTGGAGTTGGTCCGAAGACAATCCCACCTTTACGCCATTGTGGCGAACGGATTGAACCTTGACGCGCACGACCGGTACCCTTTTGACGCCATGGTTTCTTACCACCACCGCGACGAGCACTACGGTTCTTAACTGCGTGTGTCCCTTGGCGTAATGATGCTCGTTGCATCAAGATTGCGTCAAAGACGACGTTTTCGTTTGGTTCAACACCAAATACGGCATCGTTTAAGGTGACGTCACCATTTTGCGTACCGTCTTGTTTGAATAATGCTACGCTAGTCATGTATTATGTCCTCCTTCCTTATTTACTCTTTACAGATGTTTTAATCGTAACGAATGATTTGTTAACGCCAGGAACGTTCCCTTTGATCAACAATACGTTATTTTCAACGTCGGCCCGAACAACTTGCAAGTTTTGCATTGTCCGTTGGTGATTACCCATCCGACCTGGTAATTTCTTACCTTTGAAGACCCGGTTGATAATAGCACCTAATGAACCTGGGCGACGATGGTAACGAGACCCATGGGCCATTGGTCCACGACTTTGTCCGTCTTTATGAATATTACCTTGGTAACCATGACCTTTAGTGATACCCGTAACGTCAACGGCGTCTCCGGCTGCAAAGATATCAGCCTTGAGTTCGTCACCTACTGTGTATTCTCCAAGCTCAACATTACGAATTTCACGAATGAAGCGCTTAGGAGTCGTTTTTGCTTTTGCTGCATGACCTTGAGCAGGTTTGTTAGTCAAGACTTCACGCTTATCGCCAGTACCTAATTGGATTGCTTCGTAACCGTCATTTTCAACGGTCTTAACTTGCAACACAACGTTAGGTTGAACTTCGATAACTGTCACTGGGATTAATTCCCCGGCTTCAGTGAAGACTTGCGTCATTCCTACCTTTTTCCCTAAGATTCCTTTAGTGGTCATGAGTACACCTCCAATTAATTGATATATTTTGTATTAAAGCTTGATTTCAATATCTACACCGCTAGGCAAGTCTAATTTCATTAATGAATCGACTGTCTTTGGCGTTGGGTTAACGATATCGATTAACCGCTTGTGAGTCCGCATTTCGAATTGTTCACGTGAGTCCTTAAACTTATGTGGTGAACGTAGGACCGTGTAAATCGTCCGATCAGTTGGTAAGGGAATTGGACCAGAAATAGTAGCACCAGTTCTCTTTGCCGTTTCGACAATCTTATCAGCTGATTGATCAAGAATACGGTGTTCGTATGCCTTTAAACGGATACGAATTTTTTGCTTTGCCATTGTTGTGACCTCCTTCGTCTATTTTAAAAATAAGACTAGCTCCGTGAAAATTACCGCCACGTCCCATGACAATGTGGCCGGGCGTGTCGCAACCTTTCACATCAAAGCTAACTACGACTACTTGATGCCGGGGGGTACAATACTCCCCTTCTAAATACCAAGCACAATCTATAATAACTGAAAAGCTTTGTAATATCAAGTGTTTCCACACTTTTTTAGAACCATCGTTGTAAACCGTGTTACCTTTTTTGAACCAGCACCAATAAATGTAACATAAATTCAATTGAAATAGTAGTCCTTTCAGACTTTTATTTCTAGATTAGCGGTTAGCACGCATGGATTCACGCATACGTTTTAAAAATCACTGACCTACTGTGGCAACTCATTGCCAATTGGCTCAATCATTCCTGTTTGTCATAACGCACGACGTTATTTGCAATAATACGCTCGTTTAACGTGAGTTGCAAGCAGAACCACATCTTAATTTTAAAATACCGCGTGATTCGGTTAAGCAACGCCCACATGCTTTTTAATACCCCTGCCCTGCCGACTGTCATCCTTAATTTGTTTGCAAGGTCATCTTACTCGCGTAGGGGCTCAAGTTTAATTCAACGTTACTGTTTTTCAGTCACTCATCAAACGACCCATACGCTCTATTATAATAGAAGTAATTGACTTTAAAGCGATAGCGAAAGACGCCTGAGACCCTACTCAGCCGTCTTTAAGCTAGCATTATCTAATGAGCATACAAAAAAAGATGCTGAGTCTAAGACTCAACATCTTCTTTTTAATCAAGATTAATCTTCGACAGGAGTGCCGCCATTTTTCTTGATAATATCAGCTTGAACTGACTTAGGTACCTTTTCGTAATGATCAAAGCTCATTGTGAAGGTCCCACGGCCTTGCGTTGCAGAACGTAAAGTCGTTGCATAACCGAACATTTCAGCTAACGGTACAAAGGCATGGACTTCTTGAGCGTTCCCACGTTCTTCCATCCCTTCGATTGTCCCACGACGAGCGGTAACATGACCCATAACATCACCTAAGTAATCTTCTGGGGCCACGATATCAACCTTCATGATTGGTTCCAAAATAACAGGACCAGCACTCTTAGTGGCATTCCGTAAAGCTAATGAAGCGGCAATCTTGAAGGCTGCTTCACTAGAATCGACATCATGGTAAGACCCATCATAGAGTTTTGCCTTAACATCAACCAATGGATAGCCAGCTAACACACCGTTGGCCATAGCTTCCTTCAAACCTTGTTCAACTGAAGGAATGTATTCACGAGGAACAACCCCACCGACGATGGCATCTTCGAATTCGAAGCCTTTACCTTCTTCGTTAGGTGTAAATTCAACCCAAACATCCCCATATTGACCTTTACCACCAGATTGGTGAACGAACTTACCTTGGACCTTAGTTGCTTTCGTGAAGGTTTCACGATAAGAAACTTGAGGTGCACCAACAGTTGCTTCAACGTTGAATTCACGACGCATCCGGTCAACGATGATGTCCAAATGTAATTCACCCATCCCAGCAATTAAAGTTTCACCAGTTTCTTGGTTAGTTTCAGCCTTGAAAGTAGGATCTTCTTCAGAAAGCTTTTGTAAGGCAACGTTCATCTTATCTTGGTCAGCCTTAGTCTTAGGTTCAACGGCAACCTGGATAACGGGATCAGGGAATTCCATTGATTCCAAATGATATGGATGTTCAATGGAAGTCAATGAGTCCCCAGTAGTCGTGTTCTTCAAACCAATCGCAGCGGCGATATCACCAGAGAAGACTTCTGGGATTTCTTTCCGTTGGTTAGAATGCATTTGAAGTAAACGACCAACACGTTCACGTTTGTCTTTGGTAGCGTTCAAGACATATGAACCAGATTCCAAAGTCCCTTGATAAACTCGGATGAAAGTCAAACGACCAACGAATGGGTCAGTAGCAACCTTAAATGCTAAGGCAGCGAAAGGCTTATCATCACCGGCAACCAAGTCAACATCTTCATCAGTTTCAGGATCAGTGGCTTTATAAGGCTTAACATCAAGTGGTGATGGTAAGTAGTCAACAACTGAGTCCATCAACATTTGAACACCCTTGTTCTTGAAAGCTGAACCAGCTAAAACTGGGAAGAATTCAAGTGCTAAGGTACCCTTACGAATAGCGGCTTTGATTTCTTCTTTAGAAATTTCTTCACCACTAAGGTATTTTTCCATGATTTCATCATCGATATCAGCTAAAGCTTCGATCAAATCATCACGAGCAGCTTGGGCTTCTTCTTTGTATTCATCAGGAACGTCAACCGTATCCCATTCCGTACCAAGCTTATCTTCATCATAAAGATCAGCTTTCATTTCGATTAAGTCAATGACCCCTTCGAAATTGTCTTCGGCACCAATTGGTAATTGGATAGCATGAGCGTTAGCTTGTAAACGATCATGGATCGTGCTTACAGAGTACTTGAAGTCCGCACCAATTTTATCCATCTTGTTAACGAAAACGACACGAGGAACGTTATACGTTGATGCTTGACGCCAAACTGTTTCAGTTTGGGGTTCAACACCAGCTTGAGCATCTAAGACGGCAATCGCACCATCCAAAACCCGAAGTGACCGTTCAACTTCAACCGTGAAGTCAACGTGTCCTGGGGTATCGATAATGTTGATACGGTGGTTTTTCCACTGTGCAGTCGTTGCAGCAGAGGTAATGGTAATCCCACGTTCTTGTTCTTGGGCCATCCAGTCCATTTGTGAAGCACCATCATGGGTTTCACCAATTTTATGGATTTTACCTGTGTAGTACAAGATACGTTCGGTAGTGGTAGTCTTACCAGCATCGATATGGGCCATAATACCAATGTTACGAGTCTTATCGAGTGAAAATTCTCTTGTATTAGCCATTAGTAAAGTGTTTCTCCTCTCAAAATTAAATAGAAGTTATCAAAAACTTTTCTTAAAAAAATGACTACTATATGCTCACATATAATAGCCACCTTGTTGTTACGTTTAGTCAAAGGAACCCTTTAACCAAACCATGAAGATATTACCAACGATAATGCGCAAAGGCACGGTTGGCTTCAGCCATACGGTGAGTATCTTCCCGCTTCTTAACTGAGGCACCAGTATTGTTGGCAGCATCCATGATTTCACGAGCTAACCGGTCGGACATGGTATGTTCGCCACGTAAACGTGCATATTGAACGATCCAACGAAGGCCCAAAGTCGTTTTACGATCTGGACGAACTTCGATAGGAACTTGATAGTTAGAACCACCGACACGGCGAGCTTTAACTTCAAGTACTGGCATAACGTTCTTCATTGCTTCTTCGAAGACATCTAAAGGTTCGTTACCAGTTTGTTCTTTAATTTGATCAAACGCATCATACAAGATAGTTGATGCAGTCCCGCGTTTACCATCTAACATTAGGTGGTTAATTAAACGCGTTACTAACTTAGAATCGTACATTGGATCTGGCAAAACTTCGCGCTTTGCTGGTTGTCCTTTTCTTGGCATTTAACTTACCTCCCTATTCTTTTGGCTTCTTAGTACCGTACTTGGAACGGCCTTGGCGACGATCTTCGACACCGGCAGTATCCAAAGTACCACGGATAACATGGTAACGTACACCAGGTAAATCCTTTACACGACCACCACGAATTAAAACAACACTATGTTCTTGGAGGTTATGGCCAATACCAGGAATGTAAGCTGTAACTTCGATTAAGTTAGATAAACGAACACGTGCGTACTTCCGCAAAGCTGAGTTAGGCTTCTTTGGAGTCATGGTACCGACACGAGTCGCAACCCCACGTTTTTGTGGCGCTGGGTTCTTAGTTGCAACCTTCTTGTAACTGTTATACCCGAAGTTTAACGCTGGGGCATTTGATTTTGATACTTTAGACTTACGGCCTTTACGAATCAATTGATTAATTGTTGGCATGTTCTAAAGTGTCCTCCTTCCAAAAATGTCTGAGTTTTTAAGTCCACACATCCAGGTGGTTCTTTTTTTGATAAAAAAGAAGCCCGAATGGCGGCGATATTGTGCGCTAGAGCCGACCAGTCAGCATGTCTGTATTCCTATACAGGAATCTGTCTGCAAAAAGCACCTTTACTAGAATAGCATGATGCTTTAGGTGTGTCAACAAATGAAATCAAGTTTTCTTTGCGTAGTTACCTAATAGTTAGCGCAACTTTAGAAAGGTGGTCTCACTTTGTTTCTACTCATCAGTTATTATTTTAGTATCGGCGCTTGTCTCGGCTCATTCATTACTTGCATGGCCGAGCGCGTCAGTTATCAACAACCAGTCTTTAAGTCAACCGCGCGATCACAATGTCCCTATTGTAAACAAAACTTACGGGTTTGGCAACTCCTGCCATTAATAGGTGTCCTACTTCAACGCGGCCGCTGTTGGGATTGTCATCACCGCATCAACTTACGCTCCACATTAGTTGAACTGCTATGTGGCACCCTGTTGGCAGTCACCCTACCAACCGTTAGTTTGAGCTTAGTCCCATTACTGCTTGGTTACGGGGTGCTCTTATTCAACAGCCTCACCGATTATTTAACCTTTAGTGTCTATCCACTGACCTTAGTCTTACCAGCAAGCATTGGGTTGTGGCTACAACCACCCCAACTAAATGGACCGTTCTATCTGCTACTTGGCTTACTGCTAAGTTTGTATCTTCTCGCCAAATTCACGCACAAGTTTGGTCTGGGTGATGTGGATATCTTAATCATGCTGACTTTGCTAGCAACTCCAGCCGTTGTCTTAACGAGTCTGACGATTGCTGCTGTCGGCGCATTAGTCATTTTACTACTGGATCGACGACGTACCCATCTGCCATTCGTTCCCTTCTTAACCTGGGGATTTATCCTGTGTACACAGTTGGTGTGACTTCATACAATTTGGATTATCGATAACTCAGCTTCTATCCGCACAGTCATCAAAAAAACACAATGACCATAGATAGTATTAACTTGAAATGTAAATTGCCAGTTGCCATTTTATCCCCACCCGTTTTTTAAACTCAAACACTAATTAAAAAAATAGTTTGCACTCAGTTAACGTCGGGCGGGCCAGCATTGGCTCAGTGGTGTCATTTGACTTAGTCGATGGGTTTCCGACTTAGTCAAAGCCCGGCTTTTGAGACCGCCCTTCGGCTCAAAAACGCGGCCACCACGTTCCAGCCAATGCTGGCCCAACCAGAGTGGTAACCTTAGATTCAAAACAGCATTAATGACGACACAAAAAGGACGACCATCACTGGTCGCCCTTTTCAACATACTTAGCAATTACTTGCTAGCATCTTGTTCTTGCATTTGTTTTTCAAGGTCGCTAATTGAGTAAACCCCATCAGCCACGTTGCCAACTTCCTTAGGCTTGATATGCCGATAATTAGGCATCCCAGTCCCAGCAGGAATAATCTTACCAATGATGACATTTTCCTTAAGACCGATCAATGGATCGTTCTTACCACGAATAGCCGCATCAGTTAAGACCCGAGTTGTTTCCTGGAATGAAGCCGCTGATAAGAAACTGTTCGTTTCCAAGGCAGCCTTGGTAATCCCAAGAATAACTGGCCGTGACGTTGCTGGAATTCCACCAGCGATTAACGTTTTGTAGTTTTCATCCTTAAAGTCAGCAATATCCATCAAGGTCCCAGGTAAGACATCAGTGTCACCTGGATCCATGATCCGAACTTTACGGAGCATTTGACGAATCATGATTTCCACGTGCTTATCGCCAATTTCAACCCCTTGCATCCGATAAACCCGTTGGACTTCACGGAGCAAGTAGTTTTCAGTTGATAAGACATCGCGAACCTGAATTAATTGCTTAGGATCGATTGACCCAACGTTCAACGCAGCCCCACGGTGAATAAAGTCTCCTTCACTAACTGCCATACGAGCAGTCAATGGTAAGGTATACGTCCGGGTATCAGTTTCACCCTTAATCGTAACTTCCTTCGTCCGTTCAGCTGGGTTTTCTTCGATTGATTCAACTGTCCCAGTAACTTCAGTGATTTCGGCACGCCCTTTAGGATTCCGTGACTCAACAATTTCTTGAACACGAGGTAACCCTTGGGTGATATCGTCTCCGGCAACCCCACCAGTATGGAAAGTCCGCATGGTTAATTGGGTACCAGGTTCACCGATTGATTGTGCAGCCACAGTCCCAACGGCTTCACCGACTTCAACTTCGTCACCGGTAGCCATGTTACGACCATAACAATGTTCACAAACCCCATGCTTGGTATTGCAAGTAAAGGCAGAACGAATGGTGACTTCGGTAACACCGGCGTCAACAATCTTAGCAGCCAATTCTTCATCAATCATGACGTTGTTGCCAACAATTTCTTCATGTGTTTCAGGGTCAAAGACGGTCTTCATCGTGTAACGACCAAGAATCCGGTCATACAATGGCTCGATGACTTCGTTGCCGTCCATGATGGCTTCGATCCGCAAACCGCGATCCGTGCCACAATCCTTTTCACGCACAATAACATCTTGGGCCACATCGACAAGTCGACGAGTCAAGTAACCAGAGTTGGCAGTCTTCAAGGCCGTATCGGTCATCCCTTTACGAGCCCCATGGGTTGAAATAAACATTTCCAAGACAGACAAACCTTCACGGAAGTTTGACAGGATTGGTAATTCCATGATCTTCCCATTAGGAGCGGCCATCAAACCACGCATCCCAGCTAACTGAGTAAAGTTAGAAATGTTACCACGCGCACCAGAATCACTCATCATGAAGATTGGGTTGTCTGGACTGAAACTATCGATCAGCTTCTGTTGAATCTGATCCTTAGCGTCGTTCCAAACACCAATAACCCGTTCATAACGTTCGTCATCGGTAATTAACCCACGACGGAATTGTTTTGAAATTGTGTTAACTTGCTTATGAGCTTCATCGATAATCGCTGGCTTTTCTTTCAAGTCAGTAATATCGGCAACCCCAACCGTCAAACCAGACTTAGTTGAAATGTTGTACCCTAAGTCCTTCATCCGGTCAAGCAAGAGTGACGTTGCCGTCACATGATATTGTTTGTAAACTTCAGCGATAATGTCGGCTAAGAAGCCTTTCTTAAATGGCATGATAAGCTCCTGCGCATCTAAGAATTGATGAATATCTTCACCAGGCTTCAAGAAGTACTTGGCCGGTGTCCCATTAATCAAGTTATCATTAGTAGGTTCGTTCAAGTAAGCAAATTTACCAGGTAAGATGTTGTTAAAGATTGCTTTACCAACCGTCGTTACCAAGACCGTTTGCCGTTGTTCGTCAGTGAATGGCTTGTCAGGCATTGATGAAACTTGAATCCCAACCCGGCTGTGCATGTGCACATAACCAGCTTGATAAGCTTTTTGAGCTTCGTTCAAGTCTTTAAAGATCATGCCTTCACCTTCACGACCAACTTCTTCAGTCGTCAAGTAGTAGTTACCGATAACCATATCTTGAGATGGGGTAACCACTGGCTTCCCATCCTTAGGTGCCAAGATATGATGCGCCGCTAACATCAGCAAGCGGGCTTCGGCTTGGGCTTCATCTGATAAAGGTAAATGGATGGCCATTTGGTCCCCATCGAAATCGGCATTGTAAGCTTCACAAGCCAATGGATGTAACCGCATCGCTTTACCACTAACCAAGACAGGTTCGAACGCTTGAATCCCTAAACGGTGAAGCGTAGGGGCCCGGTTTAAGAGCACTGGATGTTCTTTGATGACATCTTCTAAGACGCCCCAAACATCGTCATCTTCACGTTCGATCTTCCGCTTAGCATTCTTGATGTTCGATGCTAATTCGCGTTTAACCAATTCTTTCATGATGAATGGCTTAAAGAGTTCCAACGCCATTGGACGTGGTAACCCCATTTGGTTCATCTTCAAGAATGGGCCAACATCGATAACTGAACGACCAGAATAGTCAACCCGCTTACCAAGTAAGTTTTGACGGAACCGACCTTGTTTCCCTTTTAACATATGTGAAAGGGACTTCAATGGCCGATTACCAGGCCCAGCAACAGGACGGCCACGACGACCGTTATCAATCAAAGCATCAACGGCTTCTTGAAGCATCCGTTTTTCGTTTTGCACGATAATTCCAGGCGCATTTAAGTCTAATAAACGCTTCAACCGGTTGTTACGGTTAATAACCCGACGGTACAAATCGTTCAAGTCAGAAGTGGCGAAACGCCCACCTTCCAATTGAACCATTGGCCGTAAGTCCGGGGGAATGACCGGAATAGCATCCATTACCATCCAAGCCGGTTCGTTACCAGAGGTTACGAAGGCTTCAATGATATCAAGACGCCGGACGGCCCGCGTCCGTTTTTGACCAGAAGCTTCTTTCAAAGCTTCCTTTAAATCACGTGCTTCTTTTTCAAGATCCACGTCATTTAATAACCGTTTGATGGCTTCAGCACCCATTTCAGCATCGAATTCGTTGCCGTATTGGGCTTTCTTTTCACGGTATTCCCGTTCAGAAAGCAATTGCTTCTTTTCCATTGGTGTATTACCAGGTTCGATAACCACGTATGAAGCGAAGTAAATGATTTCTTCAAGTGCACGGGGGCTCATGTCTAAGACTAAGCCCATCCGGCTAGGAATCCCTTTGAAGTACCAGATATGTGTCACTGGTGCGGCGAGTTCGATATGCCCCATCCGTTCACGACGGACTTTACTACGGGTAACTTCGACCCCACAACGGTCACAGACAATCCCCTTATAACGGATCCGTTTGTATTTACCACAAGCACATTCCCAATCCTTAGTAGGACCGAAAATCCGTTCGTCAAACAGACCGTCTTTTTCAGGTTTCAATGTCCGATAGTTAATGGTTTCCGGCTTTTTAACTTCGCCATATGACCAGCTGCGAATCTTGTCTGGGGATGCCAGACCGATTTGCATGCTCTCAAACTTGTTGACATCGATCAAAGGACCGACCTCCCTTTTTATTGATTATCTTGGTGCGCGTTAGTCGTTGCGTCGGCAGCTGGCTTTTCAGCTTTAGCGGCTTGATCAGCGGCTTTTTCTTTTTGTTCTTTTTCTTGCTGGAATTTGCTTAAAGCATCAACGTTAACGACATCATCATCGTCATCGTCCATATCCCGCAATTCGATTTCTTTGTCTTCAGCATCCAAGACCTTCATATCAAGGCCAAGTGCTTGTAATTCCTTAACCAAGACCCGGAATGATTCGGGAACCCCTGGCTTAGGAATTGGTTCGCCCTTAACGATAGCTTCGTAGGTCTTAACCCGACCAACCACGTCATCGGACTTGTAAGTCAAGATTTCTTGCAAGGTATAAGCAGCCCCATAAGCTTCCAAGGCCCAAACTTCCATTTCACCGAAACGTTGGCCCCCAAATTGCGCTTTCCCACCAAGTGGTTGTTGTGTAACTAAGGAGTATGGTCCGATTGAACGAGCATGGATCTTATCATCAACCATGTGACTAAGCTTCATATAATGCATGACCCCGACAGCCACTCGTTTGTCGAATGGTTCACCGGTCCGACCATCATAGACAATCGACTTACCGTCTTCATCAATACCAGCTTCACGAACAGCCTTCCAAATATCAGAATCACGAGCCCCATCAAAGACTGGTGTGGCCATGTGGATGCCTAACTTACGAGCAGCCATCCCTAAATGCAATTCCAAAACTTGTCCGATGTTCATACGTGAAGGCACACCCATTGGGCTCAACATGATATCAATTGGGGTCCCATCTGGCATGTATGGCATATCTTCTTGTGGCACAACGATAGAAACAGTCCCCTTGTTACCATGACGACCGGCCATCTTGTCACCAACTTGAATCTTCCGCTTTTGTGCAATGTAAACGCGGACCATCATGTTGACACCAGGTGAAAGTTCATCCCCGTTTTCACGAGTAAAGATCTTCACATCCTGGATGATACCGCCGCCACCATGAGGAACCCGCAGTGACGTATCCCGAACTTCGCGGGCTTTTTCACCGAAGATAGCGTGTAACAAACGTTCTTCAGCTGATAATTCAGTAACCCCTTTAGGCGTTACCTTACCAACTAAGATGTCACCGTCTTTAACTTCAGCACCAACGCGGATGATTCCATCTTCGTCAAGGTTCTTTAAAGCGTCTTCCCCAACGTTAGGAATTTCACGGGTCATTTCTTCAGGTCCGAGCTTGGTGTCACGCGCTTCTGATTCATATTCTTCAATATGGATTGACGTGTAGACATCTTCACGAACCAAACGTTCATTAATAATGATGGCATCTTCGAAGTTATAACCGTTCCAAGTCATGAAGGCAACTAATGGGTTTTGCCCTAAAGCTAATTCCCCACCTTCCATGGCTGGACCATCGGCTAAGACTTCGTCGTTATCAACGTGATCGCCAACTTTGACGATTGGCCGTTGGTTGTAGTTCTTACCACCGTTTGAACGACGGAACTTCATTAATTTATAGTTATCAAGTGAACCATCGTCACGCCGAACCCGGATTTCACGAGCATCAACGTATTCAACAGTCCCTTCATGCCGGTTGATCAAAGCGATCCCCGAGTCATGGGCGGCCTTATATTCAATCCCAGTCCCGATTAATGGGGCATGTGGATCAACTAACGGCACGGCCTGACGTTGCATGTTGGCACCCATCAAGGCCCGGTTGGAGTCATCGTTTTCCAAGAAAGGAATACATGCCGTGGCAACGGCAACCACTTGTTTAGGTGAAACGTCCATGTAATCGACATTTTCGATTGACGTTTCCAAGTTTTCTTCCTTATCCCGAGCTAAAACGGTGTCTTCAACGAAGGAACCATCGTCATTTAATGGCGAGTTCGCTTGGGCAATGACAAATTGGTCTTCTTCATCAGCCGCCAAGTAGTCAATCTTGTTCGTAACCTTATGGGTGGTCCAATCGACACGACGATAAGGCGTTTCGATGAACCCATAACGGTTAACTTTGGCATATGATGACAAACTGTTGATCAACCCGATGTTAGGACCTTCAGGCGTTTCGATTGGGCACATCCGCCCATAATGGGTATAGTGCACGTCTCGAACTTCATAACCGGCCCGGTCACGAGTCAAACCACCAGGTCCTAAGGCTGATAAACGCCGCTTATGCGTTAATTCACCTAAGGGGTTGGTTTGATCCATGAATTGAGACAATTGTGATGACCCAAAGAATTCCTTGATTGAAGCGACCACTGGCCGAATATTAATCAATTGTTGTGGCGTTACGGTTGCGGCGTCTTGAATTGACATCCGTTCACGAACAACCCGTTCCATCCGGGATAACCCGATCCGGAATTGGTTTTGCAACAATTCACCAACGGAACGAATCCGCCGGTTACCCAAGTGATCAATATCATCAGTTGAGCCGATACCTTCGCGCAAATCAAAGAAGTAGTTAATTGCCGAAATAATATCAGCTGGCAAGATATGCTTGTACTTGATATCAATGTTGGCATTACCAATCACATTAACGACTTTTTCAGGATCGTTTTCTGAATAGACTTTAACGACTTGTAAGACCATTGGGTTGGTGACAACCGCTTCATCAGAAGGAGTATACGTAATCGTCTTGAAATCGTCACGTTCCAAGTATGGTGCTAACTTAGCCATGACGTTCTTGTCAATCACATCACCCTTTTGCGCAATAACTTCACCAGTATCAGGGTCAGCTAAGGTTTCAGCTAAGGTTAGATCCATTAAGCGGGTCTTCATACTTAACTTCTTGTTCACCTTGTAACGCCCAACTGGGGCAAAATCATAACGCTTTGGATCAAAGAAGCGCGCTGTCAATAAACTCCGTGAGCTATCAGCAGTCTTAGGTTCACCAGGACGTAGTCGTTCGTAAATGTCCTTTAACGATTCTTCAACACGGGAATCGTCGGTATTCTTATGCACATCTTTTTCCAACGTTAACATCAAACTGTCAGTTTCGCCCAACATGTCGATGATGTCATCATCAGAACCAAAGCCTAAAGCCCGAACTAATTCGGTCAACGGAATCTTCCGCGTCCGGTCAATCCGAACGTATGAAATGCTCTTGGCATCCGTTTCAAGTTCTAACCAAGCGCCTCGGTTAGGAATAACCGTGGTGCCATAGCTAGGACGCCCATTTTTATCTAATTCTTCATTAAAGTAAACGCCGGGTGAACGAACCAATTGTGAAACAATGACCCGTTCGGCACCATTAATAATAAACGTCCCTTGTTCGGTCATTAATGGGAAGTCGCCAAAGAACACGTCTTGTGACTTAATTTCACCAGTTTCATGGTTGGTTAGTCGTAAAGTCACGTGTAATGGTGCTGAATAGTTCGCATCATGTTCACGGGCTTCATCGACGGTGTACTTTGGTTCTAGTAATTGATAGTCGACAAATTCAAGTGAAAGTTTCCCTGCAAAATCATCGATTGGCAAAATATCTTCAAACATTTCCCGGAGACCTTCATCCAAGAACCATTGGTAAGAATCGGTTTGGATTTCGATCAAGTTAGGCAAATCAAGAACTTCCTTGATACGCGCATAACTTCTACGGGTACGGTGTTTACCGTATTTAACTAAATGTCCGGCCAAGTTGTTCACCCCTTCTTATTATTCCGTGACTCGCCACTTCGATTCAAATATTACATTTGTGTTACAAATGCAGTTTGACCCGAATTTTGGGCATAAAAAAACCAAAAATAGTCATTTAAGTTGGCTATTTTTGGATTTATATTAACAAATCGCGCAGACAATAGATTGCGCATTTGTTCGAGTTCACGGTTACAGACAAGTTATAATATACAACTAAACTAGTTCAGTGTCAATAATTATCCTCGTTATTTCGAGTCAATCGCGACGCCAAATAAAATCATCTTAAGTAATGTTTGAATCTGAGTCCGCTCATCAGCTTGCGGATCACCAATTCGATGGAAGCTATTGAACAACGGGCTCAAACTCGTTAAGTAAAAGTTAGCGGCCATCGCCGGGGTCACCCCATCCTGCAAGTGTAGCTCCGGTTGCGCAAAGCAACGCTGTAATGGTTGCACATAGTCACTCATAAAGATGCCACCTAATTCACGCATATGCGTTGGTGATAACTCTTTAAAACTCGTGTGAATCAATGTGAACACATCAGCCGGATGCTTGTGTGTTAATAGTAATGAAACTTCTGTCAATTGTTCTAACGGCGATTCCTGCGACTGCGTCAAGATATCGGTAATCCCCTGTCGAACCTCATCGCCGACCGTGGTAATGACTGCTAGGAAAATGACTTCCTTATCCTTAAAGTGATGATAAAGAGCCGGCTGCGTAATCCCGATGGCCTTGGCAATGTCTCGTGTACTTGTCGCCGCATAGCCATGCTTTAAAAATAACTCGCGAGCCGCATCTAAAATGGCCTGATGGGTTTTCGCCAGCTGTTCCGCACGCGTTACCATGCACATCACCCTCCTTCCAAAGTTTCCCTAGTATAATTTACACCATTTTGTCGACGAGCGCGAGGGGGTGTTTGATGAATGGGCTAAATAAAATATGGTCTTTACGTAGTTGAATCAGATTGCCACTCTGGTTGGTCCAGAATCGGCTGGAACGTGGTGGTCGTGTTTGGAAGCCAAAAGTGCGGTCTTCCGATCCGGGCTTTATCTAAGTCGGAAAATCACCGACCAAGATAAACGACACCACTGAGCCAATTCTGGCCCGCCCGCCGTTAACTTGCAAAACTTGAAAAATTAACGATTAATTATTTTCAGTTCAGTCATTTAGCCGAGAGATTGGGTTCTAAAATACTCAGACGTGCCGTCAGCTTTGAGCAATAACCAACTGATAACCCTATCCAGCATCGACAGCTATCAATACAAAAAAGTCCAACGTCACCACATTAGGCAACATTGGACTTAGTCTGATTAACCTTTATTTCGAAGAAACGGTCGAACGACCATCTGACGAACTTGGTTGATTTTTAACATTAATGGTAATAACACCCTTGCTGGCACCAATCGTGACTTGATCGTCAACTTTGATTTCACCAGTTAATAAGGATTCACTTAAGCGATCTTCAACTTCAGCTTGGAGGGCCCGCCGAATCGGCCGTGCCCCGTATTCTGGATCAAAACCAGCTTTAGCTACGACGTCAATTGCCGCTGGCGTAATCTTAATCTTAATACCTTGTTGGGCAACCCGGTCAACAATTTCTTGCGCCATCAACTTCACGATTTCGTGGAGTTCTTCACGGTTCAAGGAATGGAAGACGATGGTTTCGTCAATCCGGTTCAAGAATTCTGGACGGAAAGCCTTCCGCAGTTCTTCTCGAATCGTGGTTGAAACAGCTTGGTAATCATTAGCCTTATCAACCGCACCGAACCCAACAGACTTTTCATCCCGTAAGGTCGTCGCACCTAAGTTAGACGTCATGATTAAGATCGTATTCCGGAAGTCCACTTTACGGCCTTTTGAATCCGTCAAGTAACCGTCATCCAAGACTTGCAATAAAATATTGAAGACATCAGGGTGTGCTTTTTCAACTTCATCGAAGAGGACCACAGAGTAAGGCTTTTGACGGACCTTTTCTGTTAATTGGCCCCCTTCGTCATAGCCGACATAGCCTGGCGCTGAACCAATCAAACGACTGGTTGAGTAACGTTCCATGTATTCAGACATATCAATCCGAATCATGTTGTCTTCGGAACCAAACATCGCTTCAGCCAACGCTTTCGCCAGTTCGGTCTTCCCAACCCCAGTCGGTCCAAGAAACATAAAGGACCCGATTGGCCGACTTGGATCTTTCAACCCACTCCGAGCCCGTCGAATCGCGCGAGCTACCGCTGAAACGGCTTCTGGTTGACCAACGACTCGTTCATGCAAAATCTTTTCCAAGTTCACTAACCGTTCGCTTTCAGATTTTTGCAATTGCGTTAACGGTACGCCAGTCCATTCAGCAACGACTTGAGCGATATCTTCGCCAGTCACTTCTAGACTATACTTAGGCGCATCGCCAGCAGCGGCTTCTGCATCGTGGTTAGCTTGCTGGGTCTCTAACCGTTGCTTGAGTTTCATTTCTTGTTTACGGATTTCAGCCGCTTGTTCGAAATCTTGATCCTCAATGGCTGTTTCCTTTTGTTGCCGCAAAGTGGATAACTTATCCCGGTTCTTGGACAGCTTGGTTGGCTTGTCCATCTGATCAATCCGAACCTTCGCAGCGGCTTCATCCATTAAATCAATCGCCTTATCAGGTAAGAAACGGTCGCTAATGTAACGACTAGATAAGGTTACCGCTTGGCTAACAGCTTCATCGGTGATATTAACATGATGATGGACTTCATAGCGAGGCCGTAAACCGGTTAAAATTTCAACCGCTTCGTCATTAGTTGGTTCATCAACCATGACAGTGGCAAACCGCCGTTCTAACGCGGCATCGGATTCAATATACTTTTGGTATTCATTTAAAGTGGTTGCCCCAATAGTTTGGAGTTCGCCACGTGCTAACGCTGGCTTCAAGATATTGGAGGCATCAATCGCCCCTTCAGCACCACCAGCACCAATTAAGGTATGCAATTCATCAATAAATAAGATGACATGCCCATCATTGTAGATTTCGTCGATCACTTTCTTCAAGCGATCTTCAAATTCACCACGATACTTGGTTCCAGCAACTAATGACCCCATATCTAGCATCATTAAGCGTTTGTCAGCCATATCACTTGGCACATCGCCAGCGATAATCTTTTGGGCTAACCCTTCCGCAATCGCTGTCTTCCCAACACCGGGTTCACCGATTAAAACCGGATTGTTCTTCGTCCGGCGTGACAAGATCTGAATGACCCGCTTAACTTCCTTAGCACGACCAACAACCGGATCCATTTGTTTTTCACTGGCTAATTGCGTTAAATCACGCGCTAATGAATCCAAAGTTGGGGTGCCTTCTGTGCGCTTGCCATTGCCACCACGGGCCGGACCATTACCTTTACGCTTGTTCATGGCATCACTGACACCCAACTTGCGTAAAACAACTTTGCGAGTTTGACCCAAATCTAAGTTTAAGTTCATTAAAATACGCGAGGAAAGGATACTCTCATCGGATAACATGGCTAACAGCAAATGTTCGGTCCCAATCTTATTGGCACCTAACCGCTTCGCTTCATCACCCGCCACAGATAAGATCTCCTTGGCTTTTGGTGAATATGGCAAATACGTGTCTTTACCAACATTGCTTAAAGTCCCGTAGCCAGTAAAGCGTTCGATTTCTTCACGAATATCGTCTTCCGTCACCGCGTATTGTTGTAAAACTTTATTAGCAATCCCATTCTTTTCAATGGCTAAAGCCAATAATAGATGTTCCGTGCCCACGGCTTGATGTTTAAAATACTTGGCCTGTTCTTGGGCCAAGACTAAGACACTTTTGGCACTGGGGGTAAATAGGTTATCCATTGCGTTTCCTCGCTTTCTTAGCTTTCATAGCGCAGATGGTTCAAAATTCCAATAATAATCCGCGCGCGTAAACTGTTCTCTAAATCATGATCGTCAACCCCTAAGGTATTGCGATCAGTTGCGACTAATATCAATTGCGCCTCGCGCTGACTTAAAACCTCATCTTCGTAGAGACTTTGAACAACCGCGTAGGCATCCCGCTGGGTGATTGAATCCCCAATCACTTGAATCAAGGTATCCAACACGTCAGCATCATCGACTAGGTTAACCTTTTCAATCCGAATATACCCGCCACCGCCACGCTTACTTTCAACTAAGTAGCCATTTTGAATGGTAAAACGAGTCTTAATCACATAGTTAATCTGCGAAGGTACCACGTTGAATAAATCCGCGATCTCAGACCGCCGAATTTCAACCTGCTCAGCGTCCGCCAAAATACTTTTTAAATATTTTTCGATGATATCGGAGATATTTTGACTTTGCATCTGAATCACCCTTTACATTATCTTTGACTAATATTGACTATTATTATACGAGGATAATCACAAATTGCAAAGAATAATACCTAAATGACGGCGGGAACCAACGCCCCACGGTTGTTTCAGCATAGCACGCCCCCGGCAAGCTTTCAATTGTTTGGACCAGGATTTTCGCAAATAAATGAGAATTACATTAGGGAATTCGTAACCGAGTCAATATAACTAAATTTATCCACCGAATGGCCCAGTAACGACTGTGTTTAACCACTTACTGACCAGCCATCCAGTTATCATTGTGTGACGGGTCATCGTCAAGATTTATCAAGATACTTAATTAAGTGACTCATTGCCTTAATCAAATCATCATTTAAATAAGGTCTTAAAAAGGCACAAAAAAAGCGTGACTGTATTCAGCCACACCAACCGTCTTTATTTATCGGGAAAACAGGATTTGAACCTGCGACCCCTACGTCCCGAACGTAGTGCTCTACCAAGCTGAGCTACTTCCCGTTAAAAAGATTAAATAAAAAGCCCTAGTTCAGAAAACTAAGACTGTTGTAATCGATCGGGAAGACAGGATTCGAACCTGCGACCCCCTGGTCCCAAACCAGGTGCTCTACCAAGCTGAGCTACTTCCCGATACCAATGCACCCAGTAGGAGTCGAACCTACAACCTTCTGATTCGTAGTCAGACACTCTATCCAATTGCGCTATGGGTGCAAATTAAAATGCCGAGGACCGGGATCGAACCGGTACGGTTATCACTAACCGCAGGATTTTAAGTCCTGTGCGTCTGCCAATTCCGCCACCCCGGCAAATTAAAAGCGGAAGACGGGATTCGAACCCGCGACCCCCACCATGGCAAGGTGATGTTCTACCACTGAACTACTTCCGCAAATTAAAAGCTATTAAGTTGTAAATGCCGACTAGAGGATTCGAACCTCCGACCTCCTCATTACTAGTGAGATGCTCTGCCAACTGAGCTAAGTCGGCATGATAGTGCGGGTGAAGGGACTCGAACCCCCACGTCGTAAGACACTAGAACCTAAATCTAGCGCGTCTGCCAGTTCCGCCACACCCGCATGATCTTATTCATGCCGTTGTCGCGACTAACAACCTTACTTAATTACGCCTTTTGACAACTATTTAACTTTATCATGATGTTAAATGCTTGTCAACGTTTTTTTTAATTTTCTGGATAAACATGCTTTTTCAATGAATAAAAACTCATGTTTTTTCCGACAAGAAATATTATAGCACTGCTTTTGAATTTAGCAAACCCTTTTTCTAAAAAAAATTGAATTAAGCCTAAAGGACTGTCAGATTTCTTGCAACAACGGGCTTTTGCTGATGATGATTTTGAATTATGACTAGCTGCTAAGTGCTGACAACCGGCCTCAGTTAACAGTCCCGTTCACCTCACCAACCGTGATCGTGCCCCTTCCAACCTCATACCAGCTTTATCAGCCACCTTTTCTCAGCGTGCCGTTACAATCAGTTGCGACACTAATATTAACGTCAAACTGATTAATTATTCAACCTTGCCCGCTGACGATTTAATCCAGCATGACTTTATAAGTCTGCTTATGCTTGGGGCTAGTTGGTTTAAATTGCCACTCTGGTTGGCCCAGAATCAGCTGGAACGTAGTGGCCGCGTTTTCTAGCCACAGTGCGGTCTTGAAAGCCGGGCTTTAGCTAAGTCGGAAAATCACCGACCAAGATAAACGACACCACTGAGCGAACTCTGGTCCGCCCAGCGTTAGTTAATCAAGATTAATGATTATCTATTGTCGACCACAAATTTAGCCGAAAAGTTAGTTACTAAAATGCTCAGCTGTGGCGTTGGCCATCGTGCGAGTGTTCTGCTCGGCCTTAGAGTTTTGAAGGCCTCAACCTTAACTTCAAAATAACCCATGGCGTTCCAACATTTTAGCAACCAACCGTCAGGCGGCAATTTCAACTAACGCCGAGCATATATCAACTGATTTAAGCGTAAAAAAAGATCGCCAATGAAGGCGATCTTTCAAGTTAAGCATTAAGCTTGTTTTTCAATTTTAGTTTTACCATGCATGTAAGGTACCAAAACATCTGGGATCGTAATTGACCCATCTTCGTTTTGGTAGTTTTCCATAATCGCAGCAACCGTCCGACCAACTGCTAAGCCACTCCCGTTCAACGTATGAACGAATTGAAGCTTGCCGTCGTCATCTCGGTATTGGATATGGGCCCGGCGTGCTTGGAAATCAGTACAGTTCGAGCAACTTGAGATTTCACGATACTTGTCTTGTTCTGGGAACCAAACTTCCAAGTCATGCGTCATCGCAGCAGTAAAGCTCATGTCACCCGTGGTTAATGTAATCACGTGATATGGCAAATCGAGCTTCTTCAATAATGATTCTGCATTATTGGTCAACTTTTCAAGTTCATCCCATGAATCTTCTGGCTTCGTGAACTTAACCATTTCAACCTTATTGAATTGGTGCAACCGGATCAACCCTTTAGTATCACGACCGGCACTCCCGGCTTCTTCACGGAAGGCTGGTGATAAGGCCGTAAAGTAAACGGGTAACTTTTCAGCTGGAATCACTTCGTCACGGTAGTAGTTGACCAATGGCACTTCGGCTGTTGGAATCAAGCTTAAGTCCTGCGTCGTAATCCGGAAAGCGTCATCCTTAAACTTAGGGAATTGGCCGGTTCCATACATTGATTCATCAGTTACCATATATGGTGGCAAAACTTCTGTATACCCTTCGGCTTCATGTTGATCCAAGAAGAAGTTATAGACAGCGCGTTCCAACTTAGCGCCATCACCGATGTAGTATAAGAAACGGCTACCAGAAACTTTAGCTCCGCGTTCGAAGTCCAAGATACCTAAGTCTTCGCCAAGTTCCCAATGGGCTTTAGGTTCAAAATCAAACTTCCGTGGTGTCCCGATGCGACGTAATTCAACCGCATCTTCTTCTTTTAAGCTAATTGGCACATCTGGATGCGGCACATTCGGCAAATGGGCTGCCATATCTTGCACTTGGGCATCGGCTTTGCGACGATCATCATCTAACGTCTTGATTTCGGCACTAACTTGTTGCATTTCAGCGATTTGGGCACTGGCGTCTTCTTTATTCCGCTTTAATTGTGAAATTTCACCAGAAACTTGGTTCCGCGTCGACTTCAACTGTTCACTCTTGGCAATCAAGTCCCGGCGATCAGCATCGGCTTTGATCAAGTCATCAATCTGACTAGCAGCCACACCCCGGTGACCCAGCTGTTCTTTGAAGAAATCTGGTTTTTGACGAATCATTTTAACATCTAACATGAAAAAATCCTCCTTGACTAGCGATAAATTTAGATAAAAAAACAGTCTCTCCTCCCAATTGGGACGAAGAGACTGCAATTCGCGGTACCACCCAAGTTCAGGATCATCATGATCCCACCCTTAAACGGATAACGGCTCTGCCGTGCAGTATTACCTGCCCACTTTGTCGCGTCGGAGTTTCGACACCCGGTTCACACCATCCACCGGTTCTCTGACTGTCTACTTAAAACGCGCCGTGTTTAATATTCTTCTATACTATAAGGCATGTGCCACAAAAAGGCAACTAGCTTAAGCTGGCAACCTTATCATCGATCAACTGGATCACGTGTTGACGTGCATCGGCATCGGCGACGAAATCTAACTTATCACCATCGATTTGCATCTTCGGACTGTGATCATAGTTGGCATACCACTGGTCATACCGGTCATTCAGCGTCTGATAATACTTATATAACGCTGGGTCTTGATCGATTTGTTCATAAGAACGGCCCCGCTTTTGGATTCGTTTTAACATCGTTTCAAACGAAATATTAATATGAATCAATAAGTCAGGACTCTTTTGATGCGGTGCTTCCGGCAATTCTTGCATCATGTTATTTAATAAGGAATCGTAAATATCAACTTCCGTACTCGTGGCCCGGCCTAAATCACCATTTAAATGGAATAAGAGTGAGTCTTCGAAGATTGAGCGATCGAGGACATCTAGGTCGTTGGCAAAAGCGGACTTGATACTACCTAAGCGTTTATTCAAAAAGTAGATTTGTAATAAAAACGCGTATTTTTTCGGGTCCTTATAGAATAATGGCAAAATAGGATTGTCATCGACTGATTCGTAGAACGCTTTGGAACCAAAATGGTCCGCTACCAAATGCGTCAAACTAGTCTTGCCGGCACCGATTGTTCCTGACATTACAAGCATGGGGTTCTCTCCTTTTTAACGTACAATATTGTCTAGTTTCATTTAAAGCAACACTACATATTGTACGCACCCCGTCACCAAAATGCAATATCTGGTTGATATTTCCTAAATTACTTAGCGGCCTTTTCACGGGCTTTTAGCAAACTAACATATTGTTCGAGGGTTAAGTTGTGGGTCGTCATAAAGGCCGCACTCTTTTTACCTACATAACGGAAATGCCATGATTCATAATCAATCCCAGTTGACTTGGCGCCGCTCTTTGGAAATCGCAAAACAAACCCATAGTCTGGCGCATGCTTAATTAACCATTGTTGCCCTTTAGCTTTATCAGAACTGGATAAGAGCTGACTGTTATGGGCATTGAACCAACTGGTATTCATCACATCCGCGGCTAAGCCGGTCTGATGTTCACTCGCCCGTGGAATCGCCACGTATTCTTTCGTCAACTTCAAGGCCTGCTTTTCAGTCTTACCCTGTGCCTCATAATTCTCAATTGATTCATTCCAGACTTCTTTTTGATATTGGACAGACCGATAACCGGAGACTAAGGTGGCTGGATAACCGGCTCTTTCAGCGCCATTTAAAAAGGCGGTTAAGGGACTGACGATTGATTTGCGGACCGTGACCCCACCGACCGTTGCTTTATGAAACGTTAATTCATTATATTTGTGCCACTTATTGACCACGATCAGATTAGCATCGGTCGACTTAACACCCTTCGGTAACGCCTTAATCAGCTTTTGTTGTTTACTTTGGGTGGCGGTGGTCTTCACCGCACTCGTCTGATGGCCTTTGCTGCTAGCATTAGATGCCGAACAGCCGCCGAGCATCCCAGCCAATGACACTAAGGCCAAGCTCTTCAAAATCACATTCTTTAACATTATCTTCTCTCTGCCTTTCAACTTTCAGCGTAGCATACTCACACAACCGCATTCAGCTAATCACAATTATTTTGAAGTTACTTAACTATTCTGTAATATTTTTTGATTAACGTCAACTTAAGCTCAGATTACAATCATAATAAAAGACGAATTCACACCGTTAATGTGGTAACTTTCTTTAATTACCCTAACGCTGAGCTTGTTGCTGTTTGGTGCTATGGATGATTAGCAGTTTTCTCCAGGCTCCACAAGGTACAAAAAAGCGACTAAGCAAATTGCCCAGTCACTTTTAAACTGATTATTGATCTAAATGATGTTTGCTTAAATCAACTTTATCTAACGGAATCAGCTTTGTATGATACCGAATCTTGTAATAGAAGAACAGGATAATAAACAACGGGATACTCATGTAAGTGACCCCGATGGCTTGCCAATCCCAAGTCGCAAAGGAATGCAAGTCTTGGCCGATGATAACGACCATACATAAGAAGAACGCGAACAATGGGCCAAATGGGAATAATTTGGCATGATACCGCAATTCACTCACATGGTGGCCTTGCTTAATAAACGCTTGGCGGAATCGCAGATGTGAGATGGCAATCCCTAACCAAGCAATAAACCCGGTTAACCCACTCGCTGAAACTAAGAACAAGTAGATGCGATCACCGAACAAGCTTGAAAGGAAAGTTAACAAGCCAATGACCGTCGTCCCGAATAACGCCATAATTGGGATTCCACGGCGGTTGACGCGCCCAAAGGCTTTCGGAGCATACCCTTGTAAGGATAAGGAATATAACATCCGGGTTGAGGCGTACATCCCCGAGTTAGCGGCTGACAAGACGGATGTCAAGATAACGGCATTCATCACACTCGCCGCGGCGGCTAGCCCAGCCCGCTTGAAGACTAACGTAAAGGGACTGATGGCGATATCCGATGCTGAAGATCCCAATAGGTCTTTAGACGTATACGGAATAATCGCCGCAATGACGAAAATCGCTAAAATATAAAATAGTAAGATCCGCCAGAAGACTTGTTTGATGGCTGCTGGAATACTCTTTTCCGGCGTCGCTGATTCTCCAGCGGTAATCCCTATCAATTCGGTCCCTTGAAATGAGAACCCCGCCACAACGAAGACGCTTAAGATTGTAGGAATGCCACCGACAAACGGCGCCTTTTTCATTGTAAAGTTACTTAAGCCAGTCGCATGACCGCCCATAATCCCGAAGATGGTCAGTACCCCAACGACTAAGAAAATTAACACGGTCACCACTTTAATCAAGGATAACCAATATTCGGTTTCACCAAATGACCGTACAGAAAGGGCATTGATTGTAAAGATCAAGACTAAGGCAATCAGACTAAAGACCCAGCCCGGAATTTCCGGCAGCCAGAATTGCATGACAATCGCGGCCGTACTAATATCGACCGCTAACGTAATCGCCCAATTAAACCAATAGTTCCAGCCCATCGCAAAGCCCAACGCCGGATCAACGAATTGGGTCGAATAGGTAGAAAATGAGCCTGAAACGGGCAAGTAGGTCGCCATTTCACCTAAACTGGTCATCAAGAAATAAACCATGATTCCAATCCCAACATATGCTAACAAAGCCCCACCTGGACCAGCCGTTGAAATTGCGGAACCGGATGCCACAAACAAGCCGGTTCCAATACTACCACCTAAAGCAATCATGGAGAGATGGCGCGTCTGTAACGAGCGCTTCACTTCATGCTGTTGTTCTTCTGCCAAAGCAGCTACCTCCAAAAAATTTTGATTTATATCTAAAAGTGTTCACACCGATTCAGTGACCAGTGACCAAAATAAAAAGTCCCTTTGCAAACTGCGCAAAAAGACTTAATCAGATGGTTACCTAATGCTGATTTCATCGTCGATAGCGCCCCGCAGCGAAACTCCCGCTGCGACAGTCCTTGATTTATTCAACCAAGGCCCAACCTTAACTCGGGTGACCCGGGTTAAGATTTCGGCGATTGCCCCGTTCATTCAAGTTCATCGCTGGTCACTCCAGCTCCCTTGAATTACTATTGTTAATCGCGTCCTCTTCTTTCGATATACTCAACCATTATACAAAACCAACTGTGGTTTGACAACCTATTGTCGACGATTTAAAAACTGTTGATCGTGAGTCGGCGTCACGATTTGCAAGGCATTTAAGGCTTGCAACTGAACAACCCCAGTATCAATCCGATAACCACTGACATGACCGCCAAAACGGTGATCTTCATTTAGAAAATGTAAATGAAAGCCGGTTTGGGTCACGCCATGATAAAAGCTCGGTACATAATATCCGACCAAGGTCCCGGTAACGTTATGCGCCTCGAACTGGCGTTGGGCCGTTTGATCGGTCACCGCTGCGGAACGATTGACCGCCAACTGCATGGTTGCAAACGTCCCAGTCACTCGTAGCGCGACTAACACATTCTGATACGGATACAGCGAAAGTAGTTGCTGTTCAAAAACATGTTGATCAACATTTTCAAAAGTTTGCTCAATCGTTGGCTGGTTAGCATGTACCATCGCAAATGGGACTTTGACCGTGCCAGCTAAGGCTTGGGTCTTCCCGTTAGCTTGCGATTGATACGCTTGCCCATCTAAGATCGTCACATCGCCTGCTAACTGATCAGCGGCGCCAATCCCAGTATCACCGTGTGTTAATAACTGTGCTAACGTCTGATTACCCGCCACTACGCCTGCTTTTAGCGCAGCAACGGTACTATGTTGATATAATGTTGTTGCCATAAATTAGCCTTCTTTTCAATTTTAATAAAATTGATCAGGTAGCATCGTTTGGCCGAGTGCCTGATTATCGGAATAATCAATCGGAATATCGACAATGACTGGCCCATCCGTTGCAAATGCTTGATCCATCACTTTTTCCAAATCTTGTGGTTGATCGACACGTAAACCAGTCGCGCCAAAACTCTCCGCATACTTCACGAAGTCAACCGGGCCAAAGCTGACCGCAGCGTCTTGACCATACTTCATCTCTTCTTGGAACTTAACCATATCATAGTTACCATCATTCCAAATCAATTGAACGATGTTTAAATTCAAGCGTACTGCCGTTTCTAGTTCTTGCCCAGAAAAGAGGAAGCCACCATCGCCTGCAACTGAAACGATTTGCGTATTTGGGCGCACTAACGCTGCCGCAATCGCCCAAGGTAACGCCACGCCTAAAGTCTGCATCCCGTTACTGAACAACAAGTGCCGAGGTTCATAACTCCGGAAATGCCGGGCCATCCAGATGTAGAAGCTCCCAACATCCACGGTCACCGTCATCTCGTCAGTCACCCGCTTTTGCAAAGCTGAAATCACGGATAATGGATGGTTTAAGCCAGACTTTTCATCAATATTTGGCACGAAATCACGCGTTTGCAACCGTTCTTGCAAGTCACCCAAATAAGTCTTCGCGTCATCACTAATATCATACCCTTGCATATAGGGTAACAAAAAGTCGAGGGTTTGGGCAATATCCCCAACTAATTCAGTCTCTGGTTGGAAGTTATGGTCCAGTTCAGCCCGCATGGCATCGATAACCACGATCCGGGCTTTGCCTTCCGCATTCCAGTTCCGTGGTTCATATTCGATTGGATCATAACCAATCGCAATCACTAAGTCAGACTTCTTTAAGAGCATATCCCCTGGTTGGTTCCGGAATAAGCCGACGCGGCCAAAGAAATGTTGAGCTTCTAGGTCACGTGAAATAACCCCGGCTGCTTGGAACGTTTCAACAACTGGCAAGTTCGCTGCTGTCACTAAATTCCGAATGGCTTTGGTTACTTCTGGTGAAGAAGCCCGCATCCCTACTAATAAGACGGGTAACTTAGCAGCTTTGATCTTTTGTGCCAATAACGTGGCTTCGACTGGACTAGCTGGGCCAAGCTTCGGCGCTTGCATCGGTTGAATCACCGAACTGCGTACTAATGAGTCCGTCACATCTTGAGGGATGCTGACAAAGCTGGCCCCTTGTTTAGCAGCTACGGCTTCTTGATACGCATTCGCTAAGACTTCTGACACATTTTCTGGTTCTTGAACTTCAGCGCTATACTTCGTAATCGGTTCGAACAACGCCGCGTTATCCATACTTTGATGGGTCAAACGTAATAGATCGGCCCGTTGAACTTGTCCAGAAATGGCCAAGACCGGGTCACCTTCAGCTGTCGCCGTAACTAAACCCGTAGCTAAATTACTAGCCCCAGGACCAGAAGTTGTCATCACAACCCCTGGCTTCCCAGTAATCCGGCCAATACCGGCCGCAATAAAGGCCGCGTTTTGTTCGTGACGCGTCACGATCAACTTGGGGGCTTTCGGATTCACTGGATGTTCCAGCCGTTCAAAGACCCGATCAATCTTGGCGCCGGGAATCCCGAACACATACTTAACGTTGTGGTTAACTAAACTGTCGACGATCGCGTCGGCACCATAATACTTTTTATCTGCCATTTTTTTGTTCGCTCCTGTTTGTGAAAATTATTGTTAGAATACCATAGATAGACGTGTAATAACAGCGTTTCCGTTCTTGTGAAAAAGGTTATCTGCTTGGGCTAAACCACTAAAACGTGTTCCCCCTTGCTTTTGCCGTGACAGGTTGCCGTAACCGCATACAATTTCAGCTAACTTTGTAGTGTCACTCACTTATTCCCCCGCATGTGGGCTAATAAGTCATTCAACAACCCCATTTTATCGGCCGTTTGATCATTCCAATCTAAGACTGGAATCTGTGGCACCACTAGTAACTCCTTAATTAAGGTGGCTATTTTTTGTTGACTCAAAAAATCCAGCCACCGTTGATCGGCTTGTGAAAAAATCGCATTGACGACTTTCGTCCCTTCATCGGCCACTGGTTCCACATCTTTAAAGACTTGATCAAAGTAGCCGTGATCTGGAAAGGTATGCAACGGTCCTTCAATCGCCAAGACCACGTCTTTAATGGTGATTTTTTCAGGTGAACGCGATAGGCGGACCCCGCCATTGTTGCCACTCGTTGAGGCCACCAATTCAGCCACGACCAACTTACGAATAATCTTGCGTAAATAAGTGGCTGAACCACCAATACGGTCATGGATGGCCGCTGACGTCAATGGAATATCGGGGCGTTGCGTCGCCAACAACACGAGAATACAAGCGGCCTGTTCAAAAGATTTAGCCAGCTGCATGGTCGTCGCCTCCCACTGTGGCTTGTGGTGCCAACTGTTCAAAGAAGAGTTCCGTTTGACCAGCCCCAAATTGCGCATAGCTTGGATGTGTGACTTGATCGTACTGCTCAAAACCGGCATGCTCTAAAATATGCCGTGAAGCAACATTGGATGCTAAACAACTGGCCGTGATACGCGCCAACTGTAAATCTTGAAATCCATAACGTCGCAATAAATGCACCGCCGCTGTCATATAGCCTTGATGCCAGTAGTTGGCATTTAACATATACCCCATATCCATTTGGCGTGGTGCCGGTTCGCCTTGATTATTCATCCGCTCATACAACCCAACACTGCCGATAACTTTATCAGTTGCCACCAAAACCATCGCAAAAACTTGCGGTTGCTGTAACTGCCGCCCTAATAAATACTGTGCTTCCATCATATCATTGACCGGTGTAAAACCAGCATTGACCGCAATATCGCGATTTTGCACCATTTCAAAATAGTCGGCCACGTCGGTCACTTGAAATGGGCGGAGTCGGATTTGTTCATTATGTAAATTCGTGGTCACCATTAACATATCGGTCCCACCTTTCTTACGTTATAATGATCCTGTATCAACAATATCAATTGAGGTGATTGCATGCAAGTGATTCAACAAAAATTAGCCGCACCGCATGTCGAACTGGTCGGCTTATTGCGTGATCCAGATCAAAATGCCCATTTAACCAAGCTCCCCGCGATCATTATCGTTCCCGGTGGCTCGTATACCCATATTCCGCGTGAACAGGCTGAAAGTTTGGCCCTAGCTTTTGCTGGGCACGGCTATCAAGCCTTTTATTTACGGTATTCCTTTGTCAATGAGCATGTTCCGCTCGGCTTAAACCCGGTTTGGGACTTAGGACGGGCTATTCAACAACTCCATCAACATGCCGAGGCATGGCAACTAGACCCTGATCAAATTACAGCGGCCGGCTTTAGCGTTGGCGGTCATATCGTGGCCCTATACAACGACTACTGGCACGATCAAGTCGCTGAAAAACTGCAAGCGCCAGTAGCTGAGTTAACACTGGCTAATACGATTTTAAGCTATCCAGTCATTAGTCCATTGCTTGGCTTCCCTAAAGATGCGGCTACTCTAGCTAAATGGACGACTGAGCCGCAACAATTAGCGGCTGAACAACACGTTAATGCGAATAACCGGCCAACCTTTATTTGGGGCACCACCGATGATCCCATCGTTCCGGCCCAAAATGCCTTAGCTTATGCGACTGCCTTGGCTACCGCTAATATTACTTATGAACTACATCTTTTCCAACATGGTCCCCATGGCTTAGCGTTGGCTAACTCACAGACCGCTTGGAAACCAGACGCCAAACAGCCCCACGCCGCGCATTGGTTGACCTTGGCCTTAGAATGGTTAACTGCTCAACGCGAGGGCTAGCAAGTGTCAACTACTACGCTTGGTACTAGTTGAAATTGTCGCCTGCCGGTTGGTTCCTAAAACGCTGGAACGCCATGGGCCATTTTGAAGCCAAAGTTCGGTCTTCCAAACTGGCCTTGGCCTAAGTCCGAGCATTTTAGGAACCAACCTCTCGGCTAAATTTGTTGATTGAACATTTTATAAATATCGACTAACTAACGGCGGGCGGGCCAGAATTGGCTCAGTGGTGTCGTTTGACTTAGCCGGTGATTTTTCCGGGTTAGTCAAAGCCCGGCTTGTGAGACCGCTCTTCGGCTCACAAACGTGGCCACCACGTTCCAGCCGATTCTGGACCAACCAGAGTGGCAATTTAAACCAACTAGCACCAAGCGTGTCATCTACTATATAAGGTCACTTTCCAAATTTACTTGATCATCATAGGCACAAAAAAGGTCGTTACTGTCTTTTCAGCAACGACCTTTTAATTTATAAGTACGACCGGTAAAACAGTCGCCATTTTAATAATTTCCGGGCATATAAAACGTATAGCCATTCCATCACTTCTAGCCAAACCCAGCCTAGTAACAGCGCCCCGACTGTATCAGTCGGATAATGGGCCTGCAAGTAGACCCGCGACAACATGACTAGAATCAGCCAAGCCACACTAGCTGCTTGCAACGCATCGGCCCAACGATAACTAGGTAACTCCGGCACAACCAAAATAACCACTACGGAAACTAACATAAACGTTCCTAAAACGTGACCACTCGGATAACTATAGCCCGTATCTGACGCCAGATGTCCTAATGGCCGGGCTCGTGCCACTAAATGCTTAAAAATAAACTCGAAGATATTCCCACCAGCAAGTAATGCCAGTGCCCAGAACGCTTGAATTTTATATTTAAACCCATACAGCACAAAGGCCAATATGACCATCCACACGATATCGCGCCCTGGTGAAGCTAGCCACGAAATCACGGTGAACACGCCCGTAAAGAACCCGTTTTGCCAGACTGTCACAATGGACGTTACCCCGGCATCAAGTAGATCAATGCCAACCGCACCATCACTAATAAAATAGCTCAGATAGGCAAATAGAATGACTGCAATGACAAATTTGACCGGCCGACTACGCGACTTATCGATCATCAAGACAAGAACCCCCATTAATTTAGCAATTATGGAAATTATACCATAACCCCCGCCGTCACCGTAGTATCGCCATCAATTTGTTAGTGAACATTAAAATATCTCAAAGATATCAAAAATTTATCGTTTATTAATATAAAAACAGTTATTATTGGTTTGACCTTAGAAATTTTCGGTATTTTTTTCAAACTCAATTAAGTTTCAGATAATGGGGAAAAATGCTAAACTATGGGTAGTCTTTACATAACCAATGGAGGAAATGTTCATGGAAGATATGCCAAGCAGATCACAGATGCATCAACAGGAAAGCCCAAACGGCGGCGGTCCCAAGAAGAAACATCCCGTTCGTAATATTATTTTAATTGTTATCGCCGTGTTAATCGTGGGGATTGGTGCCTTTGCAGCACGGACGTACTTTAACGCAAAAAACGCCGCTAAAATCGTCTATCAAAGCAGTGGCATTAAGAAGTCTCGGAATACCAGTGCCGTCTTAAACGGTAAGAAGCCGGTTTCCATCTTGTTACTCGGGACTGATACTGGGGCCCTCGGTCGAGATTATAAAGGCCGAACTGATACGATCATTGTGGCAACTATTAACCCGTCGACTAAAACGACCACGTTAATGAGCTTGCCACGAGATTCAGAAGTCGCAATCTCTGGTTTTGAACAAGATTTCCCAGCTAAATTAAACGCAGCCTATGCTTATGGGAGTGCCGGGACAACCATCAAGACGGTTCAAAAATGGTTGAATGTGCCAATTGACTACTACGCTTTGATCAACATGGGTGGTATGAAGAAAGTTGTTGATGAAATCGGCGGCGTGGATATTTCGCCAATCCGGACCTTTAGCTATGAAGGTTATCATTTCGTCAAGGGCAACAAAGTGCATATGAACGGCGCCAAAGCCTTAGCCTACTCACGGATGCGTTATGACGATCCATTAGGTGATTACGGTCGGCAACAACGGCAACGGCAATTGATTACTGCCATTATTAGTGAAAGTGCCAACGCCACTAACTTGATGAAGCAAGGATTCATGAAGTCCATTGCCAAACAAACGCGGACTGATTTAACTTTTGGTAACTTAACGAGCATTGTCACGAATTACCGAACTGCCACTAAGAACATCGTCTCTGACCATGCCCAAGGTAGCGGTAAGATGCTTGATGGCCAATCATTTGAAGTCGTCCCACAATCTGAAAAGCAACGGGTTACAAACGTCTTACGGAAGTCACTTGATCTAAAAGCAGCGACGACCGGTGAGAAATACGCTAACAAATAATCACTAAATAACGCCAAAGTAAAAGCATCGCGGACGAATAAAAGTCCCGATGCTTTTATTTTTTGCGTACTCAATGTTTGGCGCTATTCAAAATTGCCGCCTGCCGGTTGGTTTGTGGTCGACAGTAGATCATCATTAATTATCGTTAACTAACGCCGGGCAGGCCAGAATTGGCTCAGTGGTGTCGTTTATCTTGGTCGGTGGTTTTCCGACTTAGATAAAGCCCGGCTTTCGAGACCACCCTTCGGCTCGAAAACATGGTCACCACGTTCCAGCCGATTCTGGCCCAACCAGAGTGACAATTTAAGCCAATTAGCACCAAGTATGGCTTATAACAATTTAAATCGTCGCCATTGTAACAAACAAAAGGCAATTAACCGGTTAAATAACTCCGCAACCAGAAAACCGACTGCAATCGCCCCAGTAATCGTCACGACTTGTAACGTAAAGCCGATTGCGGCTCGATAATTACCCAATGCAAAGTTACGAACCATCTGATAGGCTTGGCTCCCCGGCACAAATGAGACCAGACTGGGAATATTAAAGATTATCGAGGGCATTTTCTTATAATGTGCTGCTAAATTACTTAACACGCCAATCCCGACTGAACCAATAAAGCTACCTAAAACGACCCCACCATCAAATACTTGCACGATTAAGTAGGCACCCCAGGTTAGCGTGCCAATCCAACCGGCAATATTGAGGGCACGCCGAGGGATATTAATAATTAGTCCAAAACCAAGGACGGCAATATAGGCTAATACGAGCTGACCGAACCAATTCATAGCGTCCCCTGCTATGCAAAACATGGAGAAATGTAGAAAAACATTACTGATTTCCACATTTGGAAAGGTTGCATATTTCCTTTCTTTTATTTTGCTTACTACCGTTATAACGTTGGTATTCCAGTATTTCTAGTTAGAAATACCACATTGACCAGCTATGATAGTTTAAGGGCTAAGCCAACCCCTTCGTTTTTATTTTTTAGATCAAAGCTAATAGATTGGCCACGGCGTTTTCGTCACGCTCAAGTTTAGCCCCACAATGGTAACAGTCATATTCATTATGTCGAGTACCATGCCAGCGATTGCCTTGTAAACCAACTTTGTCTTCGCCTTGCTTAGTGAAGCCACAAACTGAACAACGCTGTGTGGATGGATAAAGTCGATCTGCTAGGACCAACCTTTTTCCATACCATTGGCATTTATAAGTCAGTAGCTGACGGAAATAACCAAACATCGAGCGATGCAGACCTTTCGATGCGACATGGGTCATCTGCATTTCCTTCACGGCTAGGTCCTCAATCACAATCGTGTCAAATTGAGTAACCAGCATGGTCGTAAACTTATGCATCAGGTCATGCTGGCAATCAGCAACTTTACGATAGTCTCGTTGCAACTTGTTTTTCGTTGCAAGATAGGCTTTCGTTTTAGTTGCTTGTTTCCCATTAACTTGACGTTTACGTGCCAATTGACGTTGATAGAACTTAATCCGGCTGTATAAACGCATCAACTTGAAGGGCAGTGTTTTTAACACACCTAACGTATAGTTTAAGTGACCGACATTCACATCTACAGCTGTCACTTGATTTGTCTTAACTTTCGGCTTAATTGTCACTTCAAGATTCAGGCAGGCCCAATAGATACCATTTTCACGATAAATACTAACAGACTTTAACTTACCGCTTAAATCCACCTGTTTATTGAAGCGAATGTCGTACCAATCCTTGACACCACGTGGCTTATCCAACCGTAATTTACCCGCGACTAACTTAGAACGGTCAGTTTTGAAGCCTTGGCGCGGTGCTCGCTTGGACTTGAATTTTGGTCGCCCCCAATCAGGTTGAGCTTGATCAAAAAAATTCTGCCAGGCGGTTCCTAAATCAGCAACCGCTAATTGCAAGGTCCGAGCTGATAAGCCATATTGCCAATCGGCTTTGTTTGCTACTAATTCATTGCGTACCAATCGTGGATTAGGTTTCGAATTATCGTCAGCATTTAAGCAATAGGCTTCGTATAAGTCATTCCAGGTTGCCAGTGCATTGTTCCAGCAATAGCGTCGATAATTACATAAATCATTGAGTACCATCTGCATATGATTGTTAGGAGATAATCTGACCTTCTGGGTTCTAATCATACTAATAAGCACCTCAACATCGATAAAAGTTAGCGTAAACAATCATTCATTACGTTACTCAATCAATATAGCATAATAACTCGAAGCTAATCCTGATTTTACACAATCTATACCTACTTTACACGATTAATACAAAGGTAGCTGGCCATTGTGGTGATCAATCCATACTATCCAACTCCATGTTTGCTTTCTTTAGATAATATGAGCATTTTTCTATAAAACACCATGTTTTACTATATTTTAGCTAACAGTTATCGTCCTCCTTAAAAAAGTGTGATGACCACGGCAATGCCAAAACCAAGCGCCGCGGCACTAATCATCGCTTCAACAGCCCGCGCCGGACCACTCACAAAATTACCGGCTAAAATATCACGTACTGCATTCGTCAATGGCACTCCGGGGACTAGCGGCATTAATGCCCCGATAATAATATCGTCGACATTCGTCCCCCACCCCCATTGAACCAACCATTCCGCCGCAACTCCAATCACTAGTGCAGCGACTAATTCGCTCAAAAATTTAATTTTTAAATAACGGTTCAATAAGTAAAAGACTAAGTAACCGACAACCCCAATCACAACGGTCGGCCAAGTATTCTCGACTTCGTGCCGAAACATGATCATCAACGGCCCACTGACTAATGCCGCTCCAACCAATTGTAGCCAGAGTGGAAATGACCGTGACGCTTGATCTAATTGATTGAGTCGCCGATGTAAGGTGGGCAAATCAATGGTCTGATCGGCGAAAGCCCGTGAGAGCTGATTAACTTGCGCGACTTTCTCCAAATCAATCGTCCGCTTATTGACCGCAGCAATCTGAGTCGCATTCCGCCCTTGAATCGACATCATCACACCAGTAATTGTCACGTAAGTATTGGCTTGCACGACGCCAGCATTTTGGGCAATGCGAATCATCGTATCATCGACCCGTGAAATCTCAGAACCATTTTCAACCATGATTTTACCGGCTTTTAAACAAGTCGCAATAATTAATTCATCCGTGGTCATCATCCGACTGGCCCCCTACTTTTTAATACTTTAACTTTAAGCTAAAAACGGTCAGTCGCCTACCCTAAATCATTAAAAAACGCAAAAAAAATCGGCCAACGAAGTTTCCTTCGTCAGTCGATTTTCCGAAACTCCTATAAAGTAGGAGTTAGCCGTTTAAGCTGTTAATTAGTCTTTTGTAACGTTAACTGCTTGTGGGCCACGATCGCTTTCTTCAACGTCGAATGATACAGCTTGGCCTTCTTCAAGAGTCTTGAAGCCGTCTTCTTGGATAGCTGAGAAATGTACGAATACATCGCTACCGTTTTCGCGAGTGATAAAACCAAAGCCTTTATCGGCGTTAAACCATTTAACTGTTCCATGTTCCATAATAAAAAATCCTCCTAGTGCTTTTTTGCACATATAAATTGATGTATATCATGATTCGGTGCAAATGGGGATAGTTTATTGAAACGATCTGACCAAAATTACCTAACCAAGCTACAAGAGTAATTGTAGCATATTGTTATTGAAAAGGATAGTGAATCCGACGAATTCCCTAAAATTCTTTATAACTGGATAAAAAAAGCGGAATATAAACGCTACTTTTACGCAGTTTGTTCAGGATGGTATGAATGATTGATGCTACTTAACAAATATATTATGGGCCGCTTTGTAACTTACCGGAATCTGTTCCCCGGTGGCTTTCACTTCGATTGTCACTGGTCCTTCAAACGGATCATGCTTAATCACGGTGACGTCCTGACCAATCTTCAATTGAATGTCGTGTAAATAAACCAGCAAATCATGATTATCAATGAAGCGTTCAATCACAACCGCTTGACCATCTTCCGTATCAGCTAACGCCGTATGACTGTCTTCCGTATAATGACCATCCTTATCAGGAATTGCCCCACCATGTGGGCAATGAGTCGGATGATCCAAGAAGTCTTCCAGTGAATCCACTAAGCGTTCACTCGTCACATGTTCCAAAACTTCCGCTTCTGTATGCACGTCCGGTAAGTCATAACCCAGCTTATCAACTAAGAAATCTTCCCAGATTCGATGCTTACGAACCAAAGTCTCCGCATAGCGAATGCCTTTTTTGGTTAATGAAATCCCAGCGTAAGGGGTATGCTTGGCTAACCCTTCTTGCACCAGCTTACCGACCATTTCCGTTACGGAACCAGCCGCAATGTCCAAGCTAAGCGCAATCTGCTTATTGGACACCTTCTTCTTTGTACCGCCAAGTTCGAAAATAATTTTTAAATAATCTTCCTTCATGGGGGTCATGAATATTCGTCACCTCAACTAATTAATCTAAATCGTCATTTTTAATGATAGTGCAATTATCGTACTACATTTACACTTTTTTTGCTACTGATACCGCATTTGGTACTGGCCAAGATAAAGCTTGTCACTCTAGTTACGTTTGGTGCTAGTTGAAATTGCTGCCTGCCGGTTGGTTCCTAAAATGCTGGAACGCTGTGGGCCATTTTAGGAACCAACCTCTCGGCTAAATAACCGAACTGAAAATAAACAATTGTTAACTTTTTAACAGCTGTTAATTAACGTCGGGCGGACCAGAATTGGCTCAGTGGTGTCGTTTATCTTAGTCGGTGATTTCCCGACTTAGATAAAGCCCGGCTTTCGAGACCGCTCTGTGGCTCGAAAACGCGGCCACCACGTTCCAGCCGATTCTGGCCCAACCAGAGTGGCAATTTAAACCAACTAGCACCAAACGTACTCTGGTTGACTAAATTTATTTTAGCCAATCAGCAGACGGCCATCTTGACTGACACCAAATACTTACAACTGACATTTCTAAATTGCCTAACGCTGTCCATAACTGGACCAGCTAATTTAATTATTAAACCGCCTGACTAATTACGTTAGCACGCTTGCAGCTTAGTAATCATCGTGCCATAATTAAATTGTAGCGCAAACCAGTCACTTTTGGTTGCAACCGTTTTAAATTTCTTGAATTTTACCGGTAGCTTGCGTCAATACTAAGGAGGAACCGCATCGTGAATGATGATGCTCAATTATCCATTACCCAATTAAATGATTCTTTGCAACACAAAGCTGTTGAAGCCTTTGCTGCGTTTTATCAACGTCTTTTTGATGCTAATAATCTCGAACTTATGTCCAATTATCCGGTCGTCAACTATATGACTGACATCAACGAACATTTGAACTTATCTCGCTTTATGACTAAAGATCAACGTATCTCAGATAGTGTTGACTTTTCCTACCAAGATTACTTAAGCTTGATTGACAAGTTAGACCAGCCCTACTTTGAAAGTGGCAATCCCGCTCAGACCTGGGACGAATGGTATGCTAGTCACTTCGCTCAAGTATCCAAATCTTAATTTTTTTAATGAGGTCGAGCCAGTTAGGTTCGGCCTCATTTTTCGGTTATCGTAATCTGACGCCCTTTAATTTCAAGCAGTCCTTCGGCAACCAGCTGGCGTAGTTGGCGACTCAATGTTTCCGGCGTAATGCCTAAAAAGCTCGCTAGCTCTTTTTTCTTCTCAGGTAGTTCAAACGGATTTGCCTGTTGTTCTTGAGCGACTTGCTGTAAGTAAACTAAAATACGGTTTTTCGACTTTAAATTACCTGTGAGCGCACTGACCGACTCTAAGGCCGTTAGCCGATCCCCCAAAATATTCAACAAATTCAACGCCACTTGTGGAACCCGCTGCATCAAGTCCTGAAAGTCAGCGCGACCAATTGAACAAATCCACGTATCTTCAACCGCTTCAGCATAATTAAAATGTTGTCGCCGCACGAACAACGCGGCCTCACTATCAATAGCCCCTGGCCGCAGCATATAGAGCACCTTTTCTTTACCATTAGCATTCAGTTGATAGACCTTCACCCGGCCTTGATCCACAATCAACATCCGTTCTAACGGTGTCGTTGGTGCATACAACTGGGTGCCACGCTTGACCAACTGCTGGTGAACCGAAATTTTGACCAGTTCCTCAATATCCGTATCCGCTAACCCCTTAAAGATTGGCGCTGCTTGCACACATTTAAAGGCCGAATGTGACATTTTATCACCTTTTCTTGATAATTATCAATTTTTTAAATTCACATCTAGTATACACTAACTTTATCAACTAACGGAGGCTTTGAACTTATGAAAATCTATCGTGCAGAACTTGTTCCACTAAACGCTAATGCAATTGGTACAGCCGCTCATGGTCAGGCAGTGTTAATCGAAAACGGCGCTAACTTGACGATCAACTTAGAGTTATTCGATACCCCAGCAAATATCCAACATTGGGAACATTTCCACGGCTTTCCAGATAATCGGCCAGCCGAAATCGCCACTAGCGCCCAAGATGTAAATCACGATGGTTTCGTTGACTTACCTGAAACCGGCGCTGTTTCTGGCACAACGATGGTGCCACTCGACAACGCGCCACACAAAATGAACATTCCCCATGATGACTATCCTGTTGCCGACGCTAATGGTCACTTTGCTTATACTAAAGTCGTGCCATTGACTGAATTAGATGCAAAATTCAAGGCCACTTTCAATGACAGTGACTTAGCACTAGACAAACGTGTCATTTATGTTCACGGGGTGACCGATGATGTCGTCTTACCAGACACGGTCGCCGGCGCAGTCGGTCATTATTCAACACATGTGACATTGCCAATTGCGGTTGGCAAGATCGAATTAGTTAACTAAACCAGAGCGGCAACTTAATCTGTTCCTAATTACGATTAAGAAGCGCCAGGCAACGACTCAAATCATGAATTTGAGTCGTTGCCTGGCGCTTCTTTTCTATTTAAATAGTTGAAACGTGTTCGCCCTGACTGCGCCTGCCGGTTGGTTTCTAAAAGTTACTGATTACAATGACTTAACGTCAAATTATAAATATCCAGTAATTAACGGAGGGCGGGTCAGAATTGGCTCAGTGGTGTCGTTTATCTTGGTCGGCGATTTTCCGACTTAGATAAAGCCCGGCTTGGAAGACCGCACCTTGGCTTCCAAACGTGGCCACCACGTTCCAGCCGATTCTGGGCCAACCAGAGTGGCAATTTAAACCAACTAACACCAAGCGTCCTTCTTTCTATCTTGCTAGTCGAAACGTGTTCGGACCAACTGAAGACTGCGCTTGCTACGCTATCAGCACAATGCCAAAACCGCATTTTCTATGTTGCTAGTCGAAACGTGTTCGCCCTGACTGCACCTTCCGCTTGCTACGCTAAGTCAACCATGCGGAAAATCACCGCATAATTGACTTAGCTAGGCAATGCTCAGATGCAACCCGTCAGCGCTCTCACTCTACAAAAAAGACCCAAGCTTTCCCGCATCACTTGGGTCCTACTGGTAAGAATCATCACCGGGCAACGGAACACTACTTCTAGAATTCGATTACACGTTGTTTTATGCACGATCACTACCTGGTCTAAGCCAGGCATCTCTCAGCGCTGTTCCGCGCTCTGTTGTAAATCTCTTTGCAAAGTTAAACTTCAAAACACGACCAACATGACAACAGTCAATCCAGCCATAAGATCGATTGACAAGCGGAAAACTTGATTGTCCGAGTGACTTACCGACTCTTACCGCCTTAAATTTACCATTAATCAACCGGTTTCACAAGCCAGAAGCTAGTGCACCCTAACTTATTTCACCGGATAAACCCGATAATGAGGCTCGCCATCCGCAATGTAGCAGTACAAACACTGTGTTTGTGCGTCATCAAAATAACCCAGATTCAACATATGATGCCCCTCGCGTTCTTCAATCCCTTGAAACGCATTAATCATAAAGATCCGCATCATTTCCATCTGCTTCGAATGATCCCTGGCCTTTTGTGTGGCCGCAGCTAACGTAAAGCCTTCATCGAGCATCGCTTTAATAAAGTGAACCCGCATTAACGTCCCGTATGAAAACCGGTGCGCACTATTTTTTTCAGTGGTCGCTTCACTATGAATATAACTTTTTTGTTCCCAATAACGGAGTTGCGTCTGTGAGACCCCCGTTGTCTTAGCCAAATCACTAATGCCAACGGTGAATTTATGCTTGTTAATTTGCGATTTTAATTTTTTAAAGAATACCTCGTCTTGATTGTCCACGAAATAACCTCTTTTCTTAGATTTCCAATATTCAGTATATATTTTTTTACATTAATGTCAAGTTTGTTGACAAAAGCATTAAATCAGCTTATATTAGATATCGTAGTTTTTTAGAGAGAAGGGATTTACTTGTCAACCACAGTTGATACCAATGGGAAACCGTACAAACGCGGCTTGCTCATTGCCATTTTACTTATCGGGACTTTTTGTACAGTCCTTAACCAAACAATTTTAACGACGGCCTTTCCGACTTTGATGAAGGCTTTCGATATTACAACGTCCACTGTCCAATGGCTAACGACCGGTTTCTTACTAGTCAATGGGATTATGATCCCAGTTAGTGCCTGGCTCAGTACTCGTTTCAGTACCAAATGGTTATATTTATCAGCAATGACCATTTTCGAAATTGGGACCATCATTTGTTTTACCGCACCTAGCTTTCAATTTCTACTCGCTGGACGATTAATCCAAGCGATGGGTGTTGGGGTTACCATGCCATTATTACAAACAATCATGTTAACCATCTTCCCCGCTAACAAACGGGGCGCTGCCATGGGGATGGCCGGCATCGTCATCGGCCTCGCCCCAGCGATCGGCCCAACTTTATCTGGGTGGGTCATTGATAACTTAAGCTGGCGTGATTTGTTCGGTTTAATTATTCCAATCGTCGCGATTGTCTTAATCGCCGGCCTGTTCTTCATGGCTGATGTCTTAGAAACCTCCAAACCTAAACTCGACTTCCTATCATTAGGTATGTCTACGTTAGGTTTTGGGAGCTTACTTTACGGCTTCTCTTCAGTTGGGGATGACGGTTGGACGTCTGCTAAAGTCTTGACCACCTTAATTATTGGAGTCGTCATGATTGTCTTATTCGTCTGGCGTCAATTAACCATGGAAAAACCATTCTTGGAATTCCGCGTCTTCAAACACTCTGAATTCACGATTGCGGCCGTTTTAAGTTCCGTAACCAATATGGCCATGGTCGGCGCCGAAATGGTCATTCCATTGTACTTGCAAATCATTCATGGGTTCTCCGCATTCCAGTCTGGGTTAACTTTGCTAGCCGGGGCCTTAATGATGGGAATCATGAGTCCGATTACTGGACGGGCTTTTGACCGCTTTGGGGCTAAACGCCTGACCACGCTCGGAATGTTCTTATTAACTGCCGGAACGATTCCTTTCATCTTCATCACCCGTGATACGGCCACGATTTATATCGTTGTCTTATACGCTTTACGGATGTTCGGGATTTCGATGGTCATGATGCCTGCCACGACTGCTGGGATGAATGCCTTGCCTGTTGATATGATGGGTCATGGGACTGCCGTCAATAACACGATTCGTCAAGTGGCTAGTTCTATTGGGACTGCTATCTTAACGTCGGTCCTATCTAACGTTACGACGTCACAAGCCCCAGCTCACAGTTTGATCAAGCGCAATCCGCTCGGCTACAAAGACGAATACTTCGCCGCCACTTTAAATGGGTATCACGCGGCTTTCTACGTAGCGGTGGCCTTCTGTCTTGTTGGGCTCGTTGTCGCCTTCTTCATGAAAGACAAACAACATTCCGTTAAACCGGCTACAAAGGGGGCTAACAACTAATGATTCTCGTCTTATTAGTAATTAGTACGATTGCGTTATTCTTAACCTTCGTCTATATGCACCAATCGGCCACTCGTTTGCTTTTAACTGCCATCTTTGGGATTGCTTTAGTCGTTTCACTAGTCTTAGTCGTTCGTAATGATAGTGCCCACTATGGCATGGAACAAGTCACCACGACAAAAACCACGCCTTTGAAATCCGCTGGTAGTAACCAAATGGACCTGCTAATGTACCAATCAGTGGGGACCGCGGATAAACATCGGGTCTACATTTATAAACAGACTACTGGTCAAAAGAAAATCAGCCATACCACGGCTAGCACTAAGATCACTAACCAAGTCAAACGAACCACTGGGACGACTAAGTTAGTGACTAAAACGACGCGTTGGACTTATAAGAGTAACGCAGCTAAGTTCTGGTTTGGCATTGCTGACAATGATCACGAATTGATCAGCCGTCACAATACCTTCTATATTAAAAAGCATTGGGTCGTTTTAAGTACGACGCAAGCTAAAAAGCTCAGCACCCTCGCTAAACAACAAGCCAAGACCTTGAAGTCACGAGCAAAAGTTTACGTGGGTAATGAAGTTAAGGCTGCAATGATGAAAAATCCATCACTGTCAAAATCCCAATTAGCCAAGCTTGAAAAGGCCGCTGCCGCTAAGTTCCAGGCACAAGCCATGCAAAGTATGATTCAACAAGTCAAAACGAGTCACTAAATAACTGTGACCTAACGTCAAAAGAGCCATTCGCAATCGAAACTGATTGCGAATGGCTCTTTTGACGTTAATTTATGCTTTAAACTGTTCAATACAAAAATGACGTTCATGACAATTAGGGCAGGTCAAGCGCCGGGTCTTTAACGTATGCCGGGCCCAAAAGCCTTGCCAAAAAGTCGGCCTAAAAACTGCCTGACAATGTGGGCATCGATAATTAACTGTGCCGAAGTAATAATAGACTAACCCTGCCGCACCGATGATCGCCATCAGCACCGCGATGCCCAACGGCCACCATTGACCACGGACAATTCCCCAAACTAAAGTGGTTAGTTCTAAAACATCTAGCAAACCACCACCAACTAATAACCGCCAATGCACCCGCTGTAACCCCTGTTGATTGGTCATTAACTGTGTTATGTCCGTAATGGATTTGATTGGTACGCTAGTCAACTCGTTCAAACCAGCTTGTAGTTGATTGATTCGTGCCAGTTGTTGCGTGGCTAATGCTTGTTGAGCTTGTAGCTTTGCTACCTGCACTTGTAGGAGACCGTGTAAAACGGCCGTGGCTTCATCACTAGCCAAGACGGCCTGGATTGACTTCAAAGATAAGCCCAGTCCCTTTAACAGCAAAATCAACTTTAGCCGATCCAAATCGGCCGCCGTATATAATCGCCGTCCACCAGTAGTCGTCGCGGTCGGCCGTAACAGCTGACGTTGATCATAATACTGAATCGTGCGCACTGAAACTTGGGCCAACTTAGCCAACTCACCAGTCGTATATTCAGACATAACTTTCACCTCCATGGTTAGTTATAACGAATGACGTAACGTCACGAGCAAGACTTTTCTTTTATTATTGCGAAAAAAGTGTCACTTGCCAAGTCCAATTATTTCCTGGGTAATGAAAAACAGTGCCCCCGATTAACCTGGATTGAAACTGGTGCTGGCGGCTACCTTAATTCAATTAGTACCAATCCAGATTAATCTAAATTAATCGCCTAATTTACTGAGCATTTTATAGCTCGCTTAAACTGGGCGTTAATTTTCTGTGCTTTAATAGATACTTGGTACGCCTGGTGCTAGTTGAAATTACCGCCTGCCGGTTGAATAGCTGAACTTTAAATAATCAATCGTTAATTTTTTAATTTCCGTTAGTTAACGGCGGGCGGTCCAGAATTGGCTCAGTGGTGTCGTTTATCTTGGTCGGTGATTTTCCGACTTAGATAAAGCCCGGCTTGCGAGACCGATCTTTGGCTCGCAAACGCGGCCACCACGTTCCAGCCGATTCTGGGCCAACCAGAGTGACGATTTAAGCCAACTAGCACCAAGCGTATACTTGGTGGTAATTAACGACGTCGGGCTAGAATTGGCTCAGTAGTGTCGTTTATCTTAGTCGTGGTTTTCGACTTAGATAACCCCCGGCTTGCGAGACGGCACTTTGGCTCGCAAACACGGCCACCACGTTCCAGCCGATTCTAGACCAACCAGTGTGGCAAGCTAACATCATTCTTTTTTAATACAAAAGCGCGGTCTAACCGAAGAATTCCAGTTAAACCGCGTCACTTATTTACAGATCCTAATATTGAACTAACTGACCGCACACTGTTCGCAAAGTGGCATCAAGTCTTTTAAGTCCTCAACGGATGAGCCATTTTCTAAGAAGCAATTGACCATATCTAGCCAATATTGATCGTCGGCACTAAACGTTGCATGTTCATCTTTACAAGGTAATAAACCTGCCTTGGTGTAAGCCACGATTTTATCAGCAGCGACCCCGCTTTGGGCTGCTAATTGTTCCAGAGTCATTTTCTCTCACCATTTGTCCTTTCAAAATTTCAATGAGCTTATGTTACGCCCGCTGCTTACGAAATGCAAGCAATAATTTTCTGGCAAGTTTATTAAAATGATATGATAATAATCTTCACTGTTTTCACCAAAAAGTGTACACTATTATTTATTGGCTTTAAAAATTTCGAATGTGAGGTGACCCCAACAATCATGAATGCTGACCTAACTTTTCGTAGTGGATTAAAAGACGTCATTCCAACCCTTTTCGGCTACATCGGGGTTGGCTTGGCAATGGGAATCGTAGCCAATACGAGCCACCTATCAGTGCTTGTTGTTTTACTGATGTCGCTCATCGTCTACGCGGGTTCCGCCCAGTTTATTATCATTAGTATGCTGCTAGCTGGTAGTCCAATATCCGCCATCGTCCTCTCAACGTTTCTCATTAATTCCCGGATGATTCTCATGAGCATGTCGCTGGCTCGATATTTTAAGCAAGATTCCTTACTAAATAATATCGGCATCGGCTCATTATTGACCGACGAGACCTTTGCCTTGAGCATGAACAAGTTGAATCAGACTAACCATCAGCTCAAGCCTAACTGGCTGCATGGTGCTAATCTCTTAGCCTATGCAATCTGGGCTTTGGCAACCGTCGTGGGTTGTCTACTAGGTAATCTCATTACCGACCCAAATCAATTCGGGTTAGATTTCGCCGTCGTTGGTATGTTTATTGGCCTACTATACTTACAAATGATTACTGATCGCAGCAAACCCATCAAATTGCAATTATTAGTCGTCATCTTTGTCGCTATCATGATGTATTTCTTAATGCGTTGGTTCCCAGGTAACATCGCCTTACTTATCGCAACGCTCTTAGGCTGCGGCTTTGGAATGGCGGTGAGCCCACATGACTAATTATATTTTAATCACGATTTTATTAGCCGGCCTAGTCACCTGGCTATCCCGGGTCGTTCCCTTTGCCATTATTAAAAATTTAACGGTCCCCCGCTGGTTGATTAATTTTCTGTCATTCGTCCCAGTAGCCATTATGACTGCAATCTTTATTGAAAGTCTGCTCGTCTACCATGCTGGACATTGGCCCGGCTTTAATCTGGAAAACATCTACGCGTCCATCCCAGCAATTATTGCTGGCGTCCTCACGAAGAGCCTGCTAGCCGTAGTCATTACGGGTGTGATTGCCATGGCTGCCATCCGGTTACTTGGTTGGGGCTAAAAAACGATTGCCAACTGGCAGTCGTTTTTTTAATTTTGCTGGTTTTGACTAAGACTATCTACCGCCGCTAATACCGCTTGGTTGCGGTCACTCATCGGTTGCCACTCCAATACCTCACGGGCATGCTGATTACTAACCTGGTGATTGAGGCGCATCATCAGCCAGACTTCTTTGACTGGTTGGCTAAATGGGGCTAACCCACGCACTAGCCACGTTGGTAATAGTCGCTTGGGTAACCGACTGGCCAAGGCGGGACGCTGTTGTTGAATTAACGCAATGGCTTGCTTGGCCGTCAACGCATCATCAGTAACCGCTAAGAACCGCTGATTGGCTGCCGCCGGAACTTGCATGGCTAACACATGTAAGCGAGCCACATCGCGCACATCGACCACATTCACCTGATAGTTAGGCGTCACTTGTCCCGCTAATAAGCGGCTCAATAACCCAAAACTACCCGAAACATGCGTCCCCAGTGCCGGTCCTAACATCGCACCAGCATTAATGACCGTTAATTGGACGGTCACTTGCGGCTGCTGAACATACGCCCAGGCCCGCTGCTCAGCAATTAATTTGGACCGTTCATATAATGATAAGCCTGGTTGGACCGGACTCGTCCAATCAGCTTCAGTAACAGGTCCTTGATGATCTAGTCGACTGAAGCCAACCGCACCAAGATTACCCGTCATCACTACTCGTTTGACCCCGGCTTGATCAGCTGCCTTTAAAATTCGTAAGGTCCCATCTGCCGCTGCTTGTTCAACCTCATGCGCAACCGTTTCACCATTCACGAATACTGGCGCGGCCACACTCATCACCGTTGTAACGCCAGTCATCGCTGCCAACCAACCAGTATCTTGGGTCAGGTCCGCGGTCACAAAGCTCAATTGCGCCATATTCAGAGTCGCCTGTGCCGTCAATGCTTGGCGCACCGCGGCCACCTTATCTAATGACCGTAACGTTGCCCGAACTGGATAGCCAGCTGTCAATAGTTGCCGAATCAGGTGTAAGGCTAAGAAGCCACTACCACCCGTCACTAATACCATTGGTTGCATTTAAAAAATCTCCCTTATTAAGCACTTGTCTTTTAGTCCATGAACTTCTAAACTGGTAATCAGCTTAAACCCTCGACTATACTCTATGGCAAGGAGATTTTTTAAATGACTTATACCATTAAAACAGTTGCTGAAAAAACGCAGCTCTCAATTTACACCCTTCGCTTTTACGATAAGCAAGGCTTACTCCCATTCGTCAGTCGCAACGCTGCGGGTTATCGGACCTTTACTGATAGCGACCTACAATTGATTCACACTATCACCTGCTTAAAAAATACTGGCATGCCGCTCAAAATAATTCGCCAATACATTGATGATGTCATGCAAGGTCCCAGTAGTATCGCCCATCGCCAGCAATTATTAACGACCCATCGCCAAGCTATCTTGGCACAACAACAAAAAATCATGAATAACCTGCACGAAATCGACTTCAAACTGCAACTCTATGGCGCCTCTAATGCCGTTGAATTAGTGACCTTGGAGCAGCAATACGCCAAAGCAGACAAAGTTGCTAACGGCTTGGCAGATCCTTATTAAAGTTGATTCAGATATTCTGGACTAATATTGCCTAATTAATGATACTCAAAACAATTTACTAACAATAGGTGGTATAAAGTCAATTTGAGTCGCAGTGACCAGCAGGTTCGCCGTGTCGAATCACTTTGACCGGTGGGCTTTCCGGCCTTAGTGATTGGGCCAGCTTGTTAGACGTGATCTTCGGCTAACAAGTGCCCTGCAGACCGAACTTTGGCTGCAGGTCTGCCCCACCGCGAACCTGCTGGTCAACGAAGACGGCTAAATAACCAGTTAACTTTTACACTATTAATATAGTAGAAAAAGGATCCAGCTTTCGTTTAAGTAACGAAAACTGGATCCTTTTTTGACTTAGCGTTTCTTTGGTTTTGTTTAAAATTGGCTGAAACGTGTTCCTCAAACCTGCTAGTTCCGCTTGCTACGCCTAGTGACGACACGGAAAAACACCGTGTAATCACTGGGCTAGGCAATGCTCACTAGCAACCCGGCTTGACTCGCACTCTTTTAATACCAGCCGTTAGCTTGCCAATGTGCTTGCGCAGCTGACCATGAACCATAACGTGATGATACGTAGTTGTTCGCAACCCGTTCTTGGTTAGCAGCTGAGTAGTCACCGTTCAAGTATGATGAGCTTAATTGGTATTTTCCGATATATTGACCGTTACGAGCGCTGTATGAACCGCCTGATTCTTTGTTGGCAATCCAAGCTTTCGCAGAACCATCAGAACCACTCGTCGTTGCTGAGTAGTTTGAGGCGTTGTTGGTCGTCGTAGTCGTTGACGCAGCTGGGGTGGTGTTCGCCGTCGTTGCTTGACTAGTCGTCGTTGCCGTCGTCGTAGTTGCTTGGTTATTTGACGAAGCTTGAGTGGTTGAGCCATTAACTTCTAATTGTTGGCCAACGTAAATTAAGTTAACGTTCGCTAAAGAATTAGCTGATTCAATTGCTGAGATCGTCGTATTGTTGGCGTTAGCAATTGAACTAACCGTATCGCCGGCCTTAACAGTAACGGTGTCGGCATTGACTGCGGCAGCACTGAAAACAAATAAGCCAGCTGCAGCTACGGTTGATAATAGTAAACTCTTAATCTTCATATAAATTTCTTCACTCCTGTGATTTGGGTAAGTTTCGATAAAGCGGGTGTGACCATTTGATCGCCGCGCTTAACAACAGGAGCTAAGTATACCGGCCGGATGTAACAGTGCAATAGCAGTTTTATTACGATTTAACCGGTTTTCTGTAATATAAGGGTCATTTTGTAATATTTTGTAACATTCAAGCCGGAATCAGTGGGTTATCTTTCAGAAAATAGTCCGGTTTCTTTCACATTTTCGTCAAACTGAAAGCGATTGAATAACCGGAATGGCTTTATCTTGGCACCTAAACCAAGTATAATAATTAAAGTATACTCATCACGTCCCATTTGACTGCTAAGTTGACGGTTAAGAAATGGGTCATTGCCAAAAAATATCGATTTTAACCCAAATTTTCGATAAGAAACCATTATAAAGCCGTTAAAAGCTTTACTTAGCCGGTGAAATCAAGTAACTTTAGCAACGAAACCTGAGTATTCATATTATAGTAGGAATTAACTTAAACTTTACAGATTGAGAGATGAACAGACATGTGCGGTTTTGCTGGTTGCTTAACAGATCGAACCAAAGCGGATAACGCGGCTTACGATCAGACCATCCACGAAATGACAAAAATGATTGTCCATCGGGGTCCCGATGACGACGGTTATTTTGCTGACGACCACATTACAATGGGGTTCCGACGCTTGAGTATTATTGACTTGGAAGGTGGGCATCAACCCCTTTCCTACGACAACGAACGTTACTGGATGACCTTTAATGGTGAAATCTATAACTATGTTGAATTACGGGAACAATTAAAAGCAGAAGGCTATGAATTCAAGACCAGTTCTGATTCAGAAGTCATCTTAGGCATGTATGCCAAATACAAACAAGATGCCACCAAATATTTACGAGGGATGTTTGCCTTTGTGATTTGGGATAAGCAGGAACAGACCTTGTTCGCTGCCCGGGATCAATTTGGAATCAAGCCATTCTACTATGCCATCAAAGACGATAATTTCTATTACGCCTCTGAAAGCAAGGCGATCTACAAGATTTTAAAGGATAAGACCTTTGATAAGAATGCCATGCAAGATTACATGACCTTCCAATTCGTCCCAGAACCTGAGACGTTAACTAAAGAAATCAAGATGTTGGCCCCTGGCTGCTCGTTAACGAAGAAGCTTGGTTCAGCACCGCAAGTCACCCGGTACTATCATCGTGAATTCCATCCGGTTAAACGAACCGAAGCTGAATATGCGCAAAAGATCAAAGACGCACTCTTTGACTCCGTGAAGATTCACATGCGTTCCGATGTCCCAGTCGGCTCATTCCTATCTGGTGGGATTGATTCCTCAATTATTGTCGCTATCGCTAAGAACTATAACCCCAACCTTGAAACGATCTCGGTCGGCTTCGAACGTGAAGGTTACAGCGAATTAGACGTTGCCCAAGAAACGGCCCAAGTCTTAGGTGTCAAAAACTACAGCATGACGATTACGCCCGAAGCGTTCATGAAGGCCTTCCCACACTTCGTTTGGAGTATGGATGATCCGTTGGCTGACCCGGCCGCTGTGCCGCAGTACTTCTTAGCCAAAGAAGCCCGTAAGCACGTCAAAGTCGCCTTAACTGGTGAAGGTGCTGACGAACTCTTTGGTGGCTACACCATCTATCATGAACCCGAATCATTGAAACCGTTCCGTTATACGAAACCAATCAATGGTGCGCTCAAGAAGATTGGCTTAATGATGCCTGAAGGAATGCGCGGTCGTTCATTCTTATTGCGGGGAACAACGCCGCTTGAGAATCGTTACGTTGGGAATGCCTTTATCTTCGGTGAAGATGAAAAGCAAAAATTCATTAAAGACTACAATCGCAACCATCCGTTCCAGTCGATTACCCAACCATTTTACGATGAATCGGTTGACTACGATCCGATCAGTCGGATGCAATTCATCGACATGCACACTTGGTTAAACGGTGATCTCTTGCATAATGCTGACCGAACCACAATGGCACATAGTTTGGAACTCCGGACCCCATTTGTGGACCGTGAAGTCTACAACTTAGCGGCTGAGATTCCAGCGGACTTACGCATTAGTCACGGCACAACCAAGTATATCTTGCGCAAAGCCGTGGAAGATGTCGTTCCAGAACATGTCTTACATCGCAAGAAGCTTGGCTTCCCAGTCCCAATTCGGTTCTGGCTAAAAGATGAAATGTATGATTGGGCTGAAAACATCATTAAAGACTCCCAGACAGATCAATACTTTAATAAAGATTACTTCTTGAAGTTGCTCTCTGATCATCGTGACGGTGTTCGTGATAACTCCCGGAAGTTATGGACTGTCTTAACCTTTATGATGTGGCACAAGATCTACGTGGAAGACGATATCTTAATGGATAGTCCGGCCGCTAACGCGCATGCCAGTGCCATCGAGGAGTAAAGCCATGGAAATTATCGTGCAAAAATTTGGCGGGACGTCCGTTAAAGACGATGCCGCGCGCAAACAAGCGCTCCGCCACGTCCAATACGCCGTCGACCAAGGCGATAAAGTCATTGTGGTCGTTTCGGCGATTGGTCGTAAAGGCGCGCCCTACGCCACTGATTCCTTACTCGGCTTAGTGCACGGGGAACAATCACGGCTAACCAACCGGGAATTAGATATGCTGGTCTCCGTTGGTGAGACGATTTCAACCGCCGTCTTTACGGAATTAGCCCGCGAACAAGGTTTAAATGTCGTGGCCATGACTGGTCAAGATGCCGGAATTGTCACTAGTGATGAATTCCAAAACGCCAAGATTTTACGGGTCAAACCGCAAGCCATCAATGATGCTTTCGACGATGCCGACGTAGTGGTCGTCACTGGTTTTCAGGGTGCGACGGAATCTGGTCACATCACAACAATTGGTCGTGGTGGGTCCGATACTTCGGCTGCGATTCTCGGGGCGGCATTTAAAGCCAAACGCGTTGATATCTTCACCGATGTCAACGGGATGATGACCGCTGATCCCCGCTTAGTCACCCACGCGCGCTTCATTAAGGCCATTAGCTATGAAGAATTAGCCAATATGGCGCATGAAGGGGCGAAAGTGATTCATCCCCGAGCCGTAGAAATCGCTGAACAAGCACACGTGCCAATGCGAATTCGGTCGACATACCAAGCCCCCGATGAACTCGGGACTTTGGTTACCGACCGTACCACCACGCAGATTGAACACTATCGGACAGTTACTGGGATTGCCCATCAGACTGGGCTGACCCAGTTCACCGTGCCAACCGATACGTTGAGTTCGAGTGAAATTTTTGAACTCATGGCGGCCCACGGGTTAAGCGTTGACTTTATTAACATCACCCAGCATCAAGTCGTCTTTAACTTAGTGAATGGTGATGCCAAAGTGGCCAACGACTTATTGACCAAAGCACACGTCCATTGCCAAGCCATTGGCAACTGTGCCAAAGTCTCCGTTGTCGGTGCCGGTATTACTGGGACCCCTGGTGTCACGGCTAAGATTGTGACAGCGTTAAGCGCCCAACATATCGACATCTTACAATCAACTGATAGCTATACCACGATTTGGGTATTAGTTAAAGAAGCTGATTTAAAAGTTGCCATGAATGCATTACATGATGCCTTTTTAGGTATTGATAACTAAAAATGGGTCGCCAGACAATTTGTCTGGCGGCTTTTTTAGTGTCTGCCATAATTCATAGTCTTTGGGCTACATAGACTGATGTGTGCTTAGTTAGCTATAAGTTGCCACTCTGGTTGGCCCAGAATCGGCTGGAACGTGGTGGCCGCGTTTTCGAGCCAAAGGTCGGTCTCGAAAGCCGGGCTTTATCTAAGTCGAAGACCACGACTAAGATAAACGACACCACTGAGCCAATTCTGGACCGCCCGACGTTAATATTCAGGTATCGATATAATGAACGATAATTTTTCGAAAGTTCAAGCTTTCCGCTTGCAGTTAACTAGAGGTAGTAGCCTGTACTCTAAGTAGAAGGAATTTGATCTTGTTCTTATTAGCTTTAGGCCCCACTCTCATAGGTGGCGTCTTAGGCGTTATAGGCTTAACGGTCAATTTATTATTCCTACGCCTTGGCAGTATCCAAACGGCCGGCCTACCAATTTTTAGTCAAATCGTGATGAGGACTTTAATTGACCAATTTAGCTGATTTGAATTTCAAATCCAACTAGGCAAATTAACACGTTTATTCGGCTTACTATTGATGCTAGTCGACGTCACTAGGAGCCACTTCTTTTAAAATCAGACTTTATCGCTGAACAAGTCGTCTGGCGGCTTTTTGGTTACCCGCCTAAATGTGCTATATTGGAACCATTGAAGGTGACGCTTATTCAACCAACTAACACCCCCACCGCTGACATCGGCGACTTTATGAAAGTTGCTGCGTGTACGGCGGTGATACTCCAAACTGTTTTAGCCTTAGTACTGTCGACCCAGCCGAGTCTGCAAGTCCAACGTGGGATTGGACTTACTTATAATGTTGTTAAATTCACGGCCCCCGCCTTTATTTTTGGCATCTTCTACACCACTAATCGCCAGACTTATCCAAGCCAGTTAACCGCTTATCCACAGTATTTACGCCAACAATGGTCGGCACTCTTCTTCCCGACGATTGGCTGGACACTGGTCTACCTATTAGCGATGCCCAACTTACAACAGCACCGACCTTATCACGACGCACTCAGCTTTAGCTGGCAATTTATCACTGGTAATGCCGCACCACATTTGTGGTATAACACCATGATGCTGCAATTTATTATCTTAATGCCACTATTCTGGTACATGTTCCGCCAACTGACACGACCACGGCTCATTTGGTTGACACTTAGCCTATTAACAGTCAGCTACTTGGCTTGGTTAGCCTGGTATGATGTGGCTGTTTGGCATGGACCTCAAGCCCATACTTGGTACTTATTGGATCGGCTTTTTATCAGTTTCCTACCTTATGCCATTCTTGGTGGTCTGACCTGGCAATACCGTGCAACCGTGATGCCTTGGTTGCAACATTGGCATTGGTGGTTAGTAGGGGCTTATTTACTTAGTCTAATTGGCATCAATTGGGAGTTTGCTCAATTCGGCACGCCGGTCAAGCTTAGCAATGCCCCTTATTATCAGCCGTCCATGACACTCTACGCGCTGCTGGTTATCGGGCTAATTGCTTGGTTTGCCATGTATCAAATACAGCACCAAGCCGCTAGTTTACCGGTCATTCATTGGCTCGCCACTTACGCCTATCGTGCTTATCTTGCAAACGTCTTTTGGCTATATGTATTCTGGTCATGGACGGCATCGATATTCAATCAGCAACCTGTCTGGTTAATTAGTCTCACCTACTTACTTACTTGGCTAGCATCGTTTGCCACAGCGTTCGGCTTGCATTGGGGCTGGTCACTGCTCAAACGGCCGTTAGAAAATTCTCACAAACAGTGACTTTTCAGCGAATTGCATGTATTCTAAAGAGAGTAAATTACGACATTTATTGAAAAGGACGTATCTATTTATGAAAGCAAGTCAATTAATTAATAGTTTAAAATTCAAACGCGTTGAACCCGCGTTAACGACTGACTTTGACGTCACTATGTTGACCCAAGATACTCGCGAAATCAAGCCCGGTGCCATGTTCATCGCCGTCGACGGTTACCACGTTGATGGCCATACGCTGGTCGATCAAGCCGTCCAAGCCGGTGCAAAAATCATCGTCGCTCAAAAACCAATCAAGGTGACCGTACCAGTCATTTATGTAGCTAACACTGAACGCGCGATGGCTATTTTAGCCGATGTCTTCTACGGCGCACCCAGCCAAAAGATGCGGATGATTGGCGTTACTGGAACTAATGGTAAGACGACCGTGACCCACCTGATTGAACAAATTTATCGGGACCAACATCAAGCAACTGGCTTGATTGGGACCATGTATCGCAAGATTAAAGACGAAAAGTTGCCAACTGCTAACACGACGCCTGATGCCATTACCACCCAACGGACCTTAGCCGCCATGCGAGATGCCCACGTGGACACCGTCGCCATGGAAGTCTCTTCGATTGCTTTAGTACTTGGTCGGGTCTGGGGGATCGATTACGATATCGCCGTCTTCACCAACCTGACGCAAGACCACTTAGACTTTCATAAGACGATGGCCAACTACGCCGAGGCCAAGGCCATGTTGTTCGCCCAACTCGGCAACAAATACGGCGCTAACGGGACTGAAAAAGTTGCCGTTTTAAACACCGATGATCCTGTTGGCAAAGAATTCGAACAATACACCGCAGCACATGTCTTAACCTTTGGCTTAAAGCCCGATGCGATGATCAACGCGCAAAACGTGCAAATCCACAGTCATGGGACTGAATTCGACCTATCGGTGTTTGGCCATATGACCCACGTGACGATGCAATTGATTGGCCAATTCAACGTCTACAATATGTTGGCGGCATTTGCCGCTGCCTATGCCAGTGGTATTCCTGAGGATCAAATTATTGCATCCTTAGAAAAAGTCACCGGTGTTAAAGGCCGCTTCCAAGCAGTGCCATCGCACACCGGTGTCAGTGTCATTGTTGACTACTCCCACACGCCAGATGGCTTATTAAACGCCTTAGAAACCATTCAAGATTTCGCGAAAAAAGACATTTATTGTGTCGTCGGCTGTGGTGGTGACCGTGATAAAGGCAAACGGCCAAAGATGGCTAAAATTGCAGTTGACCGCAGTACCAAGCCAATCTTCACGTCCGACAACCCCCGGACGGAAGATCCTGAGATGATCTTACAAGATATGGTGGCCGGTGTACCTGATGCCAATGTGCCGGTATACGTTGATCGCCATGAAGCGATTGCAACCGCCATTGCCCAGGCCCAACCTGGCGATGTCGTCTTAATCGCTGGTAAGGGTCATGAAGATTATCAAATTCTCGGCCGGACCAAGCACCATTTCGATGACAGTGAAGAAGCTGCCAAAGCTTTAGCTTTAAAACCAACTATCGATTAAATTCTAAAAAGGACGCACTAGCGACGCTACAAATAGCGCCATTAGTGCGTCTTTTTTAGTTAACACTTAACTTATAAATTAATCGATGCCCATCATATCAGCCATCCTTAGCTAATTAAGTAAAGTCAACTAACTTTACAATCTGTAATAATTGCCCCTACGCCGTCCAGCTGATTATAATTTAATTAATAATAGGATGCTTGGTACTAGTTAAAATTGCTGTCTGCCGGTTGGTTCCTAAAACGCTGGAATGCCATGAGCCATTTTAGAAACTAACCTCTCGGCTCAATTTGTGGTCGATAATAAATAGTCATTAATTCCCGTTAACTAACGCCGGGCGGCCCAGAATTGGCTCAGTGGTGTCGTTTATCTTAGTCGGTGGTTTCCCGACTTAGATAAAGCCCGGCTTGGAAGACCGCACTTTGGCTTCCAAACGTGGCCACCACGTTCCAGCCGATTCTGGACCAACCAGAGTGACAATTTAAACCAACTAACACTAAGCGTCATTTAATTAACAATACTAACCTTAAATCCACTCAGGGGGTGGCATTAATGATTACATCACCAGTTGCCGAACGTACGAATCGCATCAACGGCGTGCTCAAAATCACCAAACCATTCAATATTAATATCGCAAGCGGTCAATTTGACCCCCGCGTCTTAGCTGGTTTGACTAAGTTCAAAGAACCAGTCAGTCTAGCCAATGATCTGGCTAGTCTACGTGCAGGCAGTTTGACCCCACCGATTACCGATCCAATCGGTGACTTGGTAAGCGTAACACCTAAAACTATGACCGCCTTACAACGGACCGTCAACGTCGAATGGCTAACACCGCGAACCATTACCGGGTCACAAGTTCTAGTTTATTTTCATGGTGGGGCCTTTTATGGCGGTACGCCCGCCAATAATACCATCCTACTCAAGCTCATCGCCGACCGCAGTCACTGTGAGATTCTCAATGTCGATTACGGCTTAGCGCCTGAACATCCAGCACCGGAAGGCATTCTGGATGGCCTAACCGTCATCCAAGCGTTAGCTCGCGACTATCCGCAAGCTAAGATCGCCATTGCTGGCGATTCAGCTGGCGCGAATATCGCGATGGCCGTGGCGAACCTTAATCGCCAGTTTGGCAGTCACAACATTCACCAGCAATTACTGTTATATCCGGTGACGGCACCGGGGACTGATCATACCGGACCACTTTGGGATGCCAGTCAATATACGATTATTCCAGCGCAACAGCCGATTTTCACCCACTACCATACGATGTTTAAACAATTGGACACTATCATGACGCAAACCTACTTACCGTCCCAAATTGATGCGAGTGATCCCTTGATAACACCCATCAACCAAGCCAACTTTGCGACGACCCCACCAACCTTAATCATGGTCGGCGAGTTTGACCCATTCCGTCTCCAGGCTTGGTCATATGCCACGCATTTAGCAGCGGCCGATGTCGCCACCACGTTTGTGCAATATCAAGGTCAGAATCACGCCTTTGCACCACTGATTGATCAATTCTGGCAAGCCCGCGATGTTGCCGACCTGATGACTGAACGTTTGGTTAACTTAGTCTAGGGCGTCACTTTTAAAGTAAAACTAAATCAGGCCACGATAACTGGTTTCAGCTATCGTGGCCTGATTTGATTAGTGCGCTAAAAAATCGGTTTCATTCCAAGTTTCAATCCCAAACTGCTGATTATCCGTCGTGTTCACAATCGTTAGGCTATCATTATCAACAATTCCATGCCCAATCGTTGGCAGTTCTTGACCGTCAATCACCAATGGATCACGGAACTTCGCCACTGGAATCCCCAATAGCGCTTTAATGGTCATCGTTGTGACTAACCCATGTGACACCATTAGTATTGGTTTAGGATTATCAACACCCGCCAATGCCACCGCATCATGGACTGCCGCCGTAGTTCGTTCAACAAATTCTGCATAGCTCTCACCTTGCCCGGCTAGTTCTGGTTGGTATTCGGCTGGATGATGTAGTAGTAATGCCATTTGCGATTGTGGCACGACATCTTCTTCCCGCATCCCGTCCCAAGTCCCAAAGTTAAACTCTCGTAACCGTGGTTCAATCTGAATCGTCGGCTGCCACTGATTTTCAGCCACGATATACTTGGCTGTATCCAGTGCCCGCTTTTGCGGACTACTGTAAACTTGCGCAAAGTCGACGGCTTGTAGTCGCCGGCCAGCAGCTTTACCACCAGCAATCCCACTCGCTAATAAGGGCGAATCTGAGTTACCACCTTGGAACCGATGTTCAATGTTATATTGGGTACGACCGTGTCGCACAAAGTAAATTTGCATAGGTTAAGCATCCTTCCTAACTTAATTGCTACGTTAAGTTTACCCGTTCTCACCGGATAAAAAAAGTCTAAGGCCACCGCCTCAGACTTTTCTCACTAAATTGCTTTAATCATATGGGCATACGGATGAATCCCAATCGTCAATTCACCGGCCTTTTCAAACCCTTGCCGCCGATATAACTTCGCTGCACCGGGATTGCCATCGTCAACGTTCAAGCTCAACTTGGCAGCGCCTTGTGGGGCAACTAACTTCGGCAATGCATCTAACAACTGACTGCCGATCCCTTGGCCTTGCGCCTGTGGGTCAACCGCCAGCATACTCAAATACCACTCACCCGGCTGGCTTTCACCGCCTAAGACTAAGGGGCCTGGAAACCCAGGTTGTGCCGCCGAGACTTGTTGTAGCAACTGGTTGACCTTGATTTCATTTTCTGCTGGATGGCCAAACGCCACCCCGAACACTTTCGCACCCTTAGCAGCCACAAACGTCTGCGCCAACCCAGTCAGGTTCTCCTTTTTTTCGTACAAATTCGTCAGCATCGCTAACAAATCAACTCGTGAGACAGTCCGTAAAATCGGCATCTCCATATCACGGTAAATCATCCCAACTAACGGGGCAATTTGCGTGGCATCATCTGGTTGTGCTTGTCGAATCTCCATACGTTAACACTCCTTCATTATTATTTTTATAATTTAAATTATCGTTTTAAGTTCATTCATTGCTTATCGTATCAAATGTCGCTAACCATCGTCAATCTTGTTGCTTCGCGGTATGCCGATGTTCCAGCGTCATCACCCAGGTCGTCACCGGCACCGTCAAGATCACCCCAATTAAGGAGAACAAGACCATTAAGACTTCAGCAACAAATATTTTATTGTTAATCACACTGCCGAAAGAATAATGTAGACCGGAGAACCAAATAAATAATGCTAGGAAGCCACCGAAAAAGCCGAAAAATAGCGTGTTAAAGGTCGTTCCAATAATTTGTTTGCCGATACTAATCCCATCAATATACAGTCGTGCGGTTGTCACGTGCGGGTATTGTTCGATAATTTCACTTAGCCCCGCCGCAATCGCAATGCTCGCTTCAGCAATCGCTCCTAATGTACTTAGGATAGCTTCGGTAACAGCAACCCCAACAAAAGACACGCCAATTGTCAGCGACATTCCTTCCAAATCTTCACTGTCTTCTAGACTAAACCCTTGTGCCATAATCCAATGTTCCACTGGAAAAATGACTAGAATCAACGCCACCATCACAATTAAAGCCGCGATATACGCCGTTTTGGCCGCTAATTCGTTATCTTCACCAAAGAAAATCGTAAAAGCAAGAATAATCGTCCCAATCACTAAGGAGACCCCCATTGCCGGGAAGCCCCAAGAAATCAGCACAACGGCTAAAAAAAGTAGACCAAAGTTAAAAATCAAACTCAGAAAAGCGGTCGCTCCGGTCTTACCACCAATAATCGTCATCAACACAAACAGGACTAAGCCTAATACCGTAATCGTACTCATACGGCCGCCTCCTGACCAGGTAATAGCCGACTAGCTAACCAACTCGCCACCGGAATCGCTAAGACAATCCCAATCCCTGAGATCAAGCTTTGGACCATGCCCAACGACATATTCATTGAAAAAGTATAGCCCCAATTATTACCGTTGCGTAAATAAAGTAACGTCATAGCAAACGTATCCGCCATAAAGATTAAGAAGAGTACATTAATTAATGGCCCCATAATGGAATGGCCAATTTGCAATCCTGATCTAAAGACCTGATTGGGGGCAATATCCGGACGTTCTTGTTTGAGTTGAAATAACGACGCCACAATATCAGTCGACTCATCCATCACGGCCCCCAAGGAACCGAGCACCGTTTCAACTAAGAATAGTGGTCGGGGCACTTGGGTTACATATTGCATCGCTTCATAGGTCACACCCCGTTCATGCGTCACGGCGAAGACGATCAAGCTAATGATGACCGCAATCCCGGTTCCTGCCACTGTCGCCCCAAGCGTCACCAGCATCTGGCGAGAAAAGCCTTGTACGAGCCAAAGTGTTAATACAGCAAAAATCACCGCTAACACCCCAAACAATGAATAAAGATGGCCACCGTTCGTCATCAGATCAAGCTGAATCGCCCCATAAAAAAGCACCGCATTCAACGTGACACTCAATAGAGCCATCAGACCGCTAAAACGCATAATCAAGAGTAACAATGCTAACGCTAACCACGCGACAAACGCTAGGGCCGTATCACGTTTTAACCCTTGAATCGTCACCGAACTACTTTTAGTAGCTGGCACCCGCACGAAGACCTGATCGCCGACCCGATAAGCTTGATCCATCGCGCCCGACTTCGTATACGTATTACGAATTTGATAAGTCTGCCCTTGATGCCGATGGTTCAAGACCCGCACCGTCACGGCTTGCTGATAAGTCACATCTTTGTTCTGAAACTCATCGGTACTACTGTTGCGATTAATCGCGTGGACCTGTGTTACTTTGGCAACCGTCTGCTGGTATAACGGTGCGTCCCAACGGGTCAAACCGACCCCAATCAATCCGAGCACCACCACGATTATCGTTAGCCATAATCCCCAGTGGCGTTTCACTTGCTGCTTCACTGTTTTCACCCTTCTCACTTAAGCTAATCCCAGCATAGCACGGGCTATGGTCGTTGCGCTGGTTGTGAGCTAATCTTTACCAGAAGTTTGGATTTTCGTCCGTAACGCTTTGAGCCACTCGACCTCGGTCATCGCCGCAACCCGCTTAGCTTGAATTAACCCACGGTCAATCAAAGCCAAGGCTTGTGCCTCTTGATGATCAACTCGCCAAGTATATGCGGCTTGCAGCTTATACTGCGTTAAAGGGGTATAACGCTGGCGCAATCGTTGTAAACCCGTATCTTGATACCAACCAATGATTTGTGCACCCGTTCGATTAGCAATAAGGTTCCAATAAATCGTCGCATCCACATAAATGGCTAAGTCCGCTGGGGGCAACGTATTAAAACTAGGCGCTAACCGATCTAAACCAGTCAATAAATCCGGTAACGATAAACTATGCTGCAAGCCCCATTGCAACGTCACCCAAGCTTGGCGAACAACTAAATAATTCTGCCGATCACCACCAGTTGGCATCAAGATCGCGTCCACTGGTAAAGACGCTACACTCCCCGTCATCACAGTAGTGGCCGCCGCTAGCTGCGTGACATAAGCGGCCGTTAACGCCGCACTTGAAGTGCGCGCCGTTTTAAAGTCTAACGCCCCGGTCGGTCGACCATGCAACATCATCGGCAACAACTGCCCCGCTTTGAGCGTGTTGACCCAGATCCAAATGACGGCAACCATCAACCACAAGTTAAACGTCACCGTAACTTGAGCCACCGTCACCAGGCTAATAATGACCGTTAATAAGCTGAATAAGCCGCCGCTAAAGCAAATACTGGCATAGTTAAACCGCTTGGCATCCGTTGGTGGTAGCGCGACCAAGTGTGGATAACTCGTGAGTGGCCGTTGCCAGTGCCAATGACCAGTAACCCGCGCAATCTGATAACGGAACCCAGCAACTAGGACCACTTGTGACCCGCTTAATCGATAGCCCAGCCACTGTCCGGCTAGATAAATTCCAGTCGCCACCAGTTCACTGACAATTAACGCCAACCCTAACCAGCCAATCGTGGCTAAAAATTGTCCAGCAACTTGCATGCTGTCACTTCCATTTCCGCAATTTCTATTAAATTAATTATAACAAGAAAAGCGTCAACTGACGGCACAAAACCTACCAAGAATTGCCGTTAGTTAACGCTTTAATTTATGCAGATTCAATTTGATGCTGATCATCATCTTCAGCGGGACCATCCGGCGCAACACCAGCATCCATCGCGTCCATCACATCGGTTACCGCATCGACTAAGCCATCGCTAGTCACCGTGGCACCAGTCACCGCATCAATATCAACGGTTTGCTCAGTCAAGATGCGATGCACAACTTTAGGAATTGCCTGCTTTTCTAGTCCGTGGAGCTTGGTCCCTGGCTTGACTTTAATGCCAGTAATCCGATCAGCTGAAAAAGAAATGGTTAACGGCAAATCATGCAAGTAACCGTCACCAACGATTTTATAGGCACCAGCTCGATATTTAGCCATATTACTCCCATCCTTTCACATCTCGTTAACGCTTCCATGTTTATCTTAACACGGTCATATCGGGATTTAGCACCGGAAATGATTGGTTTTTACTATGGATTTATAGGTAACGGGAATTAATGTCAGTTGGTGTTAAATTGCCACTCTGGTTGATCCAGAATTAACTGGAACGTGGTGGTCGTGTTTTTGAGCCATAATGCGGTCTCAAAAGTCTGGCTTTATCTAAGCCAGAAAACTACCGGCTAAGTCAAACGACACCACTGAGCCAATTCTGGCCTGCCCGTCATTAAGTCATTTTCACCGAATCATCATCTACCACCATTTGATCAAGGTATATTGCAAAACAGCCATTAAATAGTCACCAACACACCTTTACACAACTGTCACCTTAACTTTACGGCTTCTTGATAGTTAGTCCGTGATTAGAACGTTATGGTATGAGTTATTAAAGCTGATAAACCGAGGTGAACACAATGGCAATTTTAGTCATTAGTATTTTTCTACTAGTCATCATGGCCGCTAGCATCTGGATTGGTGGTAAAGTGCCGACGCAACATGATTCTCACGACCCTAAATAATTTACGGTTTCCTAACCAAGCCTTTACAATAATTTGATAGTTGCCGATTCAACCGCGTGCTAACTTTAAGGCGTACCTTGCACTTATTCTTGGAAATGAGGTTAGATAGCGATGTTAATTGTCTTATTAGGTTCCTTAATTTTTACCGGCGTAGTTGCGTGGATTTTCTTTGGAAACCCACCTAGCGAGACGACGACCACTCAACCTGATCATCATTTCACTGATATTGATGGCAGCGACGGTGATTACGGCCGTGACTACGTTGATGATAGTGACGATGAATAACAATTAGAACACTTTCCGGTTATTAAATAAACATCACCTTTTAAGAAATGAGGCCCTAACCGATGTTAATTTACTTGCTGAAATTCTTATTACTTGGCAGTGTGTTTGCTTGGATTTTCTCTAATAATCACTTTCAAACGTCTCCAACTATCACTCACCACGTTACCAACCATAACTCTGATGATGACACTAACGATGATAATTAAACCCGAAAAAGACTTAACAGATGGTGATTGCCATTGGTTAAGTCTTTTTTTGTATCACATATGCTACAGGATTCAATGCTAATTGAGAATACCGTCCCGCTAGAAGTACAGGATAATGCGCTTAAAATTAATGTACCTACTGATTTAAAACATCTGGAAAGCGGCCTTCTGCAACAAATGCACTTTTTAATTGATTAACAAATCCATCGGCACTCTCAATGTCCGGCTTAATCTTTAACACCTGAGCAACACATTCTTGTTTAGATAATGCTTGTTTTTTGACCTGCTTTTCAGCTATAAAAGCCATCAAATCATGGCTTTCTTTAGCCGAGAGATTAAAATTCAGGAGTACTAAATCAACTGACTCTAAATTAGCTTTGTCGGCTAATTGATTAAGGACATTTGTTATCAATTCATCTCGATCGAATATATTAATATCCATGGAATTTCCTTTCTATAATGGTCATCGTGTAACTGTTATCAAGCTAACCTTTATATCCACTTGAAGCATCCGCGGACGCGAAAACAGATTGAACGGCTATATTAATTGCTAATTTTTCATTCTGATTTCAGACGACAATTCTCAGATTAAAAAATTTCTACACTACCAATAACCGATTTTAACCAAAATCAGTTATTCTGTATCGGTGTATGTCTTTCCTGTACATTATTTTAATGAAAAAGGGTGATAATGACAAAGTTTTCTTTTCAAGCCCCCTACGTTATAAGTTATCATTCACTTTAGATATTGCCCACAGCTATTCCGCTTGATAAAACAAGAATAGGGTTCTACAATATTTGGTGTTGATGGATTTCCCATCAACACCAATTTTTGTGTAAACTAAAAGGACACATCCTCAA
>NZ_BJDL01000024.1 GCF_005405125.1 Lactiplantibacillus songbeiensis
TCATTTTATCCATTATCAGAACACCTCAGATTGTGTTCCAACTTTTGGGGTACACCTCAGCTTTGGCTTCAAAATGGCCCATGGCGTTCCAGCGTTTTAGGAACCAACCGGCAGGCGGCAATTTTAACTATCACCAAGCGTAATCTACTACATAAAGTTCAACAATGTAAAGAAAGACCCGGATTAACAAGTTAATGTTAATCCGGGCTTTTACTTACTTGTAATTACTAATCTCAATCAAATTATTATCAGGGTCACGTACATATAAGGAAGTTAACTGGCCGTGCGCCCCAGTTCGTTCAACTGGACCTGCCACGACGTCTACAAAGTAACTCTTTAAATGATGTTGAATCACTTCAATATCATCACGCGCAATCAAGCATAAGTCAGCGCTACCAGGCGTTGGCTTAGCTGCAATTGGCGTATGTGGTTCATCGATGGTTTGAAAATTAATTTTTTGTTTGCCGACGAGGACTGCTTTACGGTCACCATCAAAAGTAATGATGGGTAAATCAAAGACTTCATGGTAGAACCGGAGTGACCGGGCGATGTCGGTGACGGTTAGAACGATATGATCAATGTCGCGAATATTCACAGACTCAAATCCTTTCAAAATGAATTCGGTTACTAGTATACCACGGGGTTCGTGAATTTTGACATCGTCGACGATTCATAGTAAGGTATTAATTACTAAGATAGGAGGACTATTTGTGATAACGATTCGACCAGCTGATCAGGATGACGCGGGCCAGATAGCACCGCTAATTAATATGATCTTTGATGAAATGCAACTTGAGGAACTAGACGACATTCCAGAACCTGACTTAGAGCAGGCCATTACTGCCGCGTACCGGACACCAGCTTATTTGTCCGATATGGCAACGACGGTAGTGGCCGAGGCCGATGGTCAAGTGGTCGGGGTGGCATTTGGTTACCCTGACAAAAATGAAGATGCCGTTGATGACGTGTTAGCGCAGGTCACGGCGGATAACGATGCGTTTGGTTCAGCGTTTGAAGCTGAAGCAGAAAGTTATGAGCACGAATGGTACTTGGATTCGATTGCGGTTGATCCCAATTATCAAGGCCACGGGATTGGGGGGCGCTTATTAGCGGCTTTACCAAAATATGCACGCCAAGCCGGACAAAAGCGGATTGGGTTGAATGTGGATATGGCTAATCCTGGTGCTAAGAAGTTATACGACCGTCACGATTACGAAACGGTCGGGATCAAGCCAATTGGTGATCATATGTATTTCCATATGCAGTATGAGTTAGATAAAGAATTAGTCATGGCATAGCGTCACCTAAGTCTTTAATTGACAGGCCTCGTTGGAATCGACGGGGCCTGTTTTGCAGAGTTAATTAATGAAAGTAGGATGAAAACAAGATGGCTTTACTAGAAGTAACCGACCTCTCGCAAAGTTTCGCTGATCGTAAACTTTACGAAGACGCAAACTTTACGTTAGAACGGGCCGATCACATGGGCATTGTCGGTCAGAACGGGGCTGGCAAGAGTACCTTAATCAAGATTTTAACGGGTCAGATCTTACCCTTAGAAGGTCAAATTAAATGGCAACATCATATTCGGACGGGGTATTTAGACCAATATGCCGACATTCCAGCCGGGATGACCTTGTATAATTTTCTGAAAACTGCCTTTCAACGATTGTATGATTTGGATGCTAAAATGCAAAAATACTACGCCGATTATGCTGAATCAATGGACGACACGTTATTAGAAAAGGCCGGCCGGATTCAAGAAACATTGGAAGCCAATGACTTTTACGATATCGAAACGGCGATGGAACGGGTCATTACTGGGCTAGGCTTGGATGAAATCGGGCGTGACCATGTTATTAGTGAAATGTCTGGTGGCCAACGGTCGAAGATCATTTTGGCAAAGCTATTGCTGGAAGACCCGGATGTGATTATCCTGGATGAACCAACTAACTATTTGGATACGGCGCACATCGCGTGGTTAGTTGATTATCTGAATGGGTTTGAAGGGGCGGTCATGGTTATTTCCCATGATTATGACTTCTTGCAACAAGTCACGAACTGTATTTGTGACGTGGCTTTTGGCAAGATTATCAAGTATCGTGGCGACTTTAAGTCTGCGATGCGCCAAAAAGAAGCCCGTAAGGAAGCCCAATTAAAAGCTTTCGAAAAGCAACAAGTTGTGATTGATAAGGCTGAAAAATTTATTCGGAAGAACAAGGCTGGGTCGAAGTCAACGATGGCCAAGTCACGGGAAAAGATGCTGTCGCATTTGGATCGGGTCGATCCACCGAGTGAAAATGCCCATGCCAAGTTCTCGTTCCCATACTTAGACACGGGATCACAGAACGCCTTGACAGTGAAGCATTTATCAGTTGGTTACGGCAAGCCATTATTAGCCCCGGTCACCTTTACGATGACTGGTGGCGAAAAGTTAGCCTTTAAAGGGTTTAATGGGGTTGGTAAATCAACCTTGATTAAGTCAATTTTAGGTGTGATTCCGTCACTGGGCGGGACTTCAAACTTCTCACCATCGGCTAAGATTAACTATTTCAACCAAGACTTGGAATGGGATAATCCACAATTAACGCCATTGGATACGATTCAAGAAATGTATCCAACGATGCTACCAAAGACGATTCGGACGAAGTTAGCCAAGTGTGGGATTAACGCCGCTAACGCCATGAAGCCGATGCATCTATTGAGTGGTGGGGAACAGACTAAGGTTAAGTTGGCACTATTGGAACTGGTGCCTAGCAACTTCTTAATCATGGACGAACCAACCAATCACTTGGATGATGAAACCAAGGAAGGTTTGAAGAAAGCCTTACAAGAATTCCCTGGTAACTTGATTCTAGTTAGCCATGAAAGTAGCTTTGTGGACGGCTGGATTAATAAACAATTGAACGTTGAAAAGTTGAGCTTGAAAGATCGGCAAGACTAGTTAACTGATAAACCACCTATGATGCGATTTGTAGGTGGTTTTTATTTGGCCTAACGTTGACGAAGTGTAGTTAGTGAATCTAGTAGGATTCTCTAGCTGCATTTTTTTTAAATTCGACAACTTTTAAGTCTGTCTTTTTTAAGGTGAGTAATAGGTTGTTGGCGATTTCTTCCGGTGGGACCGGGTCAGCGTGTGCTAACCAGTCATTGATAACGCTCCAATAGCCGCCCAGCATAAAGGTCATTAAAAGGTTGATCTGCTCAGTACTATCCGAATGGTGCCATGGCGCATCGAATTCTTGATATAACTGAGGAGCTTGTGCCATCACTAGCGGTAATCTAGGCATAAAAAGATTCTGTTTGATGAGTAGTTGCAGTCGCTCTCGGTGTTGCCACATGAAACGGAAAAAGAGGACCACAATGTCATCAAAGGTCACCATTTTAGGATTAAGTTCCTGAAGTGCCTTAGCATAACTCGTTAAAAATTGTTGACTCAAATCATTTAAAATGGCAGCTTTATCTTTAAAAAAACGATAAAAAGTTCGACGAGAAAGCTGGGCTTGATCAGTAATTGCCTTAACCGTCAGCGTTTCGTAGTCTTGTTGTGCTAATAAATCGAAGAAAGCATCAATAATCCAAGTCCGTGATTGTTGAGCAAGTTTAGCGTGACCATCCATATTTATGAAACCTCCTGTCACATTTTTGACCATCTGTAGCACTTGTTGATAATGACTCGACATTTTGATGACTGTAAGTATACTAGGTTTTGAAAGAAATATCACAGCTGTGACAATCGAGATTTGCGCAAATCATCGACTTTCAATCTGACTGGGGGTCATTGTGATGAACAAACTGAAGACCGTTTTACCCGTACTATTGATTGGTAACTTGCTTTGTATGATGGATGTCTCAATCATGACGATTGTTTTACCGAGGATTCAAAGTGCATTCAATGTAAGTCTGAATGATTTATCTTGGGCATTAAATATTTATACGATTTTATTTGCAACGATGATTATTCCATTAGGCCGCTTGGCAGTACGCTTTGGACGTAATCGGATGGTTCTTCTTGGCTTGGTTATCTTTGGTTTAGGATCATGGATGACCGGCAATGCCGTTAATTTACCATGGATGCTGGTGGGGCGAGCAATTCAGAGTATTGGTGCAGCTAGCATTATTCCGACGAGTATGGTAATTGGTTTAGAATTGAGCACTCAGGAAAATCGGAATAAGGTCGTGGCTATGTTAGCTGGTGTGCAAGGCTTAGCGGTGGCGCTTGGACCGAGCATAGGTGGGTTTGTTGCACAGTATTTTGGTTGGCGATGGGTTTTCTTAATGAATGTGCCACTGATTATCCTTGATATTATTATTTTTGTGATTGTCTTACCATTGAGGCATGAAGCCACTCAGCCGACTAAAATTGATTGGTTGGGAGCTGGATTAATTATGGCAACATTATTTTGTTTATCGATGGCGTTGATTAAAGGCTATACTTGGGGGTGGACTTCATTGGCAATCTTAGGATTAGCGGGGAGCTCGCTTCTTAGTTTCGTAGGGTTTATGATACGTGAACGGCGGACGGCTACACCAATGATTGACTTGTCGTTGTTTAAAAGTCGTAATTTTGATGGTTCAGGTTTAGCATTGGTTTTATGCAACTTCTTCTTGGGGGCATTTGCAGCATTAATGCCGACATTATTAACCAAAGTGCATGGTGAAAGCGAACTTGATGCTGCTTTAAAAATTACGCCATATTCTTTAGCGGTTATGTTATCGGTAATCTTAACATCCTTGTTGGTCAAGCGATTGAATAATAAATTGTTGGTAGGGGCTGGTTTCGCGATGATTGCGGGAAGTTATTGGTTGATCACGCAATTACCGGTCGCTAATCAGTATACGTCATTAATTATTGGTGAAATTTTTCTTGGGATTGGTTATGGGTTAGTTGCGGCAACTGTGAATATTTTAGTGGTGGCAGATTTTCATGGCATCAAATTGACTGACTCACAAAGTGTTGCAAATGTTTTACGGCAAGTTGGCATGATTTTATCAATTGCGGTTTTTATGTCGATATTGAGCAATAATGTTCAAACCGCTAAAAATCACACACTAATGTATAGTCGGCAAGTTGTTTCCCGGTTAAATGTTGCCCAAGTAGTTAAAAATAAAGCTAATCGGAAACTAGCTCGCAAATTTAAACAGGCAACTAATAGTAATAGCCAAGTCAATCAGCGTGTGACTTTCGAAGGGGTGACTGTTTCAAAGGCACAGCGTCAACAACTAGTTCAAAAGGCAACCCGCGCCGAATTGGATAAGGTTGCCATGTTACATCAAGTTCCGGTAACTATGATTCCAGCAGTGCAACGGCGTCAAGTGCAAGCAGCGATGACAGCTGTAATTAACCGAACTGTTGATCATCGTGTACGGGTCACTAATCAACAATTAAGATTAGGAATCAAGCAAATTCGGCGGCGACTAACATGGAACTTAAATGATGCTTTCCTAAAAACGTTCCAGATCATTATTCCATTGGCCTTGTTATCAATTCTTGTTGTTATTACTTTCTAGTTTCACGATCGAACTACAAAAAGATTGCTTAGTAAACCACCTATGATGCGATTTGTAGGTGGTTTTTATTTGGCCTAATACTAACGAGTGGTATATTTAATTTAATTAATCAGATTACTGAACTAAGGGGTTGGCGAGAATGAATAAAGGACGGGTTGAGGCGTTTACTGACGCTGTGGTAGCCATTGTATTGACGATTATGGTGTTAGAGTTTGATGTGCCGAGTGAGCCGACATTTGCGGCGTTAGCGGAGAATGCGAGTTATTTAATTGCGTATTTGATCAGTTTCTTGTTTATTGGGGTGGCGTGGTATAACCATCATTATATGTTGACGTTAACGAAGCATATCACGAAACGAATTTATTGGTTGAATAATATTTGGATTTTGACGATGTCGTTATTACCCGTGTCGACGGCTTGGGCTGGAAAGTTTATTGATCAGCCACAACCAGAATTGTTTTATTTTATTATTTTTCTGTTATGGGCCATCGCCTACGCGGTACTTTCACATGCCATCGCTCAGGCCAATGTGAGTGATCATCCTAAAATTGCGGCGAAGATTCAAGCAATGCCCGCGTATCGCATTCATGCCAATGCTTTTTTCTGGGTGGTTGCGGTAGTTGTGTTTTTCCTGATTATATTTGTCTGGCCACCATTATCAATGGTATTTACGGTGATTGAACTGATTTTGATGGCGATTCGCACACCGGCTGATAGTGATAAGATCGCTGAATAGTCTAAAAAAGACGTCTGGATTAAGTTCCAGGCGTCTTTTTGAATTTTAATGATAAAGGTCAAAGCGCCCCTTGTGGAAGACGGTACTCAAATGGGCGCTCTCAAGCAAGGAACGGTCGGTGATCACTTTCTTCAGCGCAGAAGCGGGATAACCATGGACTGGCCGGTGTTTGCTGAAGATTTCGCCAATACCATCGCGGTCGCTAAGGGAAGCCACCGTACCAACGGATTGATAATGGAAGGCGTCAGTAGGCTGGCCGCGGCGTAACGCACCGATATTCTTGGCAGCTTGTTCACCCGCAGCGAGGGCAATCTGAGCGGTTGTTGGATAGGGCCGTTTACCGGTGGCGTCCATCACAGCTGCCACGTCGCCGACAATGAAGACTTCGGGATGGTCGGCTAATGATAGGTCGGGTTGCACGACGACGCGATTACGGCGTTGATCAAAGCCTGAATCGGCGATGACGTGCGAGCCACTAACGCCAACCGTCCAAATAATCGTATTGGCATCGAACTGATGGACTTGCTTGTCGGCATCTTCGTAAATGACGGCAGTTGGTGTGACTTCAGTAATGCTGGCACCTAAGCGCATCTCAATGTCGTGCTTTGCCATGAAGTTCAGCGCATAATCGCGTAATGATTGGCCGAACATTGGCAAGATCGATGGCATGCGTTCTAGACAGACAACTTTAACGGCGGGTGTCTGGTACTTGGCCTGTAGCTTGGGTAAGGATTGGGTCAGTTCGCCCAAGAGTTCGATACCCGTAAAGCCAGCCCCGCAAACGGCAATTTTTAAATCATTGCGGTCTTTAGTTTCAGCGTAGTATTTTAACTTGGATTCAATATGATGATAGACCGTCTTGGACGTCGCTAAGTCATCCATCGGTAAGGCGTTATCATCAACCCCTTTGATGCCGAAACTTTCGGATTGAAAGCCTAATGCGAGTACTAAATAATCATAGGTCAGTGGTGCATGCTCAGCTAGTGTCACTTGCTGGTCATCCACACTAACATTAGTGACGCGATCTTGAATAAAGGTGACCCGCTTGCCAAGCACACTAGGAATATCATAAGTGATTTTGGCGGGGTCAATCGTTCCAGCCGCAACTTCGTGCAAGTTAGTCTTTTCCGTGTGGAGACTGGATTGGTCCACTAAGATTAAGTGATCTTCGGCCAGAGCCGTTTTCTGTAAGAATTTGATAGCGCGCATCCCCGCGTAGCCGCCACCGAGTACCAAAATTGTTGCCATAAAGCTTACCCCATTTCTATATTTAAGCTAGTTTTAAATGAATTGACGTAATCCGGGATTATACATGCCCAGTTTAGCAATCATTAACTGGCTATATCGTACACTGTTTAGCTGAAGAATGCAGGTAAAACGGCATTAAAATTATGGATATAAACAAACGGTCAACCGCTTAAGTGCTGGTTGACCGTTATTTATAAGGTAAATTGTTTAATTGTTTGTTGCCACTTTGGTTGGCCCAGAATCGGTTGGAACTTTGAAGCCAAAGTGCGGGCTTTTATCTAAATCAGAAAAACACCGACCAAGATAAACGACACCACTGAGCCAATTCTGGCCTGCTCAGCGTTAACTAACGGCTATTAAAAAATTAACGATTGATTATTTTCAATTCAGTCATTTAGCCGAGAGGTTGGTTCCTAAAATGCTCAGCCGTGTCGTTGGCCTTAGTGCGAGTGGTCTGCTCGGACTTAGGCCAAGGCCAGTTTTTAAGACCGTCCTTTGGCTTCAAAATGGCCCATGGCGTTCCAGCGTTTTAGGAACCAACCGGTAGGCGGCAATTTAAACTAACACCAAGCGGAGCCGGCCAGTAATAGCCAAATTATTCCACGATATTACTGATATCGTGATCGTCTGGTAAGACCATGCCACGACTAGAGACGCTGGTTGAGAAGACAATCTGGGTGCTGGTCTTGCCAAAAGTCTGAATCTTGTTGACGAATTCATCGAGGGCTTGCGTCGACTCGAAGACGACTTTCATAATCTGGGAATATTCCCCGGTGACGCAATCACACTCCAAGACGTTTGGAATGCTGGCAACATATGGATAGAACCGTTCCTTTTGCGTAGGTTCTAGTTGGAGCTGAATGTAAGCTTTGATGTGATAATTGAGTTTTTCATAATTGAGATTAGCCTGATAGTCGCGGATAATGCCGGCTGTTTTAAGCCGCGCAATCCGGGCTGAAATTGCGGGTGAGGAGATAAAACACTGATCCGCCAAAGCTTTGAGCGAAATCCGCGCATCCGCTTGTAAGGCGTTCAGAATCTTCAAATCGGTTTTGTCCATTGTAAAAACGCCTCCCTGAGTAATTATTAGTATGATAGCATACTTTCACAGTAATTTTTAATTTTACAGTTAAGTTTATCAAGAAAAGATAACAACTTAACTGGCAACCTTAAGTTCAGCTGAAAAAAGGGTATGATAGAATTGACTTAAAAAGATGAGGGGGCTTTATGATGCAAACAGCACGAGTACGCGCCGCCGTGGCTACGGTCTGGCAGCGACCACAAGTACGTTCAATTGATCAAGCAGCGTTATCGAATCAAGGGTTACAAACTTGGCTGGCCCAGATGACAGATGCGGATTCAGTTGGCCTGGAACAACGTAATATGATTGGAACGCAAGCATTATTTAATGATCCAGTCTTGATCGACCGTATTGTGGATGGCTGGGCTTACGTCTATGTGACGACCCAGCGTGATTCAGTCCATCCGCAGGGGTATCCTGGCTGGGTATGGGCACCGCAACTCTCGACCGCTGAACTACCCGTACAGACCGGGCCAACGGTGACAATTCGCCAAGGCTTCACACCGTTATTGCGGGCCGATGGTAGTACGATCTTACCATTAAGTATTGGAACGCAACTACCAGTCGTTTCGACTAAAGATAGTTTGTATGACCTAGTTCAGACGCCACTAGGAATTGGCAAAGTGGCCAAACGGGCGACTCAATTTGATTTTAAGACGACCGATTTAACGGCTGGTCAAACGATGGTCCAGTTAGGCAAACGTTTCTTGGACTTACGGTATCTCTGGGGTGGTTTGAGCGGTTATGGTTTTGACTGCTCTGGCTTTGTCTACACGCTGCACCGCTGTATCGGCGTCACGTTACCGCGCGATGTCAGTGAACAAGTCTTAGGTGGTCGAACGGTGACCTTAGCTGAGGCTCAACCAGGGGACTTGTGTTTCTTTGCCCATCACCAGGGTCGCGGTGCCTTACATCATGTGGCGATGTATGCTGGTGATGGTTGGCTATTGCATTCCCCGACACCGGGTAAACACGTGACGTATTTGCAGTTGTCGGCTACTTATTTAAAAGATGAATTGGTTCAAATTAAACGTTATTGGCGTGAATGAGGCGAAAGTTAGTGAGAATGAGACGTTGGTTAGGGTTAGTGTTGGTATTAGTTGCCATTTTAGGTGGCTGCGCCAAGGGTAATCAGCAGAGTAGTAAGCAAAAAAGTAGTCAGAGTAGTCAACCACAAGCCGCGTATGTGACCAGTCAGCGGCCAACCTTTTATCTGCATGGGTTTCAAGGCAGTGCGAAGTCGACGAACACGTTGATTAGGCATGCTGAAAAGACCGCTCATGCGCATAAGGTGCTAGTGGCAACGGTTAGTGCGGGTGGTACAGTGACGTTAAGTGGGCATTGGGCGGATCAGACGCGGAATCCGATTATTCAGGTTGTCTTTAAGAATAACCTGGCGCAATATAACCAGCAAAGCACGTGGTTAGCCCATGTGATCACGACAGTACAACAAGTACATGCGTTTAAGTCCTATAATCTAGTTGCCCATTCGGCAGGGTGCGTGGCGAGTGTCAACATGTTGATGACGCCGCAAGTGAGTGGCTTTCCGACAGTCAATAAATTGGTGACAATCGCCGGTCCGTTTGATGGGGTCGTTGGTGAAGATGATGTTGCCAATCAGAATTCGTTTTTAGCGTCGGGTGCGCCTAAGTATCAGCACGCTGCCTATCAGTTGCTGGCCGCTAAACGGACAGCTTTCCCAACTGGCGTGAAGTTGTTGAATATTGTCGGTAATTTAGACGATGGTAGCAACTCCGATAGTTTGGTAACGAATGTGTCTGCACGGTCGATTAAATATTTATTACGTGATCGTGAAGTGACTTACACAGAAAAAGACTTCTATGGTAAACACGCGCAACATAGTCAGTTACATGAAAATGCCAAAGTGGCGTTAGCGGTTGATCGTTATTTGTGGCATCGTTAAAATGAACGATAAAAAAAGCAGTTCGGCAAAGCTTACCGAACTGCTTTTAGTTACCGGACTTACATTAGGAATAAGACGTAAGCTAACCGTAATAAATGATAGAGGGCATAAAGTGCCACTAAATAAACGGCCGTAATGCCCCCATAGGTTAAATATTTATAGCTATGCATCCGGAACCGCCTCCTAACTTGATTACCTTAAGTGTACGGCGGCGATGCTAAAATCACAACGGTAACCGCTTGCTATTTTATTAAAAACCTTAATAATAAGGAAAAAAGGGTCAAAGCATTAGCTTAAAGTGGTGGGATGTGTTAAAGTTAGTACTTGGTTTGGGAGCTGTGGATAGTCCAAACCCAATTAAGCATCTCAGATTTTGAATAAATAAATTGAAGACTCAAATACTTGACCCAGTATGAGTACCCAGAATTATTTGCAAAATTTCCTGAGCGTTAGGAAAGGACGTAATTAAATGCGAGTAACGATTAATAAAGGTCATGAGGTTTATCAGAACATTCCTTTAATGACAGCTAGACAACGCTATATCAAGGCGGATGTCTGGGAAATCAAGAAAGCGATTATCGAAAAGTCAGCGATTAACGGCTGGACGGTACAAGCTTTACAACAACTTTAAAATCGACTATTTCGGCCACGACGCAAACTGTCGTGGCCTTTTTGTAAGGAGGCGGTTAGGATGACGATAGCACCCGTAGTCAACCGACCATTAATCAGTATTACGAATATTATTTGGAGCTTTGATCAAGCCACGCAACAGTTGCAGCTTTTGTTGTTGCAACGTTCCGAAGCCCCATTTCAATCAACGTGGGGCTTGCCGACCACGTATTTACGCGCCGATGAAAGTGCCGACGACGCCTCGCTACGTTTAGTCCGGGAGAAACTCGGCGTGACATTACCGACCGTCCACACTGAACAACTAGGCACGTTCTCAGATCCACACCGTGGTCCCGGAGAGCGCGAACTGGCCTTAGCATACATGGTTTATTTACCAGTCAAACCAACCTTAGTGCCCGGTTATGGCGCCAAAGCAGTCCAGTGGTTTGCGGTCACACCGACTAAAGCGGCTTATCAATTAGCCGCCGGTAAGTTAGTCTTTCAAACGTTGCCAGCTACCGTTAGTGCAAAAAAGTATTACCAAGATCAAACCCCGTATGTGACGGCCAGTGGTCTAACCGCTGATCATACGTTAATCTTGCGGACGGCATTCACCCGACTACGAAATCGGCTCGACTATGCGCCCACAATTTTACTCGTGTTAGGGACTGGTTTTACACTAAAACAAGCGCGTGAATTGTATGCGACGTTGTTACGTAAGCCCAGCAGTTTAATCGACAATTCGAACTTCCGTAAAACACACGGTCATTTATTTACCGAAACTGGTCTAGCCCACAAATCAGGTTCTGGCCGCCCAGCCAAAGTCTATCGGTTGAAAACGGTGGGTTGACACGTTTTAGCCCCCATGGTAATCTTGTAACACCTTTTAAAGGTAAAAAAGACCTAAACCACTGAGTTAGGATTTAGGACGCATGGGGGAAACGTTATTTTGGGAACAACAGAAGTAAAGGGCAACAAGCTCTTACTGTTAATCGGGACGGCGTGGCTGTTTGATGCCTTAGACGTCGCGTTATTGTCATTTATCATGCCAGCGATTAAGACGAGTTGGCACTTATCGGCGAGCACCTTGGGGGTTGTGAGTTCGGTAACATCGCTCGGAATGTTTTTCGGGGCGATTATCTTTGGTCACTTAGCGGATAAGATTGGCCGTAAGCCAATTATGCTGGTGACCCTGCTATTATTTTCCGGTGGTAACATACTGTTAGCGTTAACGCCGAATGTTGAATTATTCATCTTGGTGCGCTTTATTACCGGGTTAGGACTCGGGGGCGAACTCCCAGTGGCAACGACAATTATTGCCGATCATTTTAAAGGCAAAGAACGCTCACGGATGCTGGTCTTAGTAGACAGCTTCTGGGCGTTTGGCTGGATCTTAGCTGCCGTCTTGGCCTTTTCGGTGATGACGTATATCGGCTGGCGGGTCACCGTGTTGATTACGGCCTTAATGGGTCTCTATGTCATCTTGATTCGACGGCATTTGCCAGAAACCCATACCGCCGAAGCAGCGAAGTATAGCTTTAAAGAAGCTTGGACGCAAGTCTGGTCGTCACAATATTGGCGGACAACCTTAGCGTTAGGGATTCTCTGGTTTGTAATTATGTTCGTCTATTATGGGATGTTCTTATGGCTGCCGACCGTTCTTGCGACACGTGGCTTTCCGCTTGTTAAGAGCTACGGTTACACGGTGTTAATGAGTCTTGCACAGTTGCCAGGTTATTACTTGGCCGCTTGGTTAGTGGGGCGGGTCTCGCGCAAGTTGGTCTTATCGATCTACTTGTTAGGGACGATGGCCAGTGCAGCGGTCTTTGGTCTCGCAACGTCGAATACGATGATTTTAGTGAGTGGGGCTTGGCTGTCCTTCTTCACGCTGGGCGCATGGGGAATTATGATTGCCTTTACGCCGAGTCATTATTCATTGGCCGTTCGCGGGATGGGAATTGGTGTGACCCAGTCAATTGGCCGAGTGGGCGCAATTGGTGGACCTTATCTAGTGGGGATGCTGATTAGTATTGGCTTCTCGATTCCCGCCGTGTTCGGGGTCTTTGTTGGCGCCTTGGTCTTAGGCATTTTAGTGTTATTATTTGGATTAAAAGATCACGTTGATCGTGACTAATGATTAGTTGAAGCGTCATCAGCTGTTAGTGCTGGTGGCGTTTTTTTATGATGATTTTTAAAATTGGTCTAAGTTGATGATAGCTTAGTTAAATCACCGAACAAAAAACTTTTCGGCCAGTATTAATGATCGTAATACTGACAGTGGTAAGGCTTGTTTTTAATTAAAACTGGTTATCAGTAGTGATGCAATGGCCTTTAGTCGATTTAAACTGAAGGTTAAAGTAGTTGATCAATTTGGACTGATATTAGTATTGATTATAGTTAATAATCACAATAGTTTCCTTATTGAATTAACCCCATTCTGGATTTATGATGACTATATAAATAAAACGATTATTCAATTAATAATAAAAGGTGTCTGCGTTATCAAGGGGGAACCAAAGATGACTAATCCAGAATCGAATAAAACGCGTTTTAAATTGTATAAGCATAAGAAACTTTGGCTGGTAATGGGGATGACAACGACGATGCTGGCATTAGGGACTTTGCCAGCAACAATGGCGCAAGCGGATACTGCAATAACGACCGGTGAAATGACTACGCTTACGCCGACGAGCACTAGTCCGTCAGCGACATCCGTAACCTTAAACGGTGAGACGAAGACTAGTACTGTTACATCGTTGGCATCAGTGGCAACCAATGGTGATCGTACAGCTAACTCTGATCAAAGTGCCGCTAGCGGCGCGACTAATTCGACCGTCGACAATAATGGGAGCGCGAGTGGTTCTGAAAGCAGTCAAGTGAATTCAAGTACTGGTAGTACCGCACCGAGTGCCGCTAGTGCGGGGACTGAATCGGGGATGGCTAAGTCGGTTACTAGTCAAGCGTCATCCGCCGCTACTTCAACGAGTACTAGCGTGGCGTCAACAGCGGTCCGTCAAAGTAGCGAACCGCGAATGATGCGAGTTGCGTCGCCAGCTGCTTTAATTAAAACGGCCGCTACCGCTATGCCTAGTGATAATACCGTCGTCACGATTGCGGATACCAATCTAAGCAACGCGGTTAAACAAGGACTTAATTTGGCAACGACTGATCAGATTACGATTGGTCAAATTAAAAATTATCCTGGTAATGCCTTTGAGATTACGACGGGTGTGGATACGCCAATCAAAACGTTGGCCGGTATTGAAAATCTTGAATATCTGCCGGTCGGGGTACTAATTTATGCGGATCTTCAAATTGACAATGCCGCGGTAGATATTGATTTCACTCCGCTGGCACCGTTAAGATTTATCAGCTTAAGAATTTTATCAGACCATACTAGTCAGATGAACTTATTACCATTGATGGCTATTGACCCAAGTCACTTTACGGTAATGGGGATTGAACCTAATGGGGGTTCCTTTCAAGGCAATCAGTATGCGATGACTAACGAACAATTAGTGCAGCTAGCCCCTTGGCTGACCAAAATAGCTAATAATACTTATTCACGCGAATCCGGTCTTGAACTCAATAACAATTGTATTACGGACTTTTCGCCATTAGCGGGGATTACCAAAAAGGGTGCTTATGTCTCTGCGATGGGGCAAGTGGCGATTGTGACTAATAATCCAATTAATTTGGTTATTGGCCAACCCGTGACTTTTACCGGTGTCACGTTAACCGGTTTGGATGGTGAACCTATTTCCGATTCATACGGTTATTCTTGGAACACCGGTGTAGCGGGTAAGCACCCCATCAGTTCATTAGGTCAAAATCAATATTATATTGATGATGTTCAGCAACTAACACCAGGTTATCCATTTTTAACATATGGTCATTTGGGAATGCCCTACTCAGCTAGTTGGCAGCCAGGTCGATATGTTAACAAGACGTATGTTAATGGTGTTTTATTGCAGATGGATATCATGGTTTATCAGGTCGCTAACTGGCAAGCTCATCCTAATGTGACCGTTAAGTACGTCGATGCCAATGTCCAACCAATCGCTGGCTTGGCTGATCAAGTCGTAAATGGTGTCAATATTGGCGATAGCTTTGATTTGAGTCCCTATTTACAAGTGGCTGGTTATCGGGCAGTTGCGACTAGTGGCCCCGTTACTGGGACATTTGGCCAAGATCCGCAAACGCTGTACATTAAACTGATGCCAACGACGCCAGCTGGTCAAGTAACTGTTAACTATGTCGACACGGATGGTCATGTTTTAGCGACAGCCGGGGCCACGTATCCAGATGGTCAGATTGTGGACTTAAGCTATACCACTGTCCAAAAAGCATTCGCTGGGTATACCTTTAAGACGATGGCACTAGATAGTTTGGCAGCTACTGGGACGCTAACGGCAACTGGTGGTACGGTAACTTACGTTTATACTAAAAATGTCGCTTTAACTGGTAATGCCACTGTTACTTATTATGATGATACAACCGGTCAGATTTTGACGAATGACAGTTTAACCGGTGATCAAGGGGGGACGGCTGACTATACCACCACAGCCAAAATTGCCAATTACTTGCAGGCAGGGTATAAGCTGGTTAATGATGACGTACCAGCAAGTGGAATTGTTTATGGGGCAACTCCAGTAAGGTATGCGGTTCACTTGAGTCATAAACTAACGACCATTACGGCTAGTGAGGCGTTACAAAAACAAGTTATGCAAACGATTCAGTATCGCTATGCGGACGGGACGACGGCCGCGCCTGATAAAGTGACTGCTATTCGATTTACTCGTACTGGTATGCGTGATGCCGTGACCGGCAAAGCGGTTTACACGGATTGGCAGAACAGCAATCACCAGACGAGCTTTATAGCTCAGGTTTCACCAGTGATTGTCAATTATACAGCCGATCAATTAGTGATTGCTGCAGTTCCGGTTACGGCTTTGAGTACCGATATGATGACGACGGTTACTTATACGGCTAATCCAGTTAAACCAGTTGATCCGGATACCGGAAATACTGAAACACCGACAAGTCCAGATACTGATGACGCTAATCATGCTGATGAGATTGTAGTGCCAACTATTCCGAATACAGATAGTCAAAATGATGGGATTGCAGCTGCCGATACCAATGAAGCTGATGCTGGCGATACAATTAAGAGTACGACACCACCAGTTATTGATGGACCAATTGATGTTGATAGTGGTCAGGCAGATATGATTCATAAAAGTGACACAAGGGTACTAGCCACTGACCCCCAGCAAGCTACTGGTGAGAGGATGACTGCTAAAGCCCAATTGGTTAAGTTAGCCACTGATAAGTCGGTTACTCAACCGACCTCAGATTTAAAGCCGGTTTCAAGTCCTAAATTGGATAAATCAGCATTACCACAAACCAATGATAGCCAGCAGCGAGCAATGGGCTGGTTAGGATTAGGAACATTAATCATGACTTTATTAACAGCAGTTGGGTTTAAACAACGGAAAAATTAAGTTTTAGATTGGAAGCCTCAAACTTGGATTGGTTTGAGGCTTTTTTCGTATTAATTTAAAATTGGTCTAGGTAGATTGGCAAGTGAGGTAAAGGTTGAGGAAAAAAGTTTTAACCCAGTATTAGCGATTGTAATACTGGTAGTGGTTCGGCACTATTTGGACGAAAATGGTCGACAGGTAGTGATGCTAAGGCTTTTAAACGATTTATCCAAAAAGTTAAAGTGGTCAATGAATTTAAACCGATATTAGTATTAATTATAGTTAATAATTGCAATAGTTTCCTTATTGAATTAATTTATTTTTGGATTTATGATAAGAGTATAAATAAAAAGATAATTAATTTTGATGATAAAGATCGTCGGGATCACCAAGGGGGATACTAAAATGGCTAATCAAGGATTAACAAAAACGCGGGTTAAAATGTATAAGCACAAGAAGCTATGGATGGTCATGGGTGTCACCTCGACGATGTTAGCACTTGGAACCATCGCAGCAACGCCAGCACAAGCGGCAACTGACGATGCGGGTCAAAACAGTGTCACAACGTCCACTAGTGCAGGGACGTCGGCCGGTTCGGCGGCTTTAAGTAACGCCAAAGTTACACCGGCTAGTGCTGAACCAGCCACGTCAGCAACCAGCGGCGACGGATCGACTAATTCTGGTCAAAGCGCAACCAGTGGTGAACCAGCATCCGCAACTAGTGAAGCTGGTTCTGAAGGCAGTCAAGCCGCATCGAGTGTCGGTAGTACTGCTACTTCAGCCGCTAGTGACGGGGCAACCTCAACGACTTCTGCTAGTGACGCCAAATCAGTGGCTAGTCAGGCAACGACAAGTACCGCACCAACTAACACCAATCCGGCGCCAGCCAACCAAGTCAAAAGTTCACGGATGGCAGCACCAGCAGTGCCGACTAAAGCCACTGATACGACCACGCCAGATGATACGGTCGTGACGATTGCAGATGCCGACTTGAGTAATGCGATTAAAAAAGCTTTATTTGTAGATACTAGTAAAACATTGACGGTTGGTGATATTCGACATTACAATAGCACTCAGCACGGGCGGTTAACTGTTAATACTGATGCGACACCGGTGACTACGCTAGCCGGGATTGAAAATCTTAATTATCTGACAAGCGGGCCAATTAGTTTGACGATTCGAATCAAAGATAGTGCAACTGTAAGTATGGATTTAAGTCCGTTAGCAACTTTGAGTTTGTACCAATTAACCATTGAATCGACTTATCTAGGTTACGTTAATCTCAAGCCATTAACCGCGATTAATACGGATAACCTGTGGTATGTCGATATCAATCCTAATGAGTCACCTTATCAAGGACATCAATATGGGATGACGAATGCCCAATTAAAAGAATTGAGTGGCTGGTTAACTGCTATGGGAAATAATAAATTATCGGGTAACTATATTGGCTTAACCGGCAACTGCTTGACGGACTTTTCATCGTTAGCAGGCATTCATAAGTCTGGGGTCTTTATTGCGGCTGGCGGTCAAGTCGTCATGAAAACCAATGAGACACCGGTTAATGTGGTCACTGGTCAATCGGCAGTCTTTACCGGCATGACGATTACTGGTGTTCAGGGTGAAACGATTAACGATGCGTTTGGCTATACGTTCAATACAGCTGATGGCACAGAACAACGGTTAACTAATTTAGGCAATAATCAGTATCAGATTGATGATATTCAACCAATTAGTGGGTTTGATGGTTATATCGTTTATGGTAACTTAGGTATTCCATACTCTGATAAATGGGAACCTGGTCGCTATGTAAATGTCACTTATAGCAATGGGGTATCATTCCGGACCGATATGCGGATTTTCCAACCGGCTAATTTTCAGTCTGTATCAACGGTTACCGTTAAGTATGTGGATACTAAAGGGCGGTCAATTACTGGCTTGCCTGATCAAGTTGTGAGCGGAACCAAAATCGGTGATAGTTTTGATTTAAGTCAATACATGCACGTTGCAAATTATGTGGCCTTAGCGACTAATGGCCCAATTAAAGGAACGTTCAGTCAAAATCCACAAATCTTGTATATCATGATGATTCCGAATACGCCTGCTGGCCAAGTTAACGTCGCTTATGTTGATGATGCCGGTAACGTCTTAGCTACGGATACGGCAACTTATCCAAATGGTCAAATCGTGGACTTAACTTACCAGACGACGCAAAAGGCGTTTGATGGCTATACGTTTAAAGGCATGGCTGAGGGCAGCTTGGCAGCTAATGGGAACTTAACTGCGGCTGGCGGTACCGTGACTTATGTTTATACGAAGAATGTTGTGTTGACTGGCGATGCAACGGTGACTTACGTTGATGATACGACCGGTCAGACTTTGGCAACGGATGTCTTAACTGGTGACCAAGGCACGACTGCGGACTATACAACGGCTAATAAAGTGGCTAGTTATTTGAAAGCTGGTTATGAACTAGTTAATGATGAGGTACCAACCGATGGGATTGTTTATGGCGAAGAACCTGCAAGCTATGTCGTTCATTTGACGCATCAAGTGACTGCAATTACTGATACTGAGGCGTTACAAAAGACGATTACGCAAACCATTCACTATGTTTATAGCGATGGGCCGACCGCGGCCGCTGATAAAGTGGCGACGATTCAGTTCACACGGACCGGCACAACGGATGCTGTTACCGGGGTAAGCACGTATACCGATTGGGTCACTGAACAACCTACTGGCTTTGCCGCTCAAGATTCACCAGTGATTGCGGATTACACGGCTGATCAATTAGTCGTTGCCGCAGTGCCAGTAACGGCGGCTAGTTCCGACATGGTGATGACCGTGACTTATATGGCTAACCCTGTTAAGCCAACTGATCCCGATACTGGTGATAATGGTGGTGGAACGACGACACCAACTGATCCAGATACCGGCGATAATGGTAGTGGAACGACGACACCGACTGATCCAGATACCGGCGATAACGGTGGTGGAACGACAACGCCAACCAATCCGGATCCCGATAATAACGGTGGCAGTACCACGACGCCAACCACACCCGATACTGATGATAATGGTGTGGGCGACGCGATTAATGTGGCCACTCCTGAGGTTACGACACCAACCGATGTTGATAGTGGTCAAGCTGACCATATTCAAGTGGCACCAGTTAAAAAAGCAACATTGCCAGCTAAGACAACTGAAACAAAGCTGGCACCAGCTGGTGATACTATAAATGCTGCACCACAAGCATTAGGGACAACCAAAGCTGCCGTCAAGACACAAGTTGTCAAAACAGCGACTCATGTTAAGACCACGACCGATTCAAAGCCAGCTGCTAGTGCTTCTGCGGCCAAGACCGGATTACCGCAAACCGATGAGGCGCAACGTCCGACCACCGCTTGGTTAGGATTAGGGCTTTTGTTTAGCTCGTTGTTAACGGCTGCTGGTTTTAAGTCTCGTCAACATTAAGATATAATCGAAAAAACGCTGATTTAGTGCGAGAAATTGCATTGAATCAGCGTTTTTTATGTGAGTGAACAAATTAATTTACGGCCGGTATTAAGTTTGCTAATAATGACGGCAAAATTGGTTTGTGAGGGGCTTACCTACGCTATTCAGTGTGACGAAAACGATTACAGGCATAATTGAAATTAGTTAAGCGGGGCAATCTATTTGAACTGACATTACTATAATTTATGGTTGAGTTTAAGCATTGTTAGCCTATTGAACTATCAGTGAAACGGCTCTATGATAATAGTATAAAGTTAATTATTAAAAGTGATTTAATTATTCATAAGGACGGCTAGCAACCATCAGCTTAGGGGGATACACTAATGTTAACAACTCAAAGAACTAAAGAACACGTTAAGATGTATAAGCATAAGAAGCTATGGATGGTTATGGGGATCACAACGGCAGTGATGGCGATGTCTACCACGCGACTAACGGTGGCCAATGCAGATACGAACCAACAGACTCCAACGACGACTCAAGTCAGCAGTGCTGCCAGCTCGTCGACTAGTCAGGCCTCGAATAGTACCGCACCTAGCGCTACTAGCAGTGTGACGAGTGAAAGTAAAGTTAGTGGTCAATCAGCAGCGAGTGCGCCAGCCAGTGCCACATCTTCAGCCAATTCGAGTGTGAGTCAAGCACCAGTCAGTGCGACTAGTGGCAATTCAGCGGGAAGCGAAGTTGCTAATAGCGCAACGAGTGCCGGCAATTCAGCTGCTAGCAATGCCAGTGCGGGTTCTGCAAGCTCACAAGGGTCGCAAGTCAGTGAACAGGGCCCGGTTCAGTCAGTTGCCAGCCAAGCTCGCGGTAGAATGGCGCGCAGTGTGGTCAGCACGGGAACAACGACCACGACGACCACAACTACGGATAAGACGGATTCAGACACGAAGACGCCTGATCCAGCAACCGTAGTGACGATTCCTGATGCTAATTTAAGAGCTGCAGTTAAAAAGGGCCTTGGTATTGCAGACGATAATGATATTACAATTGGCAAAATTGCGAATTATCGTGGTTATTTAGATATTTCAACTGCGGGTTTAATGCTCAATGATGTTCAAGTGTCTGATGAGATACCAGTTGAAAGTCTGGCAGGTATTGAAGCGTTGCAATATTTACCAAGTTCAGTGCCACTGAGTTTGACGATTGTTGCTGCTAATACTGAAGCGGGGATTAGTATTGATCTAACACCATTACAGGCATTACATTTAACACGATTATATTTATACTTACCGTTTCCGGCTAAAACTGACTTAACACCATTAACAAGCATTGATCCTAGCAATTTTATTACGATTGACATTTCACCAAGTATTGGCCAGTATCAGGGTCATCAATATGGGATGACTAACGCCCAATTGGCATCATTGGGTCCCTGGTTAACCGCCATTGGGAATAATGGTCATGCCCCTTATATTGGAATCGATAATAATTCCTTGTCCGACTTTTCACCATTAGCCGGAATCACTGGCAATGCTTTTATTGCGGCGGAAGGTCAAATGATTATTAACTGGAACAACACTTTGAATTTGGTAAAGGGTCAACCAGTAACGTTTACGGGGATCACGTTAACTGGACTTAAAGGTGAAACGATTAATAATGCGTTTGGGTGGAGCTTTAATACGAATGTTGCTGGTCAACAAAGAATCACGTCTTTAGGCAATAATCAGTATCAAATTGACAATGTCCAACAATATCCGACCGTTAAAACATTCTTGATTTATGGCAATATTGGCTATGTTTATTCGGACTACTATTATCCGACCCCACATGGTGATTTTGTGGAAGTAAAATATCCTGATGGGACAACTTTGATTACCGACATGCAAGTCTACCAAAGTGCCCATTTCCAAGATCATCCCAACGTGACTGTCAAATATGTTGATCAAAATGTCAAGCCGATTGCGGCATTGCCTGATCAGGTTGTGAATGGTGTTGATGTCGGTGATAGCTATGATTTAAGCAGCTACATGAACGTACCTGGTTACAAGGTCGTTGCTCGGACCGCGCCGTTGACGGGGACTTATACATTGGACCCACAATATCTATATTTGATGGCCGTACCGGATGTGCCAGCTGGTACTGTGACTGTCAATTATGTGGATACGGACGGTCAAGTCTTGGCAACGACAGAAGCCACTTATCCACGGGGGCAATTAGTAGATTTGACGTATACCACGACGCAAAAAGCGTTCGATGGTTACACCTTTAGTCAACTTGGCACTGACAGCTTAGCGGCTAATGGCACTTTGACCGTGGCTGGCGGGACAGTTACTTATGTCTATACGAAGAATCCAGTCTTGATGGGCCAAGTTACCGTTAATTATGTCGATGATACCACCGCAACAACGTTAAAAACGGCGACTTTAACTGGAGAACAGGGAAGCGCCGTGATCGATGATACCGCAACAACTATCGCGGACTACCTGGCAGCAGGTTACGAGTTAGGCCAAAATGACTTGCCAACGACTAGCTTCAATTATACCGATACCGCTCAAACGTACACGGTCCATTTCAAACATCAATTGACCGCACTGACGACGGCTAGTGACTTGCAAAAAGCCGTCACTCGGACGATTCATTACGTTTATGCAAACGGCAAAACAGCAGCTACCGACCAAGTGGCAACAGTTAACTTTACGCGGACTGGTCAAGTGGATTTGGTGACCGGCGTCAAGACCTATACTAATTGGGTTGCTGAAAATGGCGCAGCGAGCTTTGCTGCCCAAGTCTCGCCAACAATTGCTGACTATACCGCTGACCATTTGACGGTCGCGGCCGTGCCAGTTACGGCTGCCAGTGCTGATCTAGAGACAACGGTGACTTATACTGCTAATCCAGTTCAACCGACCAAACCAGCTACCAATCCTAACCAGGGGGTCACACCACCAACGAAGCCGGCGACTGATCATAATACTGGCGTGACGACGCCAACTGAACCGAATCCGGATCAGGCTGGTGCGACGATCAATCCAACTAGTCCTGATACTGGCGCTGCGGATGAGGTCACGGTGACGACTGACACCAAGCAACCAGTTACGACCACAGCGCCAACGGTTGTAGATGATGGTGTTGGCGACACGATTGCGCCGACACCAACCAATGTCGATACTGGTCAACCGGTTAAATCAGCTAGTGCTAAAACGGTTGAGTTAGCTCCGGATGGTGATGCCTTGAATGCGGGTGTTAGCCGGACGACAGCTCAGGTATCGCAACCAACGACTAAATCAGTGGTTAAGACGGCATCCGTTGTCCCAGTCAAAGCAGCGTTTAAACCGGTCACTAGTTCAAAGCTGGCGACCTCGGCGTTACCACAAACTAGTGATGCCAATCAACCGGCGACGGCTTGGTTGGGTCTCGGCGTCTTGCTAACTAGTCTATTAACGGCACTAGGATTTAAAGCTCGGAAACAAGATTAGTGATTAAAAAATCCCCAAGGTAGATGTGTACGTCACATCCACCTTGGGGATTTTAGTCGGCTAGTTTTAGAAACTACCGTTAGTCTTTAAAATTTCAGCGCCTTTGTTGACCATTAAGTAACCGGCACCGCTTTGATCGAATTGTAAGCCTTCGAATTCACGTTGACCAGATAACTTAACGGCTTTAACATCCTTAGCTTTCAACTTACCTAACTTGCTAACAGGGACAGATGAAATGCTGGAGTTAGAAACGAAGTACAAGCGATTGTTCTTCTTATTATAAGCAATCGATTGTGACTTCCAACCAGGATTATGACGTAAACCTTGCATGATTAAGTGGAACTTGACAGACTTCTTATTGATCTTACCTTTGTAAATCTTGAGACTGTCTTTAGGTGCCCAGCCGCCGTATGAGTAAGTGTAGAAGTAGGCGTTCCCGTTCTTATCAAAGGTCAAGTTTTCACCCATTGCCACAGTCGACTTCAAGGTGAAGTTGATCCGTTTGTTAGGCTTCAATGTCTTGGTGCTAACGCGTTGAACGTTAGCTTTGACATTGGCACTACCGACAAACCAAAGTTCGCCGTTCTTAGGGTTCATGGCTAATGATTGCCCATGCCCCGCGTTAAAGGTTGGGCCAACTTGCATACAGTTTAAAATGGCCTTATCGTTAGCGGTTAGCTGATTGACACTCTTATCGTAGGTAGCACGCCGTAATGCAGTCATGTTGGTTGTTGAGACGTGGTACTTGTTGCGCAAGGTTGCCAAGTCATACTTAACCACGCGACCAGTTTGGCTAGCTTTGTTGAGCATGACTAAGGTGTATAACGTATTCCTGTTTTTAGATAAGACTTCACTTTGTGGATTGCCCCAATCGCCAGAAGTGGCGTAAGTGACAGGCAAGTACAGGTTCGTCTTGAACGTTAGCTTTTTAACGGTCCCAGCTGTCCGGGTAATGGTGCCAGGCGTCGTTTGATACAAGCCGCCGCGGTCATAACCGGGGGCTGATTGATAACTATAAGCGCCTTGGTAATAATTTTTATTATTAACCGTTTTATATTTTTTAACATTATAGTTCGCTAGGGCATTGCCCTTTTGATTGTACGTTGCCGCAGAGACCGCGGTGACTGCACTTAACCCTAAAACTGTTGCAAAAATGGCAGTACCCAACTGCCGAGACCAATTTTTCATAACTAACATTCCTCCAAAAATTTTATCTTACGATATTAAATATACCACTAACAACGACTAAGAAAAATAGTTGCTGGTTTAAATCGTTAACAATGGCTTGAATTTAAATTGATAGATGGCTAGGCCGATGATGAAGGTGATTAAGTCGGCAATTGGCTGCGACCAGACCACGCCTAGATAACCAAACCAGTTGTCGGCTAAAACAATCACGATTAGGAAAACTAAGCCCTGACGTGAAATTGACATAATGAAGGCGCCCAGCGCTTGACCAGTCGATTGAAAGACGGTTGTAAAGACGAGAATGGCCCCGATAAATGGGGTTGTACTGAGCAAGCTACGCAATAAGAGACTGCCCGCTTTAATAATCGCAGGTTGCGGCATGAACCAACTGACTAAGGTGGGGGCGACTAACATCAGTAGACTGGCGAGAATTAAGGCCAAGCCGGCTTCAATAAATAAATCAAACGCAATGATTTTCTTCAAGCGTGGGAATTGTTTGGCACCAAAATTATAGCCGACGAGTGGCTGGACACCAAACGCAAACCCAACCATCAATAGCATGACGACCATATAGATTTTATTGGCAATTCCAACGGCGGCGACTTGGGTCGTGCCAAAATGAGCCAAATAGTTATTTAATAAGGCTGTCCCAAAGCTTTGCATAAGATTAGTAATGGAAGCTGGAATCCCAATGACGAGAATGGCACGAATTAAGTGACCACTGATGCGCATTTGATGCCAATCGACGGTATTGACTTGGCATTGTTTTAAAACAAAGTAGATCAAAACAATATCGGTCAACGCGTAGCCGGTAACCGTCGCTAACGCTGCCCCGGCTGCCCCGCCATGTAATGGGAAGATAAAGATAGGGTCGAGGATAATCGTTAAGACGGTGCCGACGACTGTCGCAATCATGGATTGTTTAGCCAAGCCTTCCGTCCGAATTAAATTACTGGGTACCAAAGAGAAAATAATAAAAATTGCCCCCCAGGCCATGATGTGATAAAACTGGGCCGCATAGGGATAAGTGGCGGTGGTTGCCCCGAACAAATTCAGAATTGGTGTCTCAAAGCTTAATAAGAGCGCAGTGACAACTAGTCCAGTAGCCAGAGCAACATAAGCACAAAAACTACTGACCCGGCGGCTGGTAGCAGTGTTCTTTTGACCCAACAACCGCGACATTAAGGCACTGCCGCCCAAGCCGAAAATATCACCCACGGCCAGCATGAACGAGAATAGCGGGGTACATAACGCGACTCCGGCGACCAGACTCGTATTTTGAGTTTGCGAGACAAAAAAGGTGTCAGCCAAGTTATAGATCATACTGGCTAACATCCCAAAGACAACGGGTAATGCTAATTGAAAATAAGCCTGTGGAGTCGGCTTTTTGACGAATAATTCTTCCATAATACTTGAACTCCCAACTAAAAAAGATAACTGTCTTTAAAGTTAAGCTTATCGCAACGACTTTGCAAGGGGCAGGATTAGATGCCACTCTGGTTGGTTGCTAAAACACTGGCCCAACCAGAGTGAAAATTATCATCACTTTAATATTAATGAAGCGTTAATATTTGTACCTATTTAAATTTCAAAACCTTTAATTAAGTTTGGGAAGGCCTAAAAAATTACTGACTACTGTGTCAATTCGTGTTAGGCTAATATGAAGAAAATTATATGCTTAAGAGCGTGGGGCTAAAATATGAAGTTAAAAACAATGGATAACATCGTCTTTGTGGGGATGCTGTTAGTTCTGATCTATCAGTATACGTTACTTTATTTGAGTGTGATCAATGGGTCGTGGCTGAACTTTGTCTTGGTCGCGGGGGCTTTTGGGCTGGGTTTGTTGCTAGGGCGGACGACTTATATCTTATTAGGAGCGGTCCTGTCACTAGTCATGATGAGTGTCGGGTCAATGATGTTGATTTTTCCATATACGCGGGTCCTGTACTTTTGGTCGGCAATTGCCTTTATCACGATTACGCCACTGACGACCTATATGATGTATTTGCTGGATCATCAATTATTAAAACGAAAAGCTTTGGCCCAAGAATTAGCCTTTCTCAATCAAGCTAAGCCGGACTTGGAAGTCGTGACCGGTGCCTTAAATGAAACGGCGTTGGAACAAGCGGTGCAACGTGAATTAAAACTCGTTTATTATCATGAACAAGATTATCGGTTTACATTGACAATGGTCAAGCTGGATTTCTTAGAAAACTTAATTAACTTTCTAGGTAATGATCGGTTTAATGAGTTGTTGCGGACAACGGCGCGTCATTTAGAAGGCATGCTGTTTACTGTCGACCATTTGTATTACGTGGGCGCGGGCAAATTCGTGGTGCTATCACCGATGTTAGGCGCTGACAATGCGCCAATTATGAAGCAAAAGATTAAGGCGCGGGTTGAAGAAATCGCTAGTGAATTTGGTTTGGCGACCCATGCGCTCGTGTTGCGTATGGGTCAAGTCTCATATTCGACCCAAGATAAAGTGCTGGATCATAACGTCTTGGATACGTTGCAGGACTTAGATCGCAATGCTGAGACCGATATTGTTAAAGAGTATTTATAGGGGGCGGTTACCGTGGGACTAGTGAGTTGGTTATTACCTTTAAGTTTAGTTGTGACGATTTCGTTTGGCATTGTCGTGGCGATCTTAGCAGTCTGTTGGTGGCTGATCTTTCGGCGCACAATTCGGACATTCAATACGGAAGGGAAGTCGAAGCCTCGTGATTGATTTCTTCTATGTCGCGGCCATCGTGACGATTTGGCTGTCGATTATCATGACAATCGTGACCCTTACCGGTGGTGTGATTTTTATCTTCCGACACATGCAACACACCGATGCCGAGCATTTACCAGCGTTAAGTCGCTATCCCAAGGTGACGATTGTGGTTCCCGCGCATAACGAGGCGTTGGTGATTCAAGATACGGTGCAGTCAATTCTGCGGCTACATTATCCACATGACCGCGTTGAGTTATTAGTCTATGCCGATAATTGTGAAGACGCCACTGCCGATCAAGTGCGAGCCTTAATGGCGATCACTGAGTTTAAGGACCGCAACTTTCGCGTGATTGAACGGACAGGGAGTGGTGGTAAAGCGGGGGTTTTAAACGATGCCTTGAAGATTGCGACTGGTGAATACATTGGGGTTTATGATGCGGATGCGGCGCCCGAGACAAATGCGTTGTATTTCCTGATTCAAAAAGTCTTGGAGAATCCAGAACGGTATGCGGCGGCATTCGGTCGAAACAAAACGCGCAATTATCAGCAGAACTTTTTAACCCGGTGTATCAACCTGGAAATTGTCAATACGCAGCGGATTCAACATACCGGACTCTGGCAATTATTTAAGATCGGTCGGATTCCGGGGACAAACTTTATTATTAACAAAGCCGTCGTACAAGCATTGGGTGGCTGGAATAATGGCGCGTTAACGGAAGACACGGCCATTTCTTTCAGTTTGATGCGAGAAGGCAAGCTGATTGCGCTTGCCCATCGAGCCGAAGCTTTCCAACAAGAACCAGAAACGTTATTTGCCTATTATAATCAGCGTAAACGGTGGGCACGTGGCAACTATGAAGTGATTATGGAGAATTTGAAACACCTTTTTGATGGATCAGCATGGCGAATTAAGTTGGAAGTCTTTTACTATGTCTGTACGTTTTTCTGGTTTAATGCTGCGATTACGATTTCTAATGGGATTTTCGTGGTGAATATCTTTTTGGGGTTATTACAATTGGGTATCCCACAAATTCATGAACTAGTGACGTTAGGTGGGCCGTTATCCATCTTATTTTTAGTGAATTGGTTGTTGATGTTCTATTTGTATTTATTGCAAATCAATATCGCTTTAGCGAGTGATTATGGGCAAGCAACGATTACAAACTTCTTATACTCGATTATCTCGTATTTTACTTACGCCCAGTTATTTATCGTAGTCTCATTGGCTGCGGTGGGGGCCATTATTCGCGATAAGATCACTGGTACCCGGCATACGAAATGGTATAAGACGCAACGGTTTTAAAGAGAGTGGGGAATTAAATGAAACATCGACGAATTTGGTGGTTAATTGGGGCATTGGTAGTGCTGGTTATCGGCAGTCTGGGGACGGCAATTTGGGTCACGGTGCAATCACAGTCAGTGACCGCAACGACGCCAGCAACGACCGTTACCCAGCATTATCGCAGCTGGCAGACGGCTTATTTAGCTGATACCGGTACGCAAAAATTTGTGAAAACGAATAACGGTAACGGTCATTTACAAACCTTGTCAGAAGCGCAAGGTTACGGCATGTTGATTACAGTGATGGCGGCCCAACAAGGAGTTCGCACGCAAAATACGTTTAAGCAACTAACACATTATTATCTGGCGCATCGGTTGAGTAAGGCATTGCCCTTAATGGCTTGGCGGCAGACACAAACGCGGGGTAAGATGCGTAGTACTGCTGCTGAAAAGACGAGCGCGACTGATGGTGATTTGGACATTGCCTATGCATTGATTTTGGCGGACCAACAATGGGGCAGCCGTGGAGACGTTAATTATCGGCAATTAGCGCAACGCTTGATCAAAGCAATTAAACGGACTGAACTGAATCCGACGACTAAGCTACCACGGGTCGGCAATTGGGCGACGACCGGTACTGATGCGAATCTGGTCCGGACATCGGATTTGATGACGGTTGATTTTCGTAAATTTGCCAGTTATACCCGGGATGGTAGTTGGACGCGGGTAGCTCAAAATAGTCAATCGCTCTTGCAACGGCTTAGTCAAAAGCAGGCGACCGGCTTGATGGCTGATTTTGTGACGGTTACCGGAGCTAAAGCGACGATTGGTGCGGTCAAACCGAACCAAGTAGCGACAAGTCATGATGCGCAGTACGGCTATAACGCGTGTCGGGTGCCATGGCGGGTTGCGGTTGATTATCAGACCACGCACAGTCAGGTCAGTCGACAAGTCTTACAAAAGATGTTGACGTTTTTTGCTAAGCAGCATCAGCTGACTGCCATCTATCGTTTGAATGGGCAAGCAGTGACGAGTTATGCGAACCAGGCGTTTACAACTCCCATAGCCTATGCGGCACAAGTTATGGATCAATCAGCGTTAACTAAACGGTACGGTGATAGTTTGACCCATCATATCAGTGGGAATAATTATTATCCGGAAACCATTCAAATGTTGATGTTGTTACAAAGTCAATCAAAATAAAATGGGTTAATGATTTTGACCTTTTGACGACAAAAATGACGTTCAGGTAGTGAAATCTGCGTTTTATGTGTCTGGCTGGCCTAAAAATCATCAAGGTGCTAAAATAAATAAAATCATTAAAACAGTCCAATTAAACAGGCTTTTTTTGACGCTTAGCTGTAAGTTCAAAAAGGTGTTAGGACGGCGAAACGATGCGATGCAGGTCATTTTTTTAAAATGGCGGTCGCAGTTTCGTCGTCTTTTTGCTATATTTCCATAATAAATTATTCAATAAAATTTCATAGTTAGTTAATAGAATTAACCGTGAGACATGATTGTCATTATTTTTAAGGAGATGGATTATAGTGAAACAACAACACCGCCGTGCCATAGTGATCACTGCTGTGGCCGCGCTAGCTTTGGTGATTGCTGGCTGTTCAACGAAATCAGCAACGAATTCGACAACCAGTAGCGCCAATCGTCAGTCTAGTAGCAGCGTTCCGTTGTCAACTAGTCAAATTAAGAAAAACTTGGATAGTCGGCTGATCAGTACCCGTGAGGATCGGCAGGCCAGCTTAACGAAGACGTATCGCGCTGCTGCTAAAAGTAGCCAGTATACGTTAAGTAATCCATATATTAAGGTCAACCCGTATAAAACGTCGCCATTGTCTGCCTTGGTCACATTTAAGACTAAGACGGCGGCGAAAGTCTCTTATACTGTCGTTGGGAAGACCAGCGGCACGTCATTAACGAATACGGTACACGGTGGTTATACCAAAACGCATCAAGTGCCGGTCGTCGGCTTGTATGCCAATTACAATAATACGGTTAAGCTTAAGGTCACCACGAAAAATGGCCAAACAACGACCCAACAGGTGACCCTGAAAACCGGTGCCTTACCAAAATATGTGAAGAATGCAACGGTGACGGTTAAGAACGTTGATAAGTCCAAGATGTCGATTGGCAGTAATAAGTTAACGTTGCTTAATCGAACGACCAAAGAACCGATGGCGGTCGATGCTGATGGTGCCGTGCGGTGGTATTCAACCAATTATTCGCAGCATATCTTTGAACAGTGGTCAAACGGGCATATTATGACGTTGACGAAGAAAAATAATAGTTCACAAGTCTACAATGATCTAACTGAAATTGATTTGTTGGGCCGTGTTTATCATGAATATAGCTTCTCCAGCAAGACCGGGTCGTCAGATTCGTCAACTGGCTCGGCAGCGGTGGCGAATAAGAAGAACACGGTCAGTTACTCAACATTGATTCATCATGACATTATCGAATTACCAAACCATAATTTGTTAGCGACGGTTTCGGATGGGTCAAAGTACAAAGAAGATACAATGGTAGAGATTTCACATCAGACTGGGAAGATCGTTAAAGTTATCGACTTGAAGAAGTTACTACCGAAGTCGATGTGGCGTCACTACAAGAAGGGTGCCGATGGGAAGATTGATTGGTTCCATCAAAATGCCATTGATTACGATAAGAATGATGATAGTATCCTGATTTCAGGTCGGAATCAAGATATGATCATGAAGCTGGATTACAAGACGAACAAGATCAAGTGGATCTACAGTGGTAAGAAGAAGTCAACTTGGCCTAAAGCTTATCGTGGCTTGATCTTAACGCCAACGAAGGGGACCACGATTACGGGTGGTCAGCATGCCTTGTACTTGTTAAAGGATACGGCTAATAATTCAACCAGTGAAGATGTCATCTTGTATGACAATAATACTAACGTCACTAATGGTAACAAGGCGACTTCTGGCAAGTATTCACAGGCTGTTCAGTATCATATCGATACGAAGAAAATGACGATTGATCAGACTTGGGCCTGGGGTAAATCATTAGGTAAAGCCAACTTTACGGATGTGATTGGTTATGCCGAACGTCAGTCAAATGGGAATACGTTAGTTGATTTCGGGTTTAAAGATACCGGGAAACAAAGTAATGTGGTTGAAGTCACAAAGAGCGGTCAGCAAGTTTGGAACATGACGATTAAAAACGCCGCCTCCAAAGCATATGTTTATCGTGCTTATCGGATGCCGTTCTATGATTCGGCTTACGTTTTTGACGCGACAAAATAAGAAATGAGTGCCAGCTTGAAAGCTAATTTCGAGCTGGCTTTTTATTTGAGCTGACACTTGCCGTCTAACTAGAGTAGCCAGTTTAATCTAGCTAACATTGAGTGTCATAATATAAATTTTTGCATTTAAAATAACTAGGAAGATGACGGACGCCTGCAATAACCTGCTACAATCAGCTTAGAATAACGGTCGGCAAATCGTTCATTCATTTAGCTGTTGATAAATAAAATTGTAATTGTATTTAACGCCGGTGTGACGGGGATTTAATGAGGTGCATTAGGTTGATAATCTAAGATGGTTCTTCTATGATAAGGCCGATTAGATAGATAGGGGTTGAGTAAAATGACGACGAAACGGCTAGCTTTTAAGCAACGACAACGGGCCCAGTTACAAGAGCAATTGATGTTAGCAGCGGCCAATCCGGCCATTCAAGCCGATGGGCGGCTTAGCCGGTTAGTGCGCCGGGCAAGGTTACAATTGCATCGCAGTGATGATGTCGATGTTGTGGCTTATCAGATTGCAGTTGATCTGGGCTACTATTTGTTCTGCCATCAATATGAATTGCCACGTGCGGGCTATGATTTATTAGCCGTGGTCCAATCGATTCATGCCCATCGGTTACAGCCGGGCTCGTTGGTGGGGCTACCCGTTTCTGAATCTTAACAAAACGAGCGTGGGACAAAAGGCGGGTTGCTACCGAGCATAGCCTGGGCAATCGAATGATTGGGACTTTCAATCGTTTGATTGTCGTAGCTAAGCGGCGGTCGCAGCCTTTTGTCGCACGTTTTGGCTATAAATATTCGAAGTCTCAAAAAAGTCTGGGAGGTGTCCCAGACTTTTTAGTTAGTGGTGAAGCGGCGCGTCATGATTAGGAGTAGCCCGAATGCGATTAACGTTAATAGGCCGAAAACGCTAAATGATAATTGTTTGAAGACGGGAATGAGATAGCCAAAAATTAGGCTACCAAAGGGTTGGACACCATCAAATGCTAAGAACGATAGGCCAAAGACACTCCCAAGATAGTTAATGGCCGTTTCAGCTTGAATCAGCGTACTTGTGTTGACGGAAAAGCGAGCTTGAATAATGCCATACAATAAGCTGCCAGCTAGCCAAGTGAACTTAGTCAACCACAGTCCCATGAACGTCAGGATAGCGCCACTAATCAGTAGCTCGAAAATCAATTGCTGAATGGTCACTTGGCGACGTTGCCAAGCCATTGAAACACCGCCGAGTACGCCACCAATGGCAATTAATGTTAGGAGTAGGCTATAGTTGCTGGCCTGACCACCAAAATAATGAGTGCCGATATACGGTTGGACTAAGTTAATATCAGCGTAGAGAAAGTTGAAGATTGCCATGGCAATAATTAAGCTGACCAAGTCCGGGTGCGCCCAAACGTATTTGAGGCCGCCGATGATTCCAGCCCACCAATGAGTCGGTTGTGTTTGTGGTTGATGATGATAAGTCATTAAGGCATTTAAAATAACGCCTAAGATAAACGATAGCGAGTTAATGAAAAGAAACGTCTGAAAGGTGATGCCGTGCAGGCCTAGTAGCAAGCCGCCAACGAGCGGTGCTAAGACATTGGCTAAGTTGAACGTTGTGTTGGCAAGCGCGTTAAATCGCTGGCGACTATCACGGGTAATGATTTCTGGAATGATAGCCTTCGCCGCCGGGTAATTGATGGCATTCATCATATCGAGCACGCTGGTGACTAGCATTAATAGCCAAGTTTGCGGGTGATGCGGCGTAACCAATAAGGCGCCAGCCAGGCAAGCTAGGGCGGCGAATAAATCAGTCCCAATCAGCACCTTTTTCCGATTACCATTATCAACTAACACGCCGACGAGCAAGTCACCAGCGAGAAAGGCAATCCCACCGATCCCTTCGATCGTCCCTAACAAGGCGGTCGATCCGGTTGCTTTGACTAAAATCCAGTTGAGACCGAGTAAGTAGACCATTGAGCCAAGTTGAGAGACGAATGGGCTGGTGAGTAAGGGCCAACTGAAGTGGATTTTGGGTTGTGACTGGGACATGTGACGACACTTCCTGATATTATTTTGACCAACCATCGAAAGCCGCTAGTTGTTTAATGAAACGTGCAGTTGTAGTGGTTGGCGTTGGGATTAAGGTAGCAGTTCCGTAAGCTAAAGTAGCATGATAGTCTAACGGGATAGCCGTAAACAGATTCTTGCTAGAGCAATTGATAAAGTTGGGCATGACTGTAATTCCTAAACCTGCCTCGACCATCGTATTTGCAACCGCGACATTATCAACATAGGTTGTTTCTAGCGTCGTGCAGGTTGCTTTGATGGTGGTTTGTAGTTTCAGCTGTTGTGGTGGGCACCAATCATCATTTAATAAGATTAAGTTTTGGTGTCCAAAGTCCGATAAAGTTAAGCGTGGCTGGCGACTTAAAGGATTCGTCTTCGGGACTAAAGCGCAAAAGTAGCCGGTGACCAATGGGGTGAAATTAAATGCTTTTTCAGCTTGGATATCATCAATAGTTGTGAAGATAAGATCACACTCTTGATTAAGTAAATGCTGTTTAAGTTGGTTGTGACTGAAGTATTCAAGATAGATTTTGACATCTGGATAGTTTAGCCGAAAGTCTTTAATGATTAGTGGTAGTAAATGGGCTTCAAAAGTTGTTCCAGTTGTCCCAATTGTCAGGGCGCTACGTTCGCGTTGTGAAATTTCGCGACTATCAATCACCGCCTTATCAAAGTTAGAGAGCATGATCGTCATTCGTTTGCTGAAGGCTTCACCGCCTTTAGTTAAATTCACCTGGCGCTTAGTACGCTTAAATAAATCAAAGCCAAGTTCATTTTCAATGGATTTGATGGCTTGTGAAACGGCGGATTGGGAAATGTTCATCGTTTTAGCGGTTTGTGAGAAGTTAAGGGTCTCAGTTAAGTTAATAAAAATCTTTAAATGATCGATATTCATAAAATTCGCCTCGATTATTAATAAGGATTACTTATTAATAATAACATTTTTGTGTTTCACTGGTCATAAATATCGTGATAATATGAACAATGTAAGCGATAACAGTGAAAATGATAACTGTCAATAACTGTTATTGAGGCATTAGGATTAAATTCAAGTTAGTTGCAATGTTAGTTGTATATTCACAAGATGGAGGCAATTGAAATGAAAAATCAATGGAACGTTGACCATAATGAGTTTACCAAAGCAGATATTAAAAAAGTGATTAATACAGATGTCCTAGTTGTTGGTGCAGGCAATGCTGGGATGATGGCTGCCGCTGCCGCAGCTGAAAAGCATGCCAAAGTTATGATTGTTGAAAAAGAAGCTAGCATTAATTTACTAAGGTTAGGATTAGGTGGCGTTGGCACTAATGCTCAAAAGCGGGCCGGCTTAACGATTAATAAATATGACCTAGTTGAATACTTGGCTGCTTTTGCACAACATAATGTTGATGAAGGCTTAATTTATCATTGGGCTAATCATAGTGCCGAAGCGGTTAACTGGGTTGAAGATAATATTTTAAAGCCACATAGTGCGCATCTACGTTCAGAACCTGATGCGATGGTGACGAGTAGTGCTTATGAAGGTTTTGCAACCGAAAATGACCCTACGATTGATGATCAAACTTTCACCTCTTATGGGGATTGGTTCCAAGAAAAGATTGCTGAATTAGGTGTTGATTTGCAATTCAACACAGCATTAGTTGAGCTAACAAAAACTAATGAAATGGTAACTGGGGCCGTTGTTAAAGATGTTAAAACTGGTGAGTATTTCCAAGTTAATGCACCTAAAGGGGTTATCCTTTGTACAGGTGGTTATTCGGCCAATAAAGACTTATTAAAACAATGGAATCCGTTAGCTTTAAAGAAGAATGTTTATAATGATAGCCCACGAAATAATGGGGCAGGGATTACATCGGCTTTGAATGTCGGGGCAATCAAAGATGAAGAACCGGCAGAATGTATTTTTGATCGTGGTTTGGTTCCAGTTGGAACTAAAACTGATGACATGTATGTCCAAACCGCAACTTATAAAGACTGGTTATGGCTGGGCAGTCACCCATTATTAAAGGTCAACTTGCGTGGCGAGCGTTTTGCCAATGAATCAGTACCTTATCAGTTTATTGTAAATGCTGCCAGCAAACAGCCTGGTTATCAGTATGCAATGATTTGGGATGATAATTATGGTGAATATGCTAAGCAATTCCATACGCTTGGCTGTGCTCGAGTTGGGTTTCCAGGATATATGGCAAGTGCTGAAAAGCTAGAGGCCGATACGCAACAATACGTTGATAAGGGTTTAGTCGTTAAAGCAGATACGATTGAAGAACTTGCTGAAAAATTACACTTACCAATTGATGCGTTGAAGAAAACAGTTGCCCGTAACAACGAGTTAGTTAAAGATAATATTGATAAAGATTTCGGTAAAGAAGCCTATCGTTTAACGCCAGTTGACAAGAAACCGTACTATGGCTGCATTTTGGGTGGCCGTATCTTATGTACTTCAGATGGTTTACGTGTCAATAAAAAGATGGAAGTTATGAATGCAGCTTATGAACCAATTAAGCATTTATATGCTGCAGGAAATGATAGTGGTGGTTTCTTCTTTGGTAGTTATCCAGATCGGGTACCTGGGTTGGCTGCAAGTCATGCGCAGACCTTTGGACGGTTAGCCGGTCAACAGGCTGCTGAAAATTAAATAAATAGCTAAGTTATGATTCGTTAAATTGATGATGAATCATAACTTTTTTTGTACGTAATTTTAGTAGTCGAAAGTGTCCGTTAAATGGTACCATATTAGTCAACGGGGATTGACGATGAAGTTGGGGTGTCATGATTTTTATCAAAAAGGAAAGTGGTGCACACTATGGGGAAGAATTATCAGTTACGTAAGTTAGTCTTTGCAGGCCTATTTGCAGCAATTATTTTTGTGGGAATCAGCGTGTTGCGGATTCCGTTGCCAGCGGTGGTTGGACGACCGTTTATTCATTTTGGCAATACCTTGACGATCTTAGCCGTTATGTACTTAGGCTTCGGTTACGGTGCCGCGGCTGGGGCGATTGGTTTGGGGCTATTTGATATTTTAAACGGCTATGCCGCAACAGCGTGGTTAACGGTGATTGAAGCCATTATTTTAGCCGCGGTTGTCAGTGTGGTCTTTCGGATGCTGGATTATGATGAAGACCATTTAACGACCCTATTCATCGTGTCATTGGCGGCTGGTATCATCAAGCTGATCACGTCTTGGGGGACGGGGATTATCGAGGCTTTGATGGTAGGGACAACGTTAAAAGTGGCAGTGATTGGGGCCTTTACGAGCTTATTAGCCGCGTTAATCAATGCGGTGGCCAGCTTTTTAATCGTACCGATTGTGTATATGTTGTTAGTGAAGTTAGGCTTTAGCCGGCAACGTTTTAACCCGTAAGCCTAAATCTAAATTTACAATCAAGGCATATAGATTGCGTTAGTCTTCGTGGCTAACGCTTTTTTTGCAAAAAAAAAACGACCACCTCTGGTAAGTGGTCGTTGTGGTAACTGATGGAGATGGCGAGAGTCGAACTCGCGTCCAAGCATATTGCCCTTCGGATATCTACGTTCATATTCATACTATTTGAAGTTCGCCATTACAAACGCCGTATGTCAGGGCACCCAGCAATGACTAACCTGATTAGTCTCTTCTCGTTGCTCCAGGTGGAAGCATTGAGCGTAAGTCCACTAAATTTAGGACCCAGATCTAAGACATGGACGATCTCAGGAGGATCTACGTTAAGCGCTTTTTAGGCAGCTAAAGCGTAAGAATTGTTATTATTTTTTGCAGTTATAAATAAACTGAGCGGTTTTACGTGGCGCAACCACGAAGCGCAATCCGAACTCAAACTATACCTGTCGAATCCAGAACATCCCCAAATTCGATACAGATATAGTTTAGCATAGCGTTATCATTCTGCCAACTAATATGTTTATGGACCCAGCTTTTAGTCAGTCCGACGACGATGCAATAACCCCATCATCTTGCGAACATTTAGTGATAAGGCCATGACGGCTAGAATAATCAAGCTGCCACCGAATAAATCGAAACCGGTCAGTTGCACATTTAAAAAGGCAATTGAAAAGATGGTCGCAGCTAGTGGTTCAAAGGCATCGAGCAAGCTGGCAGTTGTTGGTAAAATGTAGCTCAAACTGTTGGCAAACATTAAGAATGGGATGACGGTTCCTAGAATAATGATCACCAATAACAGGCTAATTTCCGTCCCGGTTAACTGTACGTGAACTTGCCAGAGTGGTTTGAAAATATTTAAGCAAATGCCAGCTACCAATAGTCCCCAGCCAGTAACCGTAATCGAACCGTACTTTTGTAATAACGGACGTGGAATCAACGTATTGGTTGCAACGCCAATCGCTGATAAGCCGCCCCAAAAGAGGACGACTGGCGAAATTGCCAAGCTAGTTAAATGGCCGTGCGTCACGATAAGCAACGTGCCAATGAAGGCCATAATCATCCCAATGGCTTCGGAACGTTGTGGTGTGACGTGCTTAAATAAGAAGAAATAAATGCTAATAATAAATGGTCCGAGAAATTGAATAATGGTCGCAATTGGTGCGTTGCCGTATTTAACGGCTTCAAAGTAGCAGAGTTGGACTGGTACGAGTCCAAGCAGACCATAACTGACTAAGCGCAGACTATCTTGGCGGTTGCGCCAAATCTTAATGGGTTTGACGCCCATCACTTGGCCCATGATTAAGAGGATTAACCCCGCACTAATCATTCGTACTTGGGTTAACCAAAGTGCGGTGATTTGGCTATTTAGTTGAAAGACGGTACTACCGGCGACCCCGGAGATGCCCCACAGAATACAAGCGATACTTGCAAGTAAAACGCCTTTTAAATGGTGTTGACGCGTCATTTTTGCCACGTCCCATTAGTTATAAAATTCATTTTTAAACCCAACCCCTTATGTCGAACGAAATTAATGCAGCGAGGCTTATTATAGCAAAAGCCGACCATTGACCGCGGTGATTTCAGTGATTATTCATGGGATTATAATTGTAAGCGGTTTAGACAGCTGATGATTCGGACAATTAAACTGGGATTTGAAAATAGTGTACTTTCCACTAACCAACATGCTATGATTAGCAAAACAAGCTTCTTATTAAATTTTAATCTGGAGGGTTCCTGATGAAAGCAATTATTACGGTCGTTGGTCAAGATCAAGTCGGGATTGTCGCAACAGTCGCTACTAAACTAGCCGCGTTAAAAATCAATATTGTCGACATCTCGCAAACGTTGATGGCACATAACTTTACGATGATGTTATCTGGTGAGTGGGACGCAGAACAATTAAGCTTTGCAGCGGCTAAAACCGCGCTGGACCAGTTAGGACAACAGACTGGATTGACGATTCATATTCAGCGTCAGGAACTTTTTGACGCGATTCAAAAGTTGTAGGTGACGGCATGGAAGCAAAAGCAATTTTAGAAACGATTCAAATGGTAGCTGAAGAAAATCTGGATATTCGAACGATTACGATGGGCATCTCATTATTTGATTGTATCGACAGTGATGGGGGCAAAGCCCGGCAGAAAATCTATGACAAGATCACAACGAGTGCGCAAGATTTGGTGACCGTTGCTGATCAGATTCAAACGGAATACGGTGTGCCGATTATTAATAAACGGATTGCAGTCACCCCAATTGCCTTAATTGCAGCGGCCAGTGGTGATCAAGACTATGTGGCCTATGCTCAGACGATGGAACGGGCGGCTGAAGCGCTGGGGGTAGATTTAATTGGTGGTTTTTCAGCGTTAGTGCAAAAGGGCTACCAAAGTGGTGACCGCAAGTTGATTGCCTCGATTCCCCAAGCTTTAGCGGAGACCAAGCGTGTCTGCAGTTCGGTCAATATCGGTTCGACGCGGGCCGGGATTAACTTAGATGCGGTTGGCGAGATGGGCCGTATCATTAAGCAGATTGCGGCGAACGATCCCGTCAACTGTATGAGCTTGGTCGTCTTCGCGAATGCTGTGGATGACAATCCGTTTATGGCTGGGGCCTTTCATGGGGTCGGTGAAGCTGATCGAGTGATTAATGTCGGCATTAGTGGTCCGGGAGTCGTGAAGCGGGCCCTTGAACAAGTTCGCGGTCAGTCAATTGATATCGTTTCGGAACAGATTAAAAAGACCGCTTTTAAAGTGACACGGATGGGTCAATTGGTTGGTTCAATTGCAGCTGAACGATTAGATGTACCCTTTGGCATTGTTGACTTATCATTGGCGCCAACTCCCAATGAAGGTGATTCGGTGGCGGAAATTTTAGAAGAGATTGGCTTAGAAAGTGTGGGTGCGCCCGGAACGACGGCTGCGTTAGCTTTACTCAATGATGCCGTTAAAAAAGGCGGCGTGATGGCCTGCGAACACGTTGGTGGGTTATCGGGCGCCTTTATTCCAGTTTCTGAAGATGCCGAAATGATTCGTGCGGTCGAAGCGGGTCGACTGGGGGTTGAAAAGCTAGAAGCGATGACGGCGGTCTGTTCCGTGGGATTGGATATGATTGCGGTGCCCGGTGATACGACGGCGGCATCGATTAGCGGGATGATCGCTGATGAAGCTGCGATTGGGATGATCAACAATAAGACGACCGCGGTCCGGGTGATTCCGGCAACGGGAAAACAAGTAGGGGACAGTGTGGCCTTCGGTGGCTTATTCGGGCGAGCACCAGTGATGGCCGTTAATCCTAGTCAACCACAAGCGTTTATCCAGCGAGGTGGGCATATTCCAGCTCCAATTCATTCGTTTAAAAATTAAGCCTGTATTCAGAAATTCGACAACCTAAAAAGCCGCCCGACCAACAGTCGAGTGGCTTTTAATCAATTCGTAGTTCTAAAAATTGATTTGCAAAGTAGAGCGCTTGCTCCGCATTCACATGACAGCCCCGAATATCAAATGGTTGTACCCGTAGTGCCCTGAATTGGCAAGTTGATAAATCTAGTTGGCGTAAATTGGTATTGGTAAAGTCGGCGTTATTGAGATCGGATTGCGTGAATTTGACTTGTTTTAACGCTGTTTCCATACAGTTGATTTCGGTTAAGCGACTGGCTTGAAAGGTGACCTTGGTGAGCTTAGCTTCATTGAGATTTGCTAAGTTCAGATTGCACTGGTCAAATTGGACTTCTTTAATGAAGGCTTTATCAAAAGTCGTGCCCACGAGTTTACAGTTAATCAGTTGTACTCGGTAGAAACCGGCTTTTTCGAACTGACAGTTAGAGAGGTCACAATTTTTAAAAATCACATCACTGACTTCGGCCCGATAGAAGTTGTTGTCAGTCAACATCATATTTTCAAAGATACATTGTTCAAAAATCGGATGTTCTAATGTTTGGTTGGTAATCGTTTCGCCGCTGAGATGGCCTTGCAATAGCAGCTGATCGTCATCGGTGTAAATGGTTTGAAAAGCCAGCGGTGATAAATTGGTTTGGTCAAGTTGTGGTGTTTGCATGAAATACCTCCTATTAGTAATGGTTTAAGATTAACACGATTACACTTGGAGCTAGTCGAAAATTGACGCCTGCCGGTTGGTTCCTAAAACGCTCATTTTGAAGCCTCAAACGCGGCCACCACGTTCCAGCCGATTCTGGGCCAATCAGAGTGGCAATTTAAGCCAACTAGCACCAAGCGTTAACACGATTATTTAAAAGTGCTGCTTTTTCGCACATTGTCGCCATACTTTTTTCACAAATCAGCCACGTCATGTTACCAAATTGTTGATATACTAGGACTGATAATTAGCCTGAAGTGGGGTATGATTAGACTTAGATTAACTGACAATTTGTGAATTGGCAAACTGTCCAGACAGATTTATCAATATTAAACGATAAACTTGGAGGAATTTTATAAATGAAATTACTAATGATTGAAGATAATAAATCCGTCTCAGAAATGATGGCGATGTTTTTTAAAAAAGAAAAATGGGACGCTCATTTTGCCTATGATGGTAATGAAGCGGTCACGATGTTCAATGAAGATGTTGATGGCTGGGATATGGTCACGTTGGACTTGAACTTGCCAGGTAAAGATGGCATGCAAGTTAGTGCAGATATTCGCAAAGCATCACCAACTGTACCAATTATTATGTTGACGGCGCGCGACTCAGAAAGTGATCAAGTCTTAGGCTTAGAAATGGGTGCGGATGACTATGTCACGAAGCCGTTTTCACCGATTACTTTGATTGCCCGGATCAAAGCGTTACATCGTCGCGCCGACTTAAGTAAAGTTGCGCCCGCCGAACCGGCTACTGATGCGGTCAGTGATTTCGATGTTCAGACGGATCACTTTAAGTTAAACACCAAGACGCGTGAAGCTTATCTAGGTGGCAAACAAATTGAAGATTTAACGCCAAAAGAATTTGATCTATTGAAGACGCTGGCTCAAAAACCGCGCCAAGTCTTCTCTCGTGAGCAGCTGTTACAACTGGTTTGGGATTATGAATACTATGGTGATGAACGAACCGTCGATGCCCATATTAAGAAGTTGCGGCAAAAGATTGAAAAAGTGGGCCCACAAATTATTCAAACGGTTTGGGGGGTCGGCTACAAGTTTGATGACAGTGGAGTGGACGCTCAATGAAACTGATCTATCAGCAGATGCTGTCGTTTTTTGCGGTCATTATTACGGTGATTGTGGTGCTGGGCTTTGCCTTTATTCGCACGACCAAGACGATGATCTATCAAAATTCGTGGCAACAATTACAGCAGTATGCGACGAGTATTGAAAAAGAAGCGATTCGCTATAATACCCGCACCCACAAAGTCGTGGGTTTTAATCAGCAGTTCTTAAATGATGGCACGGCAATCTTACGAGATCAACATATTCATTTTTCAGTGTATGATGCCAACAAGAAAGTTGTTTACCCGAATAGCTTAGGCTTAAGCAATATGCCCACTGGTTCGTTTTATGCGCCGAGTATCTCCGCGGGTGATTGGAAAAAGCTGAAGCAAAATAAGACGATTACTAAGTCGCCACACGTGACGTTTAAGTCGCGTAATCATGATCGGCCGGTTAACAAACCGTCATTGCGGACGATTGATGTGTTAGTCCCGTTGTTTTATAAGAGTGGTAGCACGAAGAAGTTTGTCGGCGCAATTTCGATTGGGTCATTTGAGCAGACCTTGCAAGCTAATGAACAACAGATTGAAAATAATTTGTTTATCGCTTTGCTAGTCTCGGGGATTGCGGCGCTCTTGTTAAGTTTTATTCTGGCGCGTTATTCAGTTCGCCGAATTAATCGTCTGCGGTATGCCACGCATTCGGTTGCTAGTGGGGACTTTGACATTCAAGTTGAGAGTAATCATAAAGATGAAATCGATGATTTGGCCGATGACTTTAACGGCATGGTCAGTTCATTGCGGGCGTCGGATGATGAGATCAAGCGGCAAGAAAAACGTCGCCGTGAATTCATGGCTGACGCTGCCCATGAGATGCGGACGCCATTAACGACTATCAATGGGATTTTGGAAGGCTTGGCTTACGATGCGATTCCTGAAGAGGATAAGGCGCATTCGATTGAATTGATGCAAAATGAAACAAAGCGTTTGATTCGACTGGTCAATGAGAATCTAGACTATGAAAAGATTCGGACGGGGCAAATTGCTTTGAACAAGACCAATTTTGATGGCGCTGAGGTGTTGCATAACTTAGTTGAACAACTCACAAAGAAAGCGACTGCTGCTGGTGATCACTTTGAGCTGACAGCACCAGATGATTTACCGGTCTGGGCGGACTATGACCGCTTTGTGCAAGTCTTATTCAACATTATGCAAAATGCGATTCAGTTCTCACAAAAAGGCACGATTGAAGTTACGGCTAGTCGTAGCGAACACGCCGCAGTTATTTCGGTTCAAGATCATGGAATCGGCATGACGCCTGATCAAGTGAAGAATATTTGGGAACGTTATTACAAAGCTGATCCATCACGGAAGAACACAAAGTATGGTGAATCTGGGTTAGGCTTAGCGATTTCCCATCAATTGGTCCAACAACATGGTGGTTCAATTGAAGTTGAGAGTGAACCGAACCAAGGTACGCGCTTTACGGTCACTTTCCCGGATAAAGACTTTGATAAACCAATTATTGAAGATTAGGCTTAATTTGGAATGCTGTTCTTTACTAAGGTAGTTAGATTTAGGTAGACCGTTTATTTAAAGGTTGGTTGCTTTTTAGGTGAGCGAGTTTTAGATCAACGGCAAAGTTAGCTGTTATTTAATGAAGAGAGTTGTCGTCAAGGCAGCTCTCTTTTAGATTGGTCTAGTGGATGGACGTGGCATTTTGCCGGCTACCGGTTCTGGTTCAACTAGAAGGGCAAAGCTAATTTAACCAGCCCGGAGTGACCAGCAAAGTCCGTCAGTAATAACTAACGGTCAACCAGCGAGATATGTTACACTTAGAACGGCTGTGAACAGCGATTTACCGCTACTTTAGATAAGAACTGAACGAATAGGAGAAACAAATCTATGCAAAGAGTACAAATTACTGGTAATTCCCAACGGAAAGTTAAAGACGGCTATCCGTTATTAGTCCAAGATGACTTAAAAGAACCCAACATGAAGCTAACGGATGGCTCATTTGTGGCGTTAATGGCGAGTTCCCAATTTATGGGATACGCTTTAATTGCCAAGCACCGCCGGCAACTAGGCTGGGTGTTAAGCTTAGACGAAACCCAAACACCAACAACTGATTATTTCCGTAAATTATTCAAGCAAGCCTTAATTCGGCGTGAAACGACCATGAATCCTAGCATGCCACAACGAGTTTTCAACGCGGCTGGTGATGGCTTAGGTGGGGTCACGATTGATCGTTATGACGATTATTATGTCTTTACTTGGTATGCTGAAGGCGTCTATCAACAACGAGAAATGATCTACGCGGCGTTTGAAACGGCCACTGATCATCAATTTAAAGGCATCTATGCCAAGTTACGTTTCAATGTTGAAGAAGCGAACCTAAAGAGTCAACTTGTGACTGGGACTGAAGCGCCAGAACCACTATTGGTGACTGAAGGCGATGTGACATATCCGGTTCACTTGCAAGATGACTTGACGACTGGACTACTACTCGATATGCGACCAATCCGTCAATGGTTGGCGAGTGCCGAATTACAAGGAAAGACCGTTTTGAACTTGTTCAGTCAAGAAAACGGGATTACCGCCGCTGCGGCCGTTGCTGGTGCTGCGAAGACGATTTCAATCGAAACCAATAAAAAGGGTGCTGCTGCTACTGCTGATCAATTAGCGATGAACAACATTGATCCGGATAAGCACGAAATTCGGGCAATTGAGGTCACCAACTATTTGGACTATACGGCTAAGCATCATTTGAGCTATGACGTGGTTGTCGTGACGGCACCAACGTTTGCCCGGGTCAAGAAGCAAAAGTTCCAAGTGGCGACTGACTTAACCGACTTATTGGCCCAAGCTTTGCCAACTGTTCGGCGGGAAGGTCAATTAGTCGTTGCAACGACAGCGAACAACTTCTCATTGAAGAAGTTCCATGAAGCCGTTGATGATGCCTTCATCGGTAGTGATCGGACGTATACGGTGACAGAAACCTTCCGTTTGCCAACGGATTTTGTCACCCGTAAGGCTTATGTTGCTAGCAACTATCTGAAAGTTTTAGTCTTGGACTTAGACAAATAAAGCTAGTTTTTAGCCATAAAAGTTTAAATTAAAAAAATTTTTACGCTTCATTCAGGGACCGTTTTCATAAATTGGAAACGGTCCCTATCACTAAGAAAACGGATTCATGAAAATACAAGTATCTTAATATCACGCTGGTAACCGCAGTTTAGTGCTGGTAAAACGTTTACTTTCCTGTTAAAATTGTTTTTTGTCATTAGGCAGACAGAGAAAATAGAGAAATGAGGATTATTTTAATGGGAATTCTAATTGCACTGATTCCGGCAATTGCATGGGGCAGTATCGGCTTAATTAGTGGTAAGATGGGCGGGACCGCTCGCCAACAAACCCTGGGAATGACCATGGGTGCGCTATTATTTGGGATTGTCTTATGGTTGTTCGAACAACCAGCTTTAACCGCCGCCGTTTGGATGACCGGGATTATTTCCGGGTTATTCTGGAGTGTTGGTCAAGGGCAACAATTCACGTCGATGAAGGCCGTTGGAATTTCGCGGACAACACCGATTTCCACCGGGATGCAACTGGTCGCTAACGCGTTAGCCGGGGTGTTACTCTTTAATGAATGGCACGGCCGGATGTATTGGATTGGTTCCATTGCCGTCATCGTTTTGATTGGTGGGGCCGTCTTAACGTCATTGACTGATCGGACTGATCCGAATCGTCGGACCTCTGAAAACTGGGGTGTCGGGATTCGGGCGTTGATCTTATCAACGATTGGTTACGCTGGCTACACGATCGTGGTACATTATGGGAACGTCAATGCCCAAGCAGTGGTGATGCCCCAAGCGGTGGGGATGTTAATCGGGGCGCTGATCTGGTCATTTAAGGACAAGCCTTGGACCGAAAAAGCGACTTATCGTAACTTGGTCACTGGGGTTGTCTGGGGTGTCGGGAACTTATTCATGTTCATGGCGATGGCTCAGATTGGTCAAGCGATTGCCTACTCTTTATCACAGATGGGAATCGTCATCTCAACTTTCGGGAGCATCTACTTATTAGGTGAGCATAAGACCAAACGCGAGATGGTGTATGTCGTCATTGGCTCGATCTTAGTGATCGTCGGCGGGGTCGCCTTATCCTTGATGAAGGCTTAGTAAAAGGTTTACTAGTAAATTAGTTAAATTATATGAGAATGACTTAAAAGTAGTCATGACGCTGATAGCTAACGGTTATCAACGTCTTTTTTTATATAAATTTGCTTGTTTTTTACATAAATTACGAAAATTTACGAAAAAGGCGGGGGTAGCGCTTTTCATTCCGTTCGTTCGTATTGTATAATGTGAGTTGTTAAATATGTATAGAAAGAGGTAATAGTAAATGGCACACATTTCATTTGACAGCTCTAATTTAACTAAGTTCGTTCACGATAACGAACTTGGCGAAATGCAAGCTATGGTCACAGCTGCTGACAAGGAGCTGCGTGAAGGTACTGGCGCCGGAAATGATTTCCGCGGCTGGTTAAACTTACCAACAGATTACGACAAGGAAGAATTTGCCCGCATCAAAGCGGCTGCAAAGAAGATTCAATCAGACTCAGATGTCTTGGTGGTAATCGGGATCGGTGGTTCATACCTCGGCGCTCGGGCAGCCATTGAATTCTTACATGAAACATTCTGGTCATCACTTTCACGTGAAGACCGTAAATTCCCACAAGTTGTCTTTGCTGGGAACTCAATCTCATCTTCATACGTCAATGATTTAATTCATTTAATCGGCGACCGTGACTTCTCAGTTAACATTATTTCAAAATCTGGGACGACGACTGAACCATCAATCGCTTTCCGGGTCTTCAAAGAAAAGTTAATTGCTAAGTATGGTGAAGAAGCAGCTAAGGGTCGGATCTTCGCTACAACTGATCGCAAGCGCGGTGCGTTGAAGCAAGAAGCTGACGCTGAAGGCTACGAATCATTCGTTATTCCTGATGACGTTGGTGGTCGTTTCACTGTCTTAACCCCAGTTGGTTTATTACCAATTGCTGTTTCAGGTGGCGACATCGATTCATTAATGAAGGGTGCTGCGGATGCTCAAGGTCAATACTCAGATGATGACTTGACCAAGAACGAAGCTTACCAATATGCTGCTTTCCGGAACATTTTATACCGGAAAGGTTACACCACTGAAATTCTTGAAAACTACGAACCAAATATGGCGATGTTCTCAGAATGGTGGAAACAATTAATGGGCGAATCCGAAGGGAAAGACCAAAAGGGGATCTACCCATCATCAGCTAACTTCACGACTGACTTACATTCATTGGGTCAATACATCCAAGAAGGTCGTCGTAACTTGATGGAAACTGTTGTTAAAGTTGACAACGCCACTAGTGACGTTGACATTCCTAAAGAAACCGAAAACCTTGATGGCTTGAAGTATCTTGAAGGTAAGACAATGGCTCAAGTTAACACCAAAGCCTTTGAAGGGGTTATTATGGCCCACGTTGATGGCGGTGTGCCTAACATGGTCATTAACATCCCTGGTCAAGATGCCTATACTTTAGGCTACATGATCTACTTCTTCGAAGCTGCAGTTGCTATTTCTGGTTATTTGAACGGGATCAACCCATTCAACCAACCAGGTGTTGAAGCTTACAAGAACAATATGTTTGCTTTACTTGGCAAGCCTGGCTATGAAGATTTAACTAAGGAATTAACTTCCCGTCTTAAATAATAAATTAGCAAATTAATTAAAACGTTCCTAGAATTGGGCATTAAGCCGATTTTAGGAGCGTTTTTTTGTTTGAACGGTATAATAGAGCATGATATCATTGTGAATTGGTATCTTGCCACTTTGGTTGGACCATAATCGGCTGGAACGTGGTGGTCGCGTTTTTGAGCCAAAAGGCGGTCTCAAAAGCCAGGCCCCCATCGACTAAGTGAAACGACACCACTAAGCCAATTATGGTCCGCCCGACGTTAACTAACGGGTGACCATAAATAGCGATTGTTTATTTCAAAAGGGAGCATCGGGTTCTAGTGATGTAGAAGTTAATCAGCATGTGGATTGGTCATTAGCATTGTTGAAATATGAAAATTAAAAAATAGTTTTTAAGGGGTGTTGAGTCATTGAAAACATTGAATTTAGTTGAAAGCTTATTGATTGTGGCTGGCCTGATTGTGTTTGCGATTGGGAGTAAAGTGCCTAGTATCGATCAAGCTTGGCCGTGGTTGAAGTTTGTGGGGTTGATTTTGGTCTTTATTGTTGGACTAAGTGATGCTATTTATCGCTTGGTAACGCGGAAGTCGTTTTTAAAGTGACTTAACGGTGACCTGGACCAGTACCAGTGCAGGTCACTAAAAAAATTCCAAGCATGATGAGCTAAACAGCTGATTATGCTTGGAACTTCTTTTTTAGTTAAAGATTGAGTGCCAACGAATAGACGATAAAGCCCCCAACTAGCATCACAACAATGGCAATGACGATCCATAAAATGGTTAACGCGATTCGGCTGACCCGCTTTTGAATGTGCGAGTTGGCCGGTGAATGTTCGTGTTGTGCATTATAAAGGGAGGCATTCCCATTTTTGACCCAATCGGCACCATGCTGGCCGTAAAAGGGGTTGATGTGGCGATCACCATGGCGGTAAGCGCGGCCATCGTGATTGGCTAACGGTTTGTAAAGTCGCATCTTAGTCCTCTTTCTAGCGATTTTTAGCCCTTTTGAGCTTTGTAAGGAACCGCGTAGTTTTTAGGCGCGTCACTGGCTTTAGCATACTTCCAATGTCCAGACATTTTCTTTTCTAGCGGCGCATCCTTTTTGATACAAGTGAATCGGGATCCAACGGCATTTTCGATGATAAAGATACGGTTGAATTCATGCCGTGTTTGAACGATGTGGCAGTCTTCGTGATCAATCCCAAATACATCTTTGTAAACCAAATACAAGATCTCCTTTGTTTTGACGTTTGAAACGGTTTAATAATTCTGATTCGCTAAGTTAACTTAACGTTGTTAAACAATCTACACTACTATTATAAACCCGGAATGCCAAGCGTAAACCCTAATTTGTTCGGTAACTGTTGATTCAGATAACTGAAGAGCGTGGCAAAAGACTGGTTAGCCGGTCTTTTGCCACGCTCTTAGTGTTGAAAATAATTATTTCTTGGTCGTAAATAACGGTAAGGGTGCCAGAAAGTCAATATCGGTGCGTTTGGCCGCGTCGCCTTCTGCCAAGATAGCGATTTGACGGACAACGTTGGCACCAGCTTCCATGAGTAGCGTCTGGGCAGTCGCTAGGGAACCGCCACTACTAATGACATCGTCAACAATCACAACGCGTTTACCGTGAATTAAGGCCGCGTCAGTGCCGTCGAGGACCAATTCTTGGTCAGCACTGGTCGTAATTGATTGTACTGGCGTGATTAATGGCATGCGCATATAGTCTTTGACGCTTTTACGGAGGACGATGAAGCGCGGGTGATGGGTCAGCTGGCTGAGGGCCTGAGCTAACGGAATGCCTTTGCTTTCCATCGTCACGAGGTAGTCAAAGTCGATGTTAGCGAGGTGCTGATTGAGTTGGTCAGCGGCGTAGGCGGTCAATTCGGCGTCACCAAGCAAGACAAAGGAAGCAATTGTGGTGGTGGCATTTAAGCTGATTAATGGTAATTGTCGGGTCAATGGGCCTAACGTTAAGGTATAAGTGGTCGACATGATTAAACTCCTAACCCCAATAATGGGAGAACAAATTTTAGCAGCGTCCCAGTTAATAGGCCGGTAAACGGATCAACAATGGCTGTCACAACTAAGGTGATGCCAGCGATCGTACTGAGTGACCCATGCATCGCGGCGGTCGCATTTTCAGGAAATATGACGACTGCGCCAAGGATGAACAAAAAGCCAGCGATTGAGGTACTCGGGACATATTGACCGACTTTAGGCAACCAGCCGAGTAAGAGGATAATTGCCATGATGACCATCATCAAAATACCGGCGATGACGGGTTCCGGCGCGCTAGCCGTGGCTGAGATAATCGTTTCGACTGGAGCGCCACCTAATAGACTGGTCCCAAAGTCGGCGAGGGCTTGGGTACTGGTCAAAAGATTTAAGTTAACCGGATTGGGCTTAAGGCCAGTCATTTGACCGGTGATCAAGCCGTAAGAAATGTTAGCGCCGATGTTCAGACAGGCCAAGCTGAGCGCGCCACGTAAAATTTTAAGATTGAATTGTGGTTTGACGAGTTGAAGCTTTCGCGCCGTCACGTGAGCAGGTAATTGTTCATGGTAATGTTCAACCAAGACCGCGTATAAACTAGTGCCAATCACGGAAATCGCAATGGTCCAAACGAGGTCCTTGGTTAAAACGTAGGTGATGACGGCCAAAGTAATCGAGAGCCAACCGCAGTGGCGGTTTTGCTTGGTCATCTGTAACGCCAGCTTGGCGAGCATAATACCAACGCCCGCCATCATGCCCCCCATAATCTGTGAGCCTAATAAGCTAACAATCTTGCTCAACGTGCCGGTCAGACCGATGACTAGCATGATGCTGGCACCAAATAAAATAATCGATGACCGTTCGCGGAGATTGTGACCTAGATGTCCGGTCAAGGCTAATGATTCAGCTTGAAATGAAATTGGTGCGACGGAACCGGTCATGCCGTTCACAATTGCGGCTAAGCCAAATGAAAAGCTAGTTGGAAAAACGGCGAACCCTAACGCCATGGCCATAATACCTTGAGGGATGCCGTTCAAGACGACTCCCACTGCTGCGAGTAAATCTGCTATCCAATGCACTATCTTCACCCCATCATTCGTGATAATGCTAATATACAACTAATAGAATGATTTTAAAAGAAAAAATAGCGATAAAATACGAACTTATTAGTTTACGAACGAAAAAATGTTAAGAAATAAGACGTGAACATTTAGTGAAGTGGCTTTAAACAACTTAAATTATCAGATTTAGCAAGATTCATTATTAAAACGGTTGAAATGAGGTCATTGGGGTGATTGAAACAACAAAAAAAGCTTTAACAAACACCGTCATAACGGTCTTTATCAAAGCTTTTTAAGTTCCCAAAATTTATCAGTATCGCCCGCACGGGGATCGAACCCGTAACTCCGCCTTGAGAGGGCGACGTCTTAACCAATTTGACCAGCGGGCAAATTCAAATACCATCTTACCGAAAGATAGGACGCTTGTCAATCGTTCATTTAGAATGCAGACGCATAATAGTGACGACACATAGGGCGATAAATAGAAATAGGCAATAGATAACACTACACCAAAAGACAAAGGTCAGCAGTTGCGGCAACAAAAAAGTCCGCATAACGGCAAGGCCAACTGCGGTAACGGCCCAGACGATTAATTGTTGTCGCAAGTGGTTGAACCACCGCGTTAATTCATTTTGAGTCATGATTCGTCACTTCCTCATAACTGTAGTTTGACGGTCTTAGCGACAAAATTCAAGTAATTTTCTGGTAATCCTTGACATGATTTCATCTTAAAGTTAAGATTGAATAGTTGTTTATTGGGTATTCGCCAAATTGGTAAGGCAGCGGACTCTGAATCCGTAATTTACTGGTTCGAGCCCAGTATACCCAATTTTATAGTTTTCTAAGTCGTCAATGAGGTGCCTAATACCTCGTATGACGGCTTTTTTATTTCTTTAAAATTCAACAGCGTGTACCGTGGTGCAAACTTTTTGCACCATTTTTGCACCACGGGAACGTTAAAAGCTGGAATGTTACAAAAACAGTTAGATACTCATGAATTGGTCTAATTTCTCTGCAACATCGGCTTTCTGCTGCTTAGTAACGTGCAAGTAGACTTGTTGGGTAATATTAAGATTAGCGTGCCCCAGCATTTTAGACACAGCCACCAATTCAGCACCACCAGCAAACGCCAGCGAGCAAAATGTATGCCGGAAAGCATGTATCTTAATACGTCGCAGGCCGTACGCCTTGCAGATACTCCGATTCCAATGGTCAGGAACACTTGGCTGTAATAATTGATTGTACTCGTTCGAAAAAACGAGTTGCTTAGCACCGTGAACGTTATAGCCTTGCTCAAGATAAAAAGTAGCTTGGCTCACTTTCCACTTTCGTAACCAGTGCATCGTTTTCTTATCAACCACAATCGTTCTACGGCTAGTCTTAGTTTTAGGCGTTTGGATGAGTAAGCGACCGTCCTTACCTTTGGATTCAGTCCGGCTAATGCTGATCTCATTAGTATCAAAGTTTAGATCAGACCAACGGAGTGCTAGTGCTTCGCCTTTCCGCATGCCAGTGTATGACAGTAGTCGAAAGAAAGTAAATGGCTCCATATCATCATACAAGTAGGCACTATTAAGGAACTTAGTTAATTCGGCCTTTTCGTAGAAGTCGAACGCCGGTGCATCGTCTATATCTTTCCGCTTAGGTATGCTAGTTTTAGCCATCGGATTGCGTGAGATTAGTTCCATACGGATACCATAATCAAAAACCGTACTGGCGGAGCTTCTAAAACGGCGATAATGCTTAAAACCAGCCTTAAACCAGTCGTGAACGACTTTCTGACACTGTGGTACTGTTAGTCTCTTAATCTTTTTGGAACCCAATACGGGGATAATATGGAGCCTAAAAATATCCTCTGTCTTTGCCCACGTTGATTCTTTCACACCTTGCTTATAATCCTCGAACCAACGATTATATAGTTCTTCAAAAGTAACATCATTAGTTGCTACGAATCCTTGTTTATCAAGGCTAACTTGTAAATTGGAAGTCCATAATTGGGCTTCCTTTTTCGTTTTAAAGCCTCGTTTGTGCATCCGTTTATAGTTACCGTCATCATCCTTACCAGCCATTGAGAAAGCCTCCCAACGAGCCAGACCGGACTTAGTTTTATACTGATTAATTGTTGCCATGATTGATTGTTCCTTTCATACCGGCCGGCGAGCATGATATGTAGGAAAATTACAATCTATTTGATAAAAGCCAGTTTCTTTGTATCTAATTTTTTTGAATAATCCCCCCAAGGAAGTCGTACAAGCACAGATACTTCATTTGGTTTTAAGCTCAATAGATAATCATTTACAGACTTACGTTTTTGTTGATTATTAAAATCTGCATCCCTTGTGATATAGGTATACTTCTGTAATGCATCAGAAATTTTAGTCAATATTGTATTGGTTACTTCGTTTTTAAATACTACAGGTAGCTCGTTAAAGATACCTATGAGTTCGTTATCCTTAGAATTTTCTTCTTCTATATCAACGTATAAGTCAAAAGTATCTAGCGGCGCCGATTCATCGAACCAGCGGCTGTCAACAATAAATACAAGTTGTAGTTGATACATTTGTTCCGTTCTTCCTTTCGATACATCAAATAGGATCATCTTTTCATCATCATACGATTCTGCAAAACCTAGTCGGAATTTATAAGGACTGAAAGAAAAGAAATCGGATGGGGTAACTTCGAGATAACGACATAAAGTATCAATGGTTTCTGTTGAAATATTGGCATTAATATTATTAGTGATATTTGAAATAGTATTGCGTGAAATTTTTGTCTCGTCAACGACCTGCTTAATAGTAAGTTGCCTTTCAGCTAGTAAGACGCTAAGTCTATTTGCTAACATATAAAATCCTCCTTGATAAATCTGCAGTAATTATATCATTTATCAATTACATTGTGTGTTTAAACATTGAAATAGTTGTACATCCGTGTTAATCTATATTTGCTCTTGATAATATGAAAGTGCAAATACACATTGTGAGGTGCAAATATGAATAATTTATCAATCATTTTAGGAGAGCGACTTTTAACAATTGGCTATGTATCGGAAGAAACGGGCTTGAGTCGTGGCACAATTTCTACTATTTATCACCGCAAGGCTGATTCAGTCCGACTGGATACGTTAAAGAAAATTTGTGATTGTTTACAGATTTCGCTAAGTGAACTTATTGAATACACGCCACAAGCGCCAGACAAGTAAAGAGGCACGCCGATGGACTTAGTAGTGTTAACGTCACAGCGATTAGATGCCGAGCCGTTTACCAGTAGCGACATCATCGCTGAAAATATTGGAATTAAACGCAATTCAATTAAACAAACTATTCAAAATCACATTGCCAGATTAGAACACTTTGGAAAGGTTCCGTTGATAGTGGAACCTTTACCGAGCGGTCAGAGTACTACTTACTATCGTTTGAACGAACAACAGGCGATGATGCTGTTTTTCTATTTGAACAACACACCACAGGTTGAGGACTTTCAAGAGCGACTTGTTAAGCAATTCGCCTCAATGAAACAAGCTCTAATTGAACGGCGGGCTAAGTTTGAGCTAGGCAAGGAATTCTCAAAAGGATTGCAGAGCGCCATTGCAGACAGCCCCGCCCTTGATGAGCATCATCATCTTTATGCCAACATCAACAAGCTTGTCTATAAGAATGCGTTAGGCGTCAACGTGAACGAATTGCGGCGGGCTCGGAGTATTCCTAAGACGGATGCGATTACCAGCTATCTAAGTGCTGACGAGGCGGACGCCGTGAGGAAAGTTAAGAGCCAGATCACTAATCTGCTTGAAATGAAGATGGACTACCAGCAGATTAAGCAAGCTCTCGCAATTCAAGGTGTGATTTATCGCATCCGATTGACCCTACCCGCTAATGCCGTCACTCCTACCAATTAAGGAGGTGAAATATCATGAGTGAACAGCTACAAGTAATCTTACCGGACAAACAGGCCAAGTCATTGCAGAGTTTCGTTTACAATCTGGTCTCTGATTCAGTCGAGACTGCCAAGCGTGATGCTGGTGTTAGTCAGAAATGGCTTAGAAAAGGACAAGCAGCCAAGTATTGCGGCGTGAGCTCTAACACGTTTAGTTCTTGGATCAAGGAAGACGGACTACCCGCCCACGTCATTCACGGCACGACTTTATTTAACAAGCGCGATCTTGACGCATTTATCTTACACAATGGATCAATAACAAACTAAAATCCGGCTGGCGAGCGGTGTTTGATGATTGCAACTAATTGGCTTACTGATAATGGAGGCGCACTGATGAGTGTAATTGGTTTTGATGGCGATAAGTTGAACAAGATGTGTGAGGTTCAATCCAAGTTATCCGAGCAGACGGCTAAAGTAGCTGGCTCAATAGCTGGAATTGAGGTACAACGTGATTTTGTTGAGGAACGGCGGCGCAAGTTGTCACAACTAGTATCGGATGATGATTTGCTAGCGACCGAGTTTGATTCTTTCCTATCGTTATTCGATAAGGAACTAAACGAACAGATACAGCAGCTAACAAAGGCATCCGCTGCCATGAAGAGCGCTAAGACGTTCCTTAATGATTTACTACGGTGATATAGGAGTATTGGCCATGATTGAGGGTACAAAAAAATCCGTGCTTTACTTTGGCGAGTAGCACGGACTTGGATCGGTTTATCTGAACGGATGAACCTTTTAAGTTGCCCTCATTATATCAAGAAATGAGGAAAAAAGACAATGGATTTATTAGATGATGCACAAGGAGAACTAGCCCAAGTTGATTATATGTTATATGCAGCCGTTGAAATGGTTAACGAGTTACAGAACGTTGCCAACGAGTACCACCACGACAACACAACGGCCTTAGAGGTAACTAGCGAGCTTACCCGCATGATTGACTCAATCGCAGGGCTAGGCTGGATGTTACAGGACAAGACGGCCGCAATCGAGAAGATGCTAGAAAGCATTGAGCAACAACAGATTGATGAGAAATTACCGAAGTTCCACGGTGGTAAACTACGGGAGGCATAAGCATGGATACTAAAGAACGCGCGTTAAAACTGGCTGGCGCTGGTATTTCAATCTTCCCGCTTGCTTCCAATAGTAAGGCACCATTTAAAGGCAGTCGGGGTTATCTGGATGCCACTACTGATTTACAGACTATTGGCGGCTGGTTTGAACACGTCCCGAGACTAAACCTAGGGATGCGATTAGATACGGCCGGCTTATTAGTAGTTGATGTAGATAGGCATGGGCAAACTGACGGCGTGGCTACGCTTAGAAGGCTCAATCAAGAAGGCAAGCGATTGCCGGGAGATACCTATATTGAACGGACGCCCAATGACGGACTGCATTACTTTTTTAAGTTGACGGATCCGTTAAGCGTCCGCCGCCGAACTAATCTATATCCGGCCGTTGATGTATTGCATGATTTTGTAATGATTGCACCGAGCCAGATAGACGACCATTACTATCAAGCTGTTGATCCGAGCAACTCGATTAGACCGGCGCCACAGTGGTTAATTCGTGACCTGTTGCCCAGTCAAAGGATGAACGAGGCACCAGAACGTGCCTCTAACATCCACAAGACTTGGACGGGACGGGTACTAGATGAACTAGTAGCTGGTACGAGTGAGGGCAATCGCAATAGTTTTCTAACGTCGCTGTTGGGCAAAATCTTTAATACAGGGTGTCAGAGTGTTACGGCCTATGAGTTATTGCAATATGCCAACAGCCAACTAAAGCCACCGTTGCCAGATAAAGAGGTTAACACAATTTTTAGATCAATTATTAAGCGTGTTTAGGAGGTGAGAGTGTGGCGCAGGATAGTGATATTAAAGCAGCGATGCAGCAGCGTGATAAACGTATTAATAATGTAACGCCGATTAAGGGCGCTGAATGGCAAGAAAGTTTGAGGAAAACCGATAGCGGAGGCATTAAACGAGGGTCATTGTTTAACATCCGATTGTATATTGAAAACGACCCTAATTTAAAAGGTGTACTAGCCTATGATGAGTTTTCAGAGAAGGTTGTGAAGCTAAAATCTAATAAGGTTACCGGGTTGCTGAAAGGCGACTGGCAAGACACGGACGACTCTCTGTTAAGAGCCTACTTTGATGAACGATACAATTTACTTTTTTCAAAAGATAACGTGTTTGATGCAATGATACGTGTTGCTAGGCTAAATCCGGTTGATCCAGTTAAAAATCGCATCGAATCTGCAAAGTGGGATGGACATCCCCGAGCAGAAAGCTTTTTTATTGATTACCTAGGAGCAGAGGATAATCACTATACACGAATGGTTACACGTAAATGGTTAGCTGGTGCAGTAACCAGAGTTTACCGACCGGGGATTAAGTTTGAAATTATTCCCATGTTAGATGGTGGTCAAGGGCTAGGTAAAAGTACCACAGTTAAAAATTTGTATCCTGATTATTTCAATGACAGTCTAAAGACGATGGGAAAACAGAAAGACGACTATCAAAAGTTAACGGGGAGCTGGATCATAGAATTGGCCGAGTTATCAGCCATGCAAAAGACTGATATTGAGACGATGAAAAACTTTACTAGTGCAACATCCGATTACTACCGGAATAGCTACGGGCGTTATGCTACCCAGCATCCCCGAAAGAGTGTTTTTATTGGTTCGACTAATCAACATGACTTTTTAAAAGATATAACCGGGGAGCGGCGATTTTATCCGATTCGGTGCGGTATTAATCCGGCAACAAAGAACCCTCTAAAGTCTGATAAAAACGATATTTTGCAGACTTTGGCAGAAGTTAAAGTGTGGGTTGATGCTGGTGAAAAGCTTTATTTTGATCAGCAGACTATTAGGGAAGCTAAGCCATATCAGCAAGAAGCTCAAGTAATTGATCCGATGAAAGATGCAATTGCTGATTACCTTGAAATGTTAGTGCCGACTAACTGGGAAAAACTAACAACAAGCGTTAAGCATTCGTATTTTACTACCATTAATAATGGTGGAGTAATAGAGCCTAATGCTGACAATTGGTTAAATGCAAAGTTAGACCACGATCGGGAACTAATCAAGCAAACAACGACCCTTGAAATATTGGCAGTCGTTTTTGACCGGCAAGCAGAAAAGTATCTAGCCGGGCGAACTAATGGCGACGCTAAGAAAATTAAGCTAATCATGGATAATATGCAGGGATGGCAGTATAAGACCAATATTGTGATTAATGGTAAACGTGGTCGAGGCTATCAGCGTATTAACAATTAATACTAACTCTTTATTAAACTACCTGTGTATAGTGTGTAACCTGTGTAAAGGTTGATATATAAGGATTTGTAAAAAGAGGGACGTGTGTATAACCCGTGTAAACCTGTGTGAAAATCGATTACACACGTTAGAACGCTATAAACACGGGTATATGTGTGGCGAAACGCTGTTATATCAACGTTTTACACACCTACACAGGTACACGGGTATAACGTGCAACAAAGAGTAAAAAAACTAGGAGGGCAATAATATGCCGTTATCAATGATTGAATATCAAATTATGACGATGATACCGAGAGGAGCTGCTAACCCGATAACTGTGGGTGATCTAAAACGATTGACCCAGATAGATAAGCGAGCCATTAGAGAGATTATCAGCGACTTAATCCGATTGCATGGCGTTCCCATTGTGGCAATGCGCTACGGCAAGCGAGGGATGTTTATTGCTACGAATGACGATGAACGCAGTATTGGGATTGCCAGTTATAAGAGTCAAATTGCATCGATGCAGGGACGTGCGAGCGCTATAGAGTCAGCAGACCTAAATGGCTGGGAGCTGGCGTTAAGACCTGAAATCAAGCGTCTAACTGGAAAACTAAAACAAGAGGTGGGCAATCATGACACTGCAAGCTAGCTTAAAGAGATATAGGCGCTTAGTTGCTAAGACGATGCGAGCAAACGAGAGAATAAGCCACCGTACTGATAAGATTGAGAGTCTTTTAGACCGACTGGATGAGTATTTACTGAATAATGATGCCGCCCGTGATCAATATTACAGTGAACGAAGTATTTCACTATTCGTTATTGTTCAATTGCAATCACTCCGTATCGATGGAACGATTACCAGAGTTAGAGTCATGACTAAATGGAGCCGACTACGAATGCACGCCGCTAACCGTCAAGCCAGACGCATTGTATTAATGCTAGATAAGATACAACGCAAGTACCCTGATGAGTTTAGCGAGGCTGATAAGCAGTACACGGCCAGCCTACTGTAACTAATAGGCCTGAAATCCTAGGCTAATCAGATTGACCATGAACACTATTTCCTCCCGCCAATTAAGCCACTCATGCCGTCATGGTATCGAGTGGTTTTTATAATTCTGCCAAAAGTGGCAGAAACATGCACTAGGTGAACAATATTCACGTACTTAATCGATTAATGTAAACAGGTTGTTTTGATTAACCTGTTTTAGCCTGATTGATTCCATTACATGCAACTTATCATTTAAAAGGATGTGTTTTAAGCATAATCAGTGGGCTAGCAATCTTTACCCATTATCGGGGAAAACTACACGAATGAGTGATAGCTAACTGGAGCATAGCCATAGTTACGCCCTAAGTTAAACTTAGGGGGCATCCGAGGGGTAACGATTCGTTCCTCCCTATTATGAAATCCGCTATCGTTCAAAACGATGCAGTATAGGTCAGCGCCGTGTTTCCGCACTTATGCGGAAGTCGTTAGAAAGCGAGTCAATCAGATTGACCGACCTAGTCGTTTATGAAAAAAACTAGGGGGTGTCAATTTAACACCTCCCTAGTTCACGAGGTTAGTATGCCTAACTTCGTTCTTAGTTAACGGGGGACGTGATTCGCGACTCCCTATTTGTTAGACCTATTTTAGTCTGACTCGTTAATTTACCGAGTCAGTTCATCCGTTATGAAGTAGTCTAAAAATATTAACTCGTAATCGGAGCGATAAATGAGATTTTATGGGTGCAACCTTACTGCAACCTTTTTGGAAAAAGGTTGCACCTATAATTGCTGATGCAGACGTATTAGAAACGTTGAAATGTTAGCGATTGTTAGCCTTATTTTGACGCGTGACACCCTTAGAAAACCTAAGATAAATGTTAGGGTTTGCGAGGGTGCACGGCGATACAATAAGCTTTTAGGACGCAATCCGTACGCATTCTCATTCGATTTTGTGTGCACCCTTTTTGAGTTTTGTGTGCGCACAAAAGCGGCCGGCACTATCACGTTTCAATCGTTGGCATGCTAAGAAATACTAAGATAAAATGATGGCTAATGATGGCGTAAAATGCTCGGAAATGCTCGGATAAAATACTAGGTTTTACTAGGGTGTTGGCTCGTTTCAGACTGGCAATCGTAAGCTAATTTGATGCAACGTGTTGCCACTTTTGGCAACGGTTGCCACAGTCAAGAATGCACCCATAGAATGCTTGCAAATGCTTGCATAAAATGCTGGCGTTTGCTAGCCCTTTTAATCACTCCATCATTGATTTATGGGCGATTATGGGTGCAATTCTACTGCATCCTTTTTTATTTTTGTGTGCAAAAAAGTTGCACCTATAAATGCCGGTTTTATAGTATTCCTTAATTTTTAGATGCTGGTAAATGCTGGTATTTGTTGGAGTAAATGTTAAGTTTTGTTAAGGTCATTTCAAGGCCTTGTGCCTATGCCACACTAATTGGTTTCGAACAGAAAAGTACGAAGCAGGAGCGACCTACTAGCTATACACATTAATAGACGTTTTTATGAGATTTGCTCAACAATGAGCTGAACCACTTATGTAACTTAGACTTCCACGCCCTAAGTTAAACTTAGGGGAGTAACCGATCCGTACACTGATTTGATGTATTATCATATCTGGTAATGAGACATTATAGACCCCCTAAAGTGATTGATTACTGATGATTTAATGTTAGTCAAATCGATTGAACTTTTAACTGAACCGCTATTTACTACCTAGTTACTAACGACCTACTGCTAATTGACTAATTGTGAGTCGATAAGTTCGACTCGCAATATCCGTTCTGGCTAAAAGACACAGCGAACAAGAAACAGCCTACCTTGTGTACGGTGACATAGGTGACACCCTAAAGTGATTGACGCCAACAATCCAATACCAGTTTAATCAGGCGGTTTTTAACTGGGTCGATATTTTCTACCTAGTTGTGGAGCTACTCTACAAGGCTTATTCAAGCTCAACAATAAGTCAAAATAAGCTAAATCATGTTGCATTGCTGGTGTCAGTGCTGGATAATAAACAAGTTGCCTACCTACACTGTGTGTAACGGTGGGGAGGTGATCACATTGTTGCAGTATTTTTTCGCCCCGCTTGCGGTTGGCATATTAATTGCCTTGTTTACGGACTGGTTAGACCGTAGACGCCACAAGTAAAACAGATTAGGCAACAATCTAACCCACCCGTTTATTACATAAGCGTAAAAAAAGCCCCTCAACTACTCCACATAGTTGGGGGACTTGGTGTTCACATTGAAACAATATTTCTTCGCACTGACATTATACCATCTTCGTACACGATTCGTGTATGTTTTACCGTACAAATTATGTAATACTATCCGAGCGAATAAAAAAGCCACCCGTAATGAATGACTTTGGACGCCCGCCGGCTGATTAATTAATTACAGACATTATGTGTTTTTGGCCGTTTTTAGAGTTGATTTGCACCATTATTTGCACCACGAGTATTTTTAAACACTGTAAAGTGCTTGTTAATACCGGTATAACAGCATTCTTGCTTAGGCTTGGTTTGAACCCAGTATACCCAATCAGTTAAAAAAACACTGAACGTGCATTGTTAGCGATGCGTGTTCAGTGTTTTTTTATTGACCGCGCTTGGGGCTAGTTAAAATTACCGCCTGCCGGTTGGGTACTAAAACGCTGGAACGCCATGGGTCATTTTGAAGCTAAAGTCTAGTCTTCAAAACTGACCTTGGCCTAAGTTCGAGCAGACCACTCGCACCAAAGCCAACGCTACGGCTGAGCATTTTAGAAACCAACCAGCACCAAGCATATTGACCAAATTAACTAGTGCAATCGCTATCAATTAGTTGGACTTAGTGGCATGATAGACTGTGAGTAGCAGTTTATCTAAAAAAACATGATTGAAGGGTTTTCTAATGAAAGATACCGAAAAAATTAGTCTTTTAAGTCACTTAGTTGCGATGAATACAGTCAACCATAATGAAATCGAACCGGCTGAGTATTTGAAGCAGTTGTTCGATGATGCTGGCATTAAAAATGAACTCTTGCCAGTTGGCGACGACCGGGCTAACCTGATTGCTGAAATTGGGAGTGGCTCACCAATTTTAGCGATTTCGGGGCACTTTGATGTTGTGGCGGCTGATGCCAAGGAATGGGCGACAGATCCGTTTACCTTAACGGAAAAAGATGGGCAACTGTTTGGTCGTGGCGCTAATGATATGAAGAGTGGGTTAGCCGCGTTGACGATTGCCATGTTGGAATTAAAAGAACAGCAAGTGCCAATTAACGGCACAATTCGGTTAATGGTGACTTTCGGTGAAGAAGTCGGTGAACTAGGTGCCAAGATGCTCTATGATGCTGGTTACATGCAAGGTGTCAACGCGTTGCTGATTGCTGAACCATCCGGCTACCGGATTTGCTATGGCCAAGCAGGAACGATTGACATTGACTTGGAATCGATTGGCAAGAACGCCCATAGTTCGATGCCAGCATTAGGTAGTAACGCCGTGGATCATTTGATTCGTATCCTCTATACGATCAAAGCCAAAGTCATGGCTCGGGCAGCGGGACAACACAATGCCGTGTTAAATACGGATACATTGTTCAATATTGATGTTTTCAATGGTGGCGAGCAAGTCAATACGATTCCTAATCATGCCTTGGCCAAGATTAACTTGCGGACGATTCCTGAAGTTAGCAACGCTGAAATTTTGCAGATTTTCCATGACGTGATTGATGCTGATGCCGCCAAGTATGGTAGTCAAATCAATATGCACGTTGAGATGGACTTGAATCCGGTCGTTGGTGATCCGAAGTCTAAAATGTTACGGTTGATTCAACGGGTGGCGAAACCTTACTTGTTGAATGCTAAATTCTCTGCTAGTGATCAGCAACAAAACCAGATTGTGACGAAGATGCTTGGTCGGGAATTGCCAGCGGGTACGATTCCGGCTTTAGGGGCTCCTGGTGGGACTGACGCACGGCGGTTATTGGTTGACCAACCATTAGGCTTTGACTACACGGTCTTTGGTCCGGGTAACTTTACCTCACATCAACCAAACGAATACGTTTCTAAGTCTATGTATCTAGACTTTATCAAGATGTACGAAGAACTCTTCCCAGCTTACTTTAACGAAGCCTAAAGTTTAAGAAAACATTGGCTTTATTAGGGATTAACTAACCCGATTAAGAAACCCTTATCCAGCTAGGCAAGGTGGTTGAAGCTTGCTATGATTAAATTTATCAACTTTAATCATTACTTGCAGGGGGAATACAAGCATGAAAAAATTGTTAATTGGGTTGTTAGTTCTGATTGGACTCGGGGCAGGGGCGTTGTTCGGGTCGAGTGTCTTAACTAAAAATAGTGGCTCGGAATTATCAATGGCACTAGATAACGTGAATCCGTTCGTTAAAACCACAACGGTATATGGGTTAACCAATGAGACCGTCAAACACGGTAAAGGGCAGATGGGCGAGGATATCTATACGTATCGGCTGCAAACTTACGATGCCCAAGGCCATGCCCGCACATTGACCTTCACTGCCGATAAACGGTTGAAGTTAAAACATTATTTAAAAATCGAAACTAAAGGGCAAAACGTTGAGACTTGGGAAGGCGTCACACAAGCAGTCGTCCCAACCAGCGTGGTCCAATTGTTAGTGAAAGCTTAGTCATAACCACCCGTAAAACGGGTGGTTTGCTCCAGGGCTATAAGCCCTATGTACTGGCCAGCGTCTCAAGGCGCTGGCTTTTGTGTGTCAAAGCCAGATTGCGTTTGTCACTTTTGCTACCGCTTTAAGCGGTGTCCGTACTACTTACCTTGACCCTTAAAAGGGTCTGAATATTCCCGGACACTTAATTTATCCACCACTTGATCATGTTTTTCTTGGTCATGGATATACTTCTTTATGGTTGCTTCATTTAGTCCGACCGTACTGACATAATACCCCTCTGACCAGAAATGCCGATTACCAAATTTATATTTCAAATTGGCATGTTGATCGAACATCATTAACGCACTCTTACCTTTCAAATAACCCATAAAACTTGAAACACTTACCTTGGGCGGAATGCTTAACAACAAATGTACATGATCCGGCATCATATGCCCTTCAATAATTTTAACGCCTTTATATTGGCACAGTTGTCGGATATCTTGTTGTAAGTCACGACGATATTGATTATAAATGATTTTTCTCCTATACTTTGGAGTGAATACGATATGGTATTTGCATAACCACTTTGTATGTGCAAGACTATTGAGTTTATTCGCCATTTAAGACGTCCCCTTTCGATTTAGCAATGTTGGCTTCGACACCTACATTCTAAAACTTATGGAGGCGTTTTGGTTTAACCAAATTGCCTTCCGCCCGCATAGCGGGTGGTTTTTTGTTTCGCACGCTTTGCGAGCTCAACTCGGCCTAAAGGCACAAATAAAACGGGCGTCACCGGAAATTATCTGGTGACGCCCGTTTCTGTTGTTAATGGTTGATAATGATATCGCTGGCCTTAACTTCTTTACCGAAGTAAGGCGCGAGTTGTTGCTGGTAGTCAGTCTTGAAGAAGCCGGCTTTAGTTAATTTAGTGATTTCTTGATTAGTCCAGTTCAATAGTGAGGTATTGCCTTTCTTAACGGCAGGGGAGATATATTGTTTAGGACCGATGCCTTTAATGCCCACCGTGTATTTCGGGTTATTTTTAACCCAAGCATACAGGTAAGAATTATCATCGGCTAAGGCAACACCACGTTTGTTTTTTAGGGCGTTAAATTGTTGGGTCTTAGAATCGAATTTTAGTAAGTTGACGCTGGTTTGCATCGCGGTGAAGTAGTTTTCAGCAGTGGTGCCTTTTGTCACGATTAAGTTCTGGTCTTTAAGCTGGCTGACTTTAGTAATCTTGGCATTTTGGGGTGAAACGACCCCAACGGAAACTTTCATGTAGGCTTTGGCAAAGTCCACAACTTGTTTGCGTTCACTAGTGACGGTGAAGTTGGCTAAGACAATATCCACCTTATTGGCATTCAGGGCATCCACGCGGTTGTTGGCATTGACTTGGACGAACTTAATCTTGACACCTAGATCTTTAGCGACCCGTCGTGCGAGGGTCACATCGTAGCCGACCCGCTGACCAGACTTGTTGACCCAGCCATAAGGTGGCAAGTCGCCGAAGACTGCGACTCGTAAGGTGCCACGTTTTTTGATCTTTGCGACACTGTTCTGGTTCGTCGTGTGACTAGAGCTGGCGTTACGACTACCACAGCCGGCTAACACGCTGACTAATAAGGCTAATACCCCAATTGTTGTGAATAAGCGTTTCAATCCTAATTCTCTCATATGCTAATTCCTCCTAGAATAAGTTAAAAATCCATACTAGCTAAAAAGTTCTGGGCCCGTTCAGTTTGCGGTTGTTCAAAGAATTGCTTACCAGGGGTCTGTTCACGAATTCGACCGTCTGCTAAGAAAAGAACTTGATCTGAAATCTGTTTGGCAAAGTCCATCTCATGGGTGACGACGAGCATCGTCATCGCGTGGCTGTCAGCCAATTGGCGAATGATATTAAGCACATCGCGGACCATTTCAGGATCAAGGGACGCAGTGACTTCGTCAAAGAGCATTAATTTTGGTTTCAAAGCTAGGGCGCGGACGATGGCAATCCGTTGCTTTTGACCGCCGGAAAGTTGCCGTGGGTAGGCATTAGCATAATCGGCCATGCCGACTTGTTCGAGTAGCTGTTGGACTTCTGGTAAAACGGCCGCGCGGGTCCGTTTTTGAACTTTTAGCGGTCCTAGCAAAATGTTTTCCAGGACATTGCGATTTGGGAAGAGGTCATAGCTTTGGAAGACCATCCCGATTTGTTGGCGAAGTTGTTGCCACTGCTTTGGTTTTTGAGTGACCGCTTGACCGTCAAAAGTGATGCTACCTTGTTGGTAAGCTTCTAAGCCATTTAAACAGCGCAACAGGGTGCTTTTACCAGAGCCGGATGGTCCGAGCAGTGTCAGGACTTCACCGGTGTTTAACTCAAAGTTCACATCGTGTAAAATGTGGGTCTTTTGGTAGTACTTTTCTAAATGGTTGACATGTAATAAGGGCGTGCTCATTAGTGATTAGCCTCCAATCGGCGTTTATTCAAGTGTTTGGCCCAGCGTGATAGTGGGTAGTTGATCATGAAATAAAAGATAAAGATTATCCCGTAAATCCAAAAGACGCCATTGGGAGCGGTCTTGTTGTTAGCTTCAATGATTTGCTGGCCGATGTTAATGACATCCATCACACTGATTAACATCAGTAGGGAGGTCGTCTTTACGACTCGCGTCATCAAGTTAACGGTGGCTGGCAGACAGAGCGGCCATGCTTGTGGGATTAAGACGTAGCGTTGCAACTGCCAATAAGTCAAGCCGATCGCTTGCCCAGCTTCCTTTTGGTGCTGTGGCACGGACTCCAAGGCCCCACGGACAATATCAGTCATCTCGGCGGCGACCCATAAGGCAAAGACGAGGGTCGCGACTGCATCGGCGGGCAAGTTGACGTTGAATTCTTTCGGTAAAATATAGTAGAACAAGAAGAGTAAGACAACCGTTGGCACGATACGGAAAAATTCCAAGTAGAGCCGCAAGATAAAGCGGAGCGGCCGATTGGGCAGTGTCCGCAAAATACCAAGTAGCACGCCAATGATTAAACCAATGATAATGGCGATTAACGCAATTTTTATGGTGACCCATAACCCGCCCAGCAGTCGGCTGAAGTTTGAGCCAGCGGTTAAAACATCAATTCCCGAATGTGCCATAACGAACCCGCCTTTCTAGATAAGTCAAAATTAACGATAGTGGAATCAAGATAATGGCATAAGCGACTACGAGTACGACTAGGTATTCATTCGTGTGGTAATACATCCCGATGAGGTCCAGCGCTGTGTTCGTCAGTTCTGGAATCGCAATCACCGTAAAAATCGAGGTTTCCTTAATCAAGAAAATAATATTAGCAGCTAAAGCCGGCACGCTTAAGGCTAATCCTTGTGGTAAGACGACATAACGTGCTAATTGCCAACGACTGAGGCCAATGGCTTGGCCAGCTTCCAGTTGTGACGAACTAATACCTTCAAACCCACCCGTGAAGCCCGCGGCCATGTAGCTACCGCCAAGGAAGATTAACCCGACGATGCCACATTGACTGGCCGTTAACCGCAACCCTAACTGTGGAAACGCATAGTAAAGGAAGAACAATTGAATCAATAACGGTGTATTACGGGCAATCTCGGTATAGATCGTCACTAGTGGATTTAAAAGCGGCAATTTGAAATATTGAATCAGGCTACAAATGCTGCCGACCACGATAGCGCCAAGAATACCGAGGGCGGCTAACTTTAAGGTAATGAAGAAGCCTTTTTGAAATAAAGGGAGGCTTTGTTGAATAATGGCCCAACTGCTCATGTCGATCTACTCCTTTCGAGAATTTGATTGGATTTTAATTTGAGATTAATGGCCGCCAAGCTCTCAGCAAAACCGGGTGTTGATTGAAGACTCATTGTGATTTATCAGTGGAGCAACTTGATAATAGAGAACGTACAGGCAAGCTTTACCCCCCACATTGGTCAGTAGCGTCGAAAATTGGCAACAAAAAACGTCCGTCCTGTAAGTTATTACAGGGACGAACGTATCGTGGTACCACCCAATTTCGTTAGTTAAGACTAACCTCAACAGCACAGACTAGCTATGCCAGGGACGGTAACGGGTCCGCACGGGTCAGCCGCTTGCACGCACTGACCAAGACTCCGAGCTCATCTTCGGTTAAGGTTCACTGCCACCCTTGCACTGTCGGTGGTCGCTATTACAGTTACTGATTAACGTACTCTTCTCATCAACATCATCAGATTAAAATTAAATTAAAAAGCAAATCGTTATCTAATAAACTAGCATTGACGTTTACAACTGTCAAGCAAGTTTGTGAGATTCGCATTTAGTAGTCGCGACGAAATTCGGTCACTATAATAGTAATAAGTAAGCCATTATTTTTTTGAATGAGGACGGTTTTTCATTATCAAGTTAGGGGTGTTTTCATTGGCTAGTTGGGGGTCAAAATGGTCGTTAACTTCAATCTGGAAAAGACTTGTATTGCGGTCAATGAAACGGTTGAACATTTTAGAAATCAACCGTTCGACTAAAGTTACCGGTTAAAACAACGACTCATGACATTATAGAAACGCGTTATGTAACGCCGGGCGGGCCAAAATTGGCTCAGTGGTGTCATTTATCTTAGTCGCGGTTTTCGACTTAGACAAAGCCCGGCTTTCGAGACCGCCTTATGGCTCGAAAACGCGGCCACCACGTTCCAGCCGATTTTTGCCCAACCAGAGTGAAAAGTTATATCGAACTGCATGACGCACATGACAATTAATCCAAGTATGAAAAAATTAATGACTTTTAATAAATCTTAAGACATTTTAGCTGTCAAAAAGGGGCGGGTGAGTTACAATAGTTTGCGTGAGTCTTGTAAAGATGGTTGACAAAAGCACCATTTTTAGTTAGATTAGATAGTTGACTGCTTACATCAGAATCAGATTAATGAAGGGGAGCGTGTAGATGCTTAAAATAGCCAAGGGTCGAATCTCATATTGGGCTGTCATTGGAGCAATTTTATTTATGATTGTCCAAGTGATTGCCACTTTGAATTTGCCCAGTTTGACCTCCAATATTGTGAATAACGGGGTCGCCAAAGGTAATATCAATTATATTTGGAAGATCGGTTTTGAAATGGTCGGTTTTTCACTGTTGTCAGTGGTGGCAGCGTTTGGGAACGTTTTCCTAGCCGCGCGGTCGTCACAAAAGTTAGGGAAGAATTTACGTTCAGATATTTATAAGAAGGTCATCAACTTTTCCAACGATGAATTTGATCAAGTTGAAACCTCTTCATTAATTACCCGGACAACCAACGATGTGGTCCAGATCCAAAACGTAGCAATGATGGCGTTACGGATGATGATCATGGCACCGATTATGTTAGTCGGCGCGAGCTTTTTGGCGTATACCAAAAGTCATGAATTGACTTGGATCTTCGTGGTGGCCATTCCCGTTTTGCTAGTCTTTATTGGGATTATTATGGGGTTTGCCATTCCATTATTCCGTGCGATGCAAACTAAGACCGACCGGATTAACTTAGTCTTCCGCGAAGGTTTAACCGGTGTGCGCGTTATTCGGGCATTCCGGCAAGATAAATTTGAACAAGATCGCTTTGAAGATGCGAACCAAGATTACACGCGTAATGCGATTAATGTTAACACGATCGTGGCCTTTGCCTTTCCAGTGATGACGTTGATCATGAGTGGTACCAACGTTGCGATCGTTTGGTTTGGGGGTCAATTGATCAGTAGCCAGGCCATGCAAGTTGGGAACATGATCGCGTTTATGACGTATGCGATGCAAGTGTTAATGAGCTTCATGTTGTTGGCGATGGTCTTTGCCTTTATTCCACGGGCGGCCGCTTCAGCATCACGGATTCAAGAAGTCTTAGATATTGAACCCAAGATTACAGATCCCGAAGCGCCGAAAACTTTACCTGTTTCGACGGAACACAGCCTAGAATTTGATCACGTCAACTACCGTTACCAAACGGCGGAACAGTTGGCTTTAAGTGATATTGATTTTAAGGCACATTCCGGTCAGACGGTGGCCATTATCGGGGGAACTGGGTCTGGTAAAACGACGTTAGTTAACTTGATTCCCCGGTTCTATGAAATTGAAGATGGGCATGTGCGTGTTGATGGCCAAGATGTTCGCGACGTGAAGACGGCTGATTTACATCAAACCATTTCATTCGTCCCTCAAACGGCGACGCTCTTTACTGGGACGATTCGCGATAATATGAAGTTTGGGAATGAGCACGCTACGGATGATGAGATCTGGCACGCGTTAGAAATTGCACGGTCAACTGATTTCGTTAAAGAAGAAGGCGGCCTGGATGCCCACGTTGAACAAGGTGGGGGTAACTTCTCCGGTGGTCAACGGCAACGGTTAGCGATTGCGCGAGCTTTAGTTAAGCACGCTTCAGTCTATGTCTTTGATGATTCGTTCTCAGCTTTGGACTTTAAGACCGATGCTGAATTACGGGGCGAACTACGTCAAGATAAGTTAATCCAACAAAGTGTCGTTGTTATTGTGGCCCAACGGATTGCAACCGTCGCCGATGCCGATTTGATTCTCGTCTTAGATAACGGGAAGTTAGTTGGTAAAGGGACCCACGCTGAACTTAAAGCCAATAATGACGTCTATCAAGAAATTATGAAGTCACAATTACGAGAGGAGGATCAGCTATAATGAGTGAAAAGAAAGCCACTAGTGCTGATCAACCACGGCCAAGCGGTCCACGGCATGGCCCTGGCAGTCAAGGCTTAGTCGAAAAGCCCAAGAGTTTTTGGAAAACGGCTTGGCGCTTGATGCGTTACATGTCGGATCGTTGGGTTGGCTTAGTTGTCGTGATGGCATTTGCGATTGCCTCCGTTATTTTCCAAATTCGGACGCCTAAGATTTTAGGGAAGGCTACGACTGAAATTTATAAAGGTATCATGAAGGGTATCGCCCAACAAAAAGCGGGCGTTAGCCAATCTGGTTACCCAATTAACTTTGAAAAAATCGGTCAGATCGTTTTAATTGTCATTCTGATGTACGCAGCTTCAGCGTTATTCAGTTTTATGCAACAATTTATTATGACCCGTATCTCACAACGAACGGTTTATAAATTACGGCGTTCGTTTAAAGGCAAGATGCAAAAAGTGCCGATCTCATATTACGATACCCATTCTAACGGGGATATTATGAGTCGGGCCGTTAACGATATGGATAACATCGCTAACACTTTGCAACAAAACTTAACGCAAGCCGTGACAAGTGTCGTCACGTTTGTTGGGACGCTCTGGATGATGTTAACGATTAGTTGGAAGTTAACATTGATCGCGTTAATCACGATTCCATTAAGTGTGGTCGTGGTTGGGATTATTGCCCCTAAGTCGCAAAAATTCTTCGGGATTCAACAAAAGAGTCTGGGGTTATTAAACAACCAAGTTGAAGAAAACTATGCGGGTCACGTGGTCATCAAGAGTTTTAATAAGGAACAAGATACGATTGATGATTTCGAAGAACAAAATGATAACTATTATCAATCAGCCTGGAAAGCGCAATTTATTTCTGGGATTATCATGCCGTTGATGATGTTTCTAAACAATATTGGGTATGTGTTTGTCGCGATTATTGGTGGGATTGATGTGGCGCATGGGAACGTGTCTTTAGGGAATATCCAAGCATTCTTACAATACACCCAACAATTTTCACAACCAATCTCGCAGATGGCCAACTTATTGAATACGATTCAATCGACGGTCGCATCGGCGGAACGGGTCTTCGAAGTCTTAGACGAAGAAGAAATGACCCAAACACATTCTGACTTACCGGCTAAGACGGATGATCCTAACTTGATTACGTTGGAACATGTCCAATTCGGTTATGATAATAACGATTTATTAATGACTGACTATAATTTGGATGTGAAACAAGGTGAACAAGTGGCCATTGTTGGGCCAACTGGAGCCGGGAAGACGACCATCATTAACTTGTTGGAACGTTTCTATGACGTCAAAGGTGGGTCAATCCGCTTGAATGGGACTGATACGCGGGACTTAAAGCGTGAAGACTTGCGGTCACATTTTGCGATGGTCTTACAAGATACGTGGCTGTTTACCGGGACAATTTTTGACAACTTGAAGTATGGTCGTGAAGACGCCACGGATGATGAAATCTATGCCGCTGCTAAAGCAGCCCATGTGGATAGCTTTGTCCGGAAGTTGCCAGACGGGTATCAAACGGTACTGAACGAAGAAGCCTCAAATATCTCACAAGGGCAACGACAATTATTAACGATTGCGCGGGCCTTTGTCGCTGATCCTGAAATTTTGATCTTAGATGAAGCCACAAGTTCCGTTGATACACGGACTGAAGTGCATATTCAACATGCGATGGAACGGCTCTTAAAGAACCGGACAAGTTTCGTGGTTGCTCATCGGTTATCGACCATTCAAGGCGCGGATAACATTATCGTGATGAACCATGGTTCAGTTGTCGAAACTGGAAATCATGAACAGTTAATGGCGAAGAATGGGTTCTATGCTGATCTGTATAACAGTCAATTTTCTGGCAATATCGAACAAGCCTAAAGGAGGGGTGTCAAGTGTTGAAAAAAACGTACGCAGTCGCCGCTACGGCCGGTCTATTAGCTTTAGTACTAGCTGGTTGTGGACAGTCTAAGCTGACGACCACGAAATCAACTTACACCCGCAATGGGTTAGTTGCTGCTGTTAAAGGCCATGCCAATGCTAAAACGGTGAGTTACCAAGTCGATGGTGCCAAAGCTAAAAAGCAAAAAGTTCGGGACAAGACATTCGTCATTCAAGTTCCCGTGAAGACCACCCGTCAAAAGGTGACCTTAACGGCTGGTAATGACAAGACCACTGTCCATGTGAAGGCCGCTAAACGACTGACGACTTATAAGCAATTAGCGAATGGTTACAATCAAGCATTGATTGGGTCTAAGCTGACAAAGAAACAACAAAAAGCGGCCCAGAAGCTACAAGTCCAAGGCGCGGCTTTAAAGAAGCAACAAGCTAAGCTTCAAGCGACGGTCAAAACGGCCAAAGCGCAAGTCGCTAAGGGCGGCACGGCAGCGATGGCTGGTGCAAAGACCTTGCAAGCGCAACAGACGGCAGCTGCTCAATTACAAATGCAAGCTGCTAGTTTGCAAGCAAGTCAAAAGTCAGTGGCTGCGGCTATGAAGACGGCTAAAGCTAAGGTAAAAGACGAGCTATTGCCAACTAAGACCCCTAAAGGCGTGACCAATGTCTTAAGCACTAAAGATTATACGATCCGGTTAAATGTGCAATCAGGTAACGTGATGGGGTCAGCAATGATCGTGCCAACCAAGGCCTTTAAGAACAAGACCCGTCAGAAGAAATTCGGGACGGCCTTTGCCTTAATGAGCAGCGTGACTGGCGCTAATGCCAAGCAAGTCATGAAGAAGTTCGGTAAAGAAACTAAGAGCAACAAGAGTAGCACCACGACCATCGATCCGATTTATTCGAAGGGCGTGAAGTTCTCGGTTGGGGTTTCAGCTTCGGATTTGTATATTTTTATGACCAAATAAGAGTGTGAGGTCCGACGGGTTGCTTCTGAGCATTGCCTAGTCAGTCAATTATACCGGTGAATTTCCGGTATGGTTGACTGGCGTAGCAAGCGCAGGAAGCAGTCGGGCCGAACACGTTTCAGCAAGTTAGAAAATAGCGAAAGAACCGGTCCTCTTTAACCTGAATTGGTTAAGGAGGACCGGTTCTTTTGTGTCATACAGAACTAAGTCACTCACTCTATTTAAGGAAAAGTGAGTGGCTTTTTATTGACTGGAATAGTCACTTCCGATTGCTTATTCAAATGATAATTCCAAAAAATACAACTGTTTACTAGGTAAATGTGCCGTTGAGACCCAGACTTCATGGTAGTTTGGGACTTTCTTTTCAGTGTAATCAAAAAAGAAATCTAGCAAGTTACCGTTTTTAGCGACAAAGTCTTCTTGGAAGCGATTGACTAACAGTTTGTTGTCGGGAAAATAGATTTCGGGGTTGGCGACTTTGATCCGGTCAGGAATCCCCATCCGTACCACGTTGGTATATTCCGAAGTAAAGGTAATCTCCGCGGGGTGGTGGACGATATAGAACATAACGTTATAAATTGAATCTGAATTACTAGCCACGACGAATCCGTCCTTTGATATACAGAATTTTAATCTATTATACCAAAAGAAGCGGAAAAGTCGTTAATTGAATTCAAAAGGCCTTGACAAAGTTCTCATAATCTATTAATCTTTTAATTAAATTCCAATTAATCAATTGGGGTAAATTACATATAAAGGAAGTCGACTCATATGGCAGATGTACAATTAGACTGGAATAACTTAGGTTTCAACTATCGGAACCTTCCATATCGTTACCGTGCGTATTGGAAAGATGGTAAGTGGTATAAAAAAGAATTAACCGGCGATGCAACTTTACATATTAGTGAAGGCTCAACAGCTTTACACTATGGTCAACAAGATTTCGAGGGCTTAAAAGCTTATCGGACCAAGGATGGTAGCGTCCAATTATTCCGGCCAGACCGGAATGCTGCGCGGATGCAAACCAGTTGTGAACGGTTGTTAATGCCACAAGTTCCAACTGATATGTTCGTAGATGCGGTTAAGCAAGTTGTTCGGGCTAACCAAGATTACGTTCCGCCATATGGGACTGGAGCAACCTTATACTTACGGCCATTAATGATCGGGGTCGGTGGTAACATCGGGGTCCATCCGGCACAAGAATATATTTTTACGGTCTTTGCCATGCCAGTCGGCAGTTACTTCAAAGGTGGGATGACGCCAACGAACTTTACCACGTCAAACTACGACCGGGCTGCTCATAAAGGGACTGGGGCTTACAAAGTCGGCGGGAACTACGCCGCTAGTTTATTCCCTGGTCAAGAAGCACACAGTAATGGGTATTCTGACTGTGTCTACCTTGATCCAGTTGATCATAAGAAGATCGAAGAAGTCGGTTCAGCTAACTTCTTCGGGATTACCAAAGATAATAAGTTTGTAACGCCTAAATCACCATCAATTTTGCCATCAGTGACGAAGTATTCATTACTTTATTTGGCAGAACATAAATTTGGTATGGCAGTTGAAGAAGGCGATGTTTACATCGACGACTTAGACCGCTTCACTGAAGCTGGTGCTTGTGGGACGGCGGCTGTTATCTCACCAATCGGTGGTTTGGAACACAACGGCAAGTTACACGTCTTCTACAGTGAAACTGAAGTTGGTCCCGTTACCAAGAAGTTATACGATGAATTAACGGGTATCCAGTTCGGTGACCGTGAAGCACCTGAAGGTTGGGTACAAAAGGTTGAGTTAGACTAAATTTGAAATTAAAGCACTCGTCATTTTGGCGGGTGTTTTTTTCTACGTCTTGTCAATAAGAATGTTATTAAATAAACGATTCATGATAAAAATATAGGGCATTGGTTCGGTGAC
>NZ_BJDL01000025.1 GCF_005405125.1 Lactiplantibacillus songbeiensis
GCAAATGTTTGCTACCAATTCAAGAATTGATAGACCCTACACATTTGATTCGTCGAAACTTTGTTCAGTTTTCAAAGATCTAAATCTATCGGTTGATTACCTCAACACAACTTAATCAGTTTAACATCGTGACACAAACGTGTCAACAATTATTTTTAAGCAACTTGATTAAGTAACTTGTTGAACTTGGTAACGCAACGTTTATAAGAATAACAAATCAATTGATAACTGTCAACAACTTTTCCAAAAGAAATTGAATATTTATGCAACTGACTTTTCTCATCAATAGAACGCTTGAACGTTGTGGTTTAGCTATTTCGTAGCTCTCTCGCAGCGACAAGTAATATCTTATCAAGGATTAGTATGCAGGTCAAGTCTTTTTCTCGATTTATTTTAAAAAAGTGATTGATCTGCCAACGACACCTAACCAAGATTAGACGTGAACCCCATGCGACGTTTTGCTCACTTAGCCGTCGACTAATAACTACGGCGATGGCAGCCCAACTTTTCAAATCGTTATGCCTATATATAAAAAGAGCACCGCCGTAACGATGCCCTCCTAGTCATACTCTATTTACTTGACGAACTACTGTCACTTGAACTAGATAACTCTGGTGCATCGGTCTTATATAGATCGACCGTCGACTTGTTCTTGTGTTTCGACAAGACACTTGTCTTCTTTTCCTGTTGTAACTCTTCTAAGGACTTCAGCGTTGTTGCTGGTTTATAACTATACTTAGACTTATCAACCTTTTTAAAGTTCTTCGGTGTGTAGAAGCGGAGCAAGTCCCCTTCAATCACCCGATCAGATAACGAGAGCTCCGTCGTCACGTGATTCTGCATCTGCTTAATCGCCTTTTGCTGCGTTGCCGTCAGATGCTTAATCTCCTGACCAGTCTTCGAGTTATAGATCGTCCCCCCTACTTTAGTATAGGTTGGTGAGACAAAGTTCCCATTTCTAAAGGCTACCGTCTGATTCCGATTCTTCGCTAAGAGATCGTTTCCAAATTGAATATAGTTGTTCTTAACCCCTAGTAGGTCTAATAAGGTTGGTAAGACATCGATTTCACCACCATACGTGTGGTTAATCCCACCCTTTAACCCGTTCATATGAATCATCAACGGTACCTTCTGGAATTGAGCCAGGTCATAGCTTGTCACGGTCTTCTTGCCTAATAACTGAGCAATCGCCGCCCGATGGTTATTCGAGATTCCATAGTGGTCCCCGTATAAGACTAGCATACTGTTCTTGTAGAGGCCGGCCTTCTTCAGGTAAGTCACAAATTCAGCAAATGCTTGATCTAGATAGTGCGCCGTTTGGACATAACCATCAACGGTTGAATCCCCAGTGGTGGTCTTCTTGATACTTTGGTTTTGCTTATCCAGGGTATACGGGTAGTGGTTCGTCAACGTAATCAGCTTGGCATAGAACGGTTGTGGTAACTGTTCTAGGTACTTCACCGTATCTTTAAAGAAGATCTTGTCCTTTAAACCATAACCGATATTATAACTCGACTTCTCCTTATAATAGGCCGAATAGAAGAAGTAGTTGTAGCCCCAGGACTTATATGCATTATCCCGGTTCCAGAAACTAGCCACGTCCCCATGAAAAGCCGCACTTGTATAGCCCTGGGCCTGATCCAAGATTGCCGGTGCCGCTTGGAACGTATTCGAGGTCCCATATTGCGTCATCGCCGACCCAGTTGGTAACCCGAACAACGAGTTTTCAAGCATCATTTCAGCATCGGAAGTCTTCCCTTGAGCCACCTGGTTATAGAAGTTATCGAAACTCAACGTACTCTTATTATGGTAGAACTTATTTAAGTTAGGGGTAACAGCCTTCCCATCGACCTTATAATCAATCAAGAATTGCTGGAAACTTTCCAAATGAATAATAAAGACGTTTTTACCCTTCGCTTTACCATAATACTGAATATTCGTGTCCGTCTTGTTCTTCTTCAGATAGGCTAAGACACTCTTGAGATCACTACTGCTAGCTTTGGCCCGAGTGGCGCTTTCTTTTTCGGTCTGATAGACACTATAGCCCGCATAAGTATTTAGCCCTAAATACTTCACGATATAGTTGTTATCAAACGTCCGCGTCAATAAGTCTGAACGATCATGTTCTGACATCCCGAGGTCCACAGCAAACAAAGCCACCCCAATCATTGTTAAAGTCGCCGCATAGCGCAGCTTAAATGGTCGTGGGTCAATCCGAATCACATGAAAGACTAGCAATAGAATCAGTAAAACCACATCGGCATAGACTAAAAAGTCCGTCCCATGGATAATCTGACTCAAACTCTTCCCTAAGTTATTGCTAGCCGCACCAGAACTTTTAATGACTCCGGCTGACATAAAATCAGAAAATTCCCGGTAATACAAAATATTGGCAAACAACCAGGTCGTCTGTAAGGCGTCAATGATCATTAACAACCAATATTTTAAGCGGCCGCGGAAGTATAACGCAATCCCCAGCAAAATGATTGCCGTTGGAAATGGATTCAAGATTAAAATGAATTGCTGAACGGCCCCTTTGACCCCCAGCGTGAATTCGGTCTTATACGCGATATACGTCTTGAGCCAAAATAAGACCACGGTCAAGGCAAAGAAGCCTAAGGTCGTGTTGACCTTACCGACCGTGTTTTTGATAAATTTGGGCATCATAATTCCTCCGTCATTGCTATTAACAAATCCATATTATAACGGTTGGTTGCTTGATAGCAATTACTTGAAGATTTCTTCAACAATTCTTCAATATTCAACGCATAATATGGATCAGTCTATAAAATATCTAATTGGCGGAAATGCTAATTGTCCGTTAACAAGTCGTATAACTCAATAGCAACTAAATCAATGTTATCAAATTCAAAGCTTTGGTCCGGATTGAATTCTTGTAATGTATACGTTGAAGTGGCGGGATCATAGGCAACTTGGCCTCGTTCAACGCCTTCCTTTTCAAAGCGCCGGGATTGAACCTCGGCGGCTTCAGTCGTCCGCATTGCTTCTAGTCGTTTGAGAATTGCTGATAATTCAGATTTTTCCATTATAATAATCTCGCTCCTTAGGTTTTGTTTTTATTCTAGCAAAAATTGGGACTAATAACACCCTTTTTCAGCGGAAAGCCCCATTTTCAAGCTAAATTCGCCTTTTTAATTATAACCCAATCCGGCCATTTGTCCCTATCAAGATGTGATAAACTTAAGACAACTTAATAAAAATGTTGTTTGCTACTCATTAGCTACTTGTTAGCCTGATAATTAGGCTGATCGTGATTGAATATAACTAGTTTAATACTCGCTGGCGTCATTTTAGCGGAAAACGCTAGTCGCGGTCAACTGGTTGCAAACAGCAAAAAAAACTAAAGGAGTCTTTTCAATGACGTTATTTAGAGATGATCTCAATACCACGATTGCTCAGATCCAAGTATCCACGATTCGGCAATTTGATGAAGAAGTTAGTGCGATTCCTGACATGGTCAAACTCACTTTAGGTGAACCCGACTTCAATACTCCCCAACACGTTAAAGATGCAGCTAAAAAAGCCATCGATGAAAACTATTCACACTACACTGGCATGGCTGGTCTCTTAGACTTGCGGCAAGCTGCGGCGAACTTTCAAGCTAAGAAGTACGGCAACCATTACGACGCTGAAGATCAGGTCTTAGTTACCGTCGGAGCAACCGAAGCGATTGCAACGGCGCTAACCACGATTTGTAATCCCGATGACGCAATTATCGTGCCCTCACCAATCTTCCCAGCCTATATTCCGATTATTCAAGAAGCCCACGCTAAGCCATTATTTATGGATACTGGGGTTAACGACTTCATTATCACACCTAAGATGATTGATGATTTCATCGCCGCACATCCTGATGAACACTTCAAGGGCATTATCTTAAACTATCCGAACAACCCAACTGGGGTCACCTACGTGAAAGATGAAGTCAAAGCTTTAGCCGAATGCTGTCAACGGCATAACTTATGGGTTGTTTCTGATGAAATCTACAGCGAACTGACTTACGGCAGTACCCATGTCTCCATCGCCAACTATATTCCTGACGAAACCATCTTGATCAACGGCTTATCCAAGTCACACGCCATGACTGGCTGGCGGATTGGCTTCTTGTTCGCCTCAAAAGAAATGACGGCGCAAATGAAGAAAGTTCATCAATATTACGTCACCGCCGCTACCACAGTTGCACAAAAGGCCGGGGTCGAAGCGTTAAAGAATGGACTCGATGATGCCTTGCCAATGCGGAACGAATATCAAAAGCGCCGCGACTTCGTCTACAAAGTGATGAACGGCTTAGGCTTTAAGATTGCACGGCCAACTGGGGCTTTCTACATCTTTGCCAAAATTCCAGCAAACTTCCAACAAGACTCGATGGCTTTCTGCAAGGATCTGGCTAAAAAGAATCATTTAGCCATTATTCCAGGGACTGGCTTTGGTGAACAAGGCGAAGGCTACGTCCGTTTAAGCTACGCTGCCAGCATGGAGAAGTTACAAAAAGCGATGGACCGACTAACCGCGTACATTGAAAATCCAGCTAACCAAACCGCTTAAATCAATTGTATTCAAAAAAAGACGCCACTAACCATTTTCGGATAGCGACGTCTTTTTTTAATCAGCAAATGCCAATTGAATATTGAGCCGTTGCGGTGTCGCGGCACTGGTGGCCCACTGTAGCGGCCCCGCTAACGACACTGCTGTCGGGGTCCGATACGCGATTGTCTGGGTTGTGCCAGATAACGGATCAGTTAACCGTAATCGCATAACCGTGGTCTGCGTCGCTAAGTAGTTCGGCTGGTTACGTTGAATCTTAATCGCACTCACCTTGGTTGCCTGCAGCGAAGACTGGGTATTTTCCCATGCTTGTGTCTGACCCGTGGCCACTAAAGTCAATGTCGTCTTGGTGCCAGGCACTCGATATTGAATGGTCGATGGGGCTACCTGATGATAAACTTCTTGCTGCTTTAGCCGCCAACGTAAATTATTATTCGCGGTAAACTTCCACTTTGAGCCCAGCGTGGTCGCAATCATCCGCCGACCATTTTGCTTGTACGTCGCCACTAAGCACCCACCAGCTTGATCCGTATACCCCGTTTTGAGCCCATCTACCTTGACCCGGGCATCATAGTAGCGTTGTCCCTTTAAAATCAGCACTGACGTTGGGACCCGGTAGTCATGAATCTTGACTGCTGACTGATTAGAGACCGTCACAATCTCTGGAAATTCAGTGACTAAGTGTTGGGCAATCGTGGTGATGGCTTTAGCTGAGACCAGATTCTGGGCCTTAGCACTCGTTTTCGGCAGATTTAAATGATACGTCGTCAAATCCGTATTATCTAATCCTGATGCACTGACAAAAGTAGCCGCTAATCCCCATTTTTTTGCCTGCTGGTTCATCTTGGCAATAAACGCTTGGTTACTCCCACCGACGAGTTCACCCAATGCAATGGCACTACTATTAGACGAGCCTACTAAGGTCGCTGCAAAGAGTTGGCGCACCGTAAACTGGTCTTTAGCCGCCATGGGCATTGTTGATAAGGTACTACTTTCCGCCATTTTACGGACATTTTTCGCAATTGGCACCTGATCCGTCCATTTAATCTGACCCGACTGAACAGCCTTTTCGACTAAATATAGGGTCATCAGCTTACTCAAGGAGGCAATCGGTAATTTTTCATCGGCATTTTGTGTATAAACCGCTTGCCCTGACTTGGCATCCATAATATACGCCGCCTTTACCTGATCAGCCTTGCTGGTTTTGGCTAACGCCAACGTACTGGTGAGTCCCCAAACACCACCAGCTAAGGTTAGTATGGTACCTAACCGAACAAATAAGAATCGACCTAACTTCCACATCGTTAAAAAACTCCTTTAGTTAATAAAAAGCGCTGGCCAGTTGCTAGCGCTTTGATTTTAAATTCATTCTGACGACTTAACTTCTGATTCTGGGATTTCCTCGGCTTTTTCTGGCCGCATCGCCATCGCAAACATCCCTAGGAACAAGCCTAGATAGTAGGTTAAGATTCGCCAAATCAGCATCGCTAAGATCAGCTTACTGTGACTCGGGATAAACTTGGCAAATAACTCGGTGAACCCGAATTCAGCCCCACCGGCGCCACCAGGGATTGGAAACAGCGACGTCACTAAAAAGATCAAAACGTTCAGACTAGTCACCATAATCACGTTGATGCCATGATAGCCCATCGCCCGCATAATAAAGTACGGAATCAGGTAGTAAAAGAGCAACTGGAAGAACGTGACGATACAAACTTCCACTAGCATCCGCCAGTCTTTGGTCATCCGCAGACTTTCTTCATAGAAGGAATCAATCTTCGTGCTAATGTTTGCCTGTAACTTGGCAAACCGTTCAGCCTTCATGAACCAGCCGACCGGAATTAAGACGATCTTAACCGCGCGCTTGGTAAAGTTATACCAATACATCACGAGTAATAACCCAACGATCACAGCAAAGTGAATCAAAAAGCCGAAAAAAACGTACAACGACAAATAGCTTAACTTCTCCGCCAGATAATTAAACCCAATCAACATCGCGAATAAAAAGTTCAAGACGACCATCGCTTGAAAGACCACGAACTTCATCAACGCGACTGAACTGGCCCGGCCCGCATCAATCCCGGACTGCGCCATCACAAAAATCTGCGCCGGCTGTCCACCGGATGAAAACGGCGTAATACCGTTGAATAGTTGTTCCGCTAACGGTACCCGTAAGGCACTGCGAAATGAGTAGTGCCGGTAACGATGGCGCACAAACTTCTGGACAACAACGGCCTCCAACCCAAAATACAGTCCCACACAACCCAATGCAACTAGTAACCACCACCAGTTTAATTGGGAAATATCAGTCATTAAATGGCTCAGCTTCACATTACGTAACGAGTACCACGAGATCCCCACGCCTAGTAAAACCATTGCCAATAATGACCAGATGTTTTTTCTAGTCATGGCTACCCCTCTTTTGCTTGTTGCAAATAAAAATCATGCCAGATCTTCGCTAACCGTTCTTCTGAGTAATCTTGAGAGGCTAAGACCGCCTTATCATGTAAGAATTGTAGTCCGGCTGGGTTGGCCCGTAATTGGTCAATCTTATGCTGCATCTCATCCACATCACTAGCAGCTTCATAATAGCCATCAATAATCGCTCGGTATAAGTCCAAATCACGGAGTAGCACCGGTGTCCCACAACTGAAGGCTTCTAGAACCGACATCGGGAATAACTCGTTATAGGAAGGTAGTAAGAACAAGTCGGCCATATTATAATAGTCGACTAACTTATCACGATCAACGATTCCCGGAAACGACAAGTTAGCAGGCGGATTATCAACGACTTTCTTCAAGTCTTGATAGCCATCCGTAATCCGACCGAATGAAAAGCCCCCGGCCCAGACAAACTGAATATCTGGATTACGTTTCGCCAACGTAATAAAATCCGGTACCCCTTTACGGTCCTGAATCTGACCCGTCCCAATAATCATGAATTTATCACGATCATAGCCATACTGCTGCCGCAACTTTAACTGCTTAGGCTTGGTCATTTCATAGAATTCACGTTTGCTGACAAAGTTTGGGATATACGTCACATCGGCACGCTTGATCTGATACGCTTCTAACTTAGGAATAAAAGTCGGATTGACCACAACAATGTGATCCATCCGTTTATAAAACGAAATCAAATAGCGGTTAAAGATCGCCTGAAACGGCCGAGGCAGCTTCAAGCTACCTTCCAACGTCTCTGGCAAAAAGTGCACATAGCCAATCTTACGACCACGATTCGGCATAAAAGTCGATAAATAAAACAGCGGGTTGACCGTATGATAATGTGAAATTGCTGAACGGCCATACCGATTGACCTTAATCTCAAAGTCATCTTGCCAGTGTGTCCGCAATAGGCCCATTAACTCCCGGTACGCACTCCCAACACCCTGACCTTTAACCGAGTCGGCTTTCGAAAACATGGTGATCTTTAACATAATTCGTCCCCTTAGTTACTGATGTCGGCCGATTTCGTCTCCGAATAAGCCAATTGCACATCTTGATAGTAATTCACGATCTGTTTGCCGAAATATTCGGCCGAAATTTGATACAGTTTCTTTTGCCGCGGCTTCGGGTCATCGAAAGCATGTGGATGTTGCAAATAACTGACCACATCATGCACCAGCTTTGATTCACTCTTAAAGGTCGTTCCCAATGACGGATCGTCCAACAATTGATCCGTATATGGACTGGCCGCAACAACGGTCTTTAAACCGGCTGCCATCGCTTCAATATAAGTTAACCCTTGTGATTCCGAATTGGAAGCTGAGACAAACAAATCTGCCATCTGATAGTAGTTGTAAACTTCATCATTATCAATCTCACCAGTGAATTGCACATGGTCACTTAGACCAGCGTCAGCTACTTGATTCTCCAACGTTTCACGGGCCGGGCCATCCCCAACGATCAGTAATTGTACCGTTGGAACTTGTTCTAAAATAGCTGGCAAGGCGGCAATCACTTCATGGATGTTCTTCTCGTACGCTAACCGACTTAACGAAAGTAAGACCGGTGTCTCGGGTTGATAGCCCAGTTGTTGCCGGTAATCTGTTGTCGATTCCTGCTCATATTGATTAATATCAATCCCCGTTGGAATAATCCGAATCGGTGCTTTAACCCCATAACGGGTTAACGTCTTCGAGACCCGGTCACTAGGCGCAACAACGCCATTTAAATGGTAACAATAGGCCCGGGTAGCTTCTTTCACGTGATACGGCTTGAGTAGCTTACCGTTAGCAATGTAATGCAGATAATCTTCGTACATCGTGTGATACGTATGGATACATGGAATCTTGAGTTGTTTGGCAACAAACTTGCCAATCATGCCCATCGAAAATTCCGTTTGCGTATGCACGATATCTAAGCCCAAATCTTTGGCTACTTGGTAAGCCTTAAATAAACCGCGCACCGCAATTCGGCGATCAGTAAATGATACGAATGGAATACTAGTAAAGCGGAAAATATTCCGTTCATAAATATTCTTATCAACATGCGGATCAGTGGTCGTAAAGATATAGACCTGATGACCAGCCCGCTCGAGTTGATTACGCAGCACTTTGATTGACGTTGCTACCCCACTCACTTGCGGATAGTATGTATCTGTAAATATCCCGATATTCACGTCGATTCTCCCTTTATTTCCGGCGACCCCGAAAGCACGTAGCGGGTCCCTCGTTGCTTCAACTAATTCCTAACAGCTTGTCAGGCAACCAATTGAGCGCTTGCATCCCAGTCTCAATGAATTAATTATACATATTATACGGTGACAATATGGGACTTGCAAATATTCTTAAGAGAAATTAAGAGTTCACTGAAAGTTATGTGACTGAATTAACAAAAAGACCGCGCTCAAAGCCTTAAAGGCCCTAAGCGCGGTTTACAAAAATTAGCTATCAATCAAATTATCAGCTTATTTGCCGAAAACGTTCTTTTCAACTAATTCTTTAACTTCTTCATTTGTGACACAGTCGTTCAAGGCCTTGTCAGCTAACTTAGCCATTTCAGTTGTGTCAATCGTCTTCATCAATGAACGCGTCTTCAAAACTGAAGTTGAACTCATTGAGAATTCGTCCAAGCCTAAGCCCATCAATAATGGAACCGCAACTTGGTCACCAGCAACTTCACCACACATACCCGCAATGCGGCCATTTGCGTGAGCGGCGTCGATGACATGCTTGATCAAACGTAACAACGATGGGTTGTATGGTTGATACAAGTATGACACGCGTTCGTTCCCACGGTCAGCAGCAAAGGAGTATTGGATCAAGTCGTTAGTCCCAATACTAAAGAAGTCAACTTCCTTAGCAAATTGGTCGGCTAAGATCGCAGCGGCTGGGATTTCAATCATGATACCTAACTTGATATCATCCGCAACTGGGGTGCCAGCCGCAACCAACTTGGCTTTTTCTTCTTCGAAGATGCCTTTAGCCTGACGGAATTCATCCAAAGTGGCAATCATCGGGAACATAATCCGTAATTGACCATAATGGGAAGCCCGTAACAACGCCCGGAGTTGCGTCCGGAAGATGTCATCACGGTCTAATGAAATCCGGATAGCCCGGTAACCCAAGAATGGGTTCATTTCATCGGGAAGTGGTAAGTATGGTAAATGCTTATCCCCACCGATATCCATGGTCCGGACGATCACTGGCTTGCCCTTCATCCCTTCGACAACTTTTTTGTAGGCTTCGAATTGGGTGTCTTCATCAGGTAATTCTGCTGAATTCATATATAAGAATTCAGAACGGAATAACCCAACGGCTTCAGAGCCCGCGTCCAAGACACCATCCATATCGTCAGGTGTCCCGATGTTTGAAGCTAATTCGAAATGCTTGCCGTCTTTAGAAACGGTCGCTTCATTCCGGAGCTTTTCCCATTCGGCTTTTTGGGCAGCGAAATCTTTGGCTTTTTGTTGGTAGTCACTGATTTCAGCATCAGTTGGGGCTACTAAGGCTTCCCCGTTAATCCCATCAAGAATTACCGTGGTGCCTTCCTTGATATCAGCCGTTGCGGTTTCAGAACCAACAACTGCAGGAATTTCAAGGGTCCGTGACATAATTGCTGAGTGACTAGTCCGACCACCGATGTCCGTGATGAACCCTTTAACGAACTTGCGGTCCAATTGGGCCGTGTCGCTAGGGGTTAAATCATGGGCAACCACGATGACTTGCGAATCAATTAAAGCTGGACTTGGTAAGGTAACCCCTAACAAGTGGCTTAAGACCCGTTTCGTAACGTCGCGAATATCGCCGGCACGCTCTTGCATGTAGGCGTTATCGGTCATTGCTTCGAACATTGAGATGAAAGTATCAGTAACTTCCTTCAAGGCTTCTTCTGCGTTGACTTTATCATCCTTAATCTTGCCTTCAATTTGTCCTAACATTTCAGGGTCAGATAAGATTGTGATATGAGCTTCAAAAACTTCTGCTTCTTCAGCCCCTAAGTTTTCGACCGCCTTGTCTTTAATGACTTGGAGTTCGGCCTTAGAAGCGTCAAAAGCATCATGTAACCGTTGAATTTCGGCATCAGTATCAGAAACTGTTGTCTTTTCGAATGATAAATCTGGATCAACTAGCATATAGGCCTTAGCAATCGCGATACCATCACTGGCAGCGATTCCTTTTAGTACCTTTTCAGCCATTATTCAGATAATCCTTCTTTCTTCATCGTATCAGCTAAAGCAGCAATTGCATCAGCTTCGTCAGCACCTTCTGCTGAAATAGTAACATCAGCATCTTTACCAACACCGAGTGACATAACACCCATGATGGACTTTAAGTTAACTGACTTGTCTTGGTATTGCAACGTAACTTCTGAGTTGAACTTACTTGCTGATTGTACCAATAAAGTAGCGGGACGTGCGTGGATACCTGTGTCTGCGATTACGTGAAATTCTTTCTTTTCCATAACTATTCGATCTCCTTCAAAGATGTAAATTAATTGGTTCCGAGTCAACCCGAGTTGCCGCCAACACGATCGCTCAAGAGCCCTTAGTATTGATGATAGCAATTATCCAATTGAAATACAAGCCCTTTCATTCATTCAATTGTGATTAATTGGTAGCCTTACCATCGTTGTCAATATGGTAAACGATATGGCCATCTAGGTCAGCCATACCAATGATTCGCTTCCGGTACTCATAGCGCATATAAGCATCATGAAATACCATAAAATCAGCCGGATCAACACTGAAAGAATCGCGCTTGCCAGTACGTAAATCTTCCATTAACTGCGTGTAATCTGTTGCCACAAACTGGCCCCCTTTTACCTGATTCGTTTATTTGGCTCAGTCGAGTCAGTTAGTCGTGGTTAACTGCTGCCGTCATTCATAGGTAGACCAATTTCTTGACGATTAACTTTTACAACTCGTACGATAACTAAAACATTAGCTTTCGTCCGCTTTTTTACGTCAATCAAGCCACTAAAATAACGCAACCAATTAAATAATTTAATTAATATTGTCACTTTTTCTATAAAATACGGCTATCACCAACTGACCAAAACTAGGCCTACTGACTAACATCAGCACTGGTCAGACCTTTGCCATGCAAAACTAACGGTTTGTACTATAATAATAACAGACGGTTAGTTAAATTGACCAGTCCTAACCAGGTGTTCAATATACAACTGATTCCTATGAATAACAAGCGATGTGATCAAGCCGTCGAACAACTTCAGAAATAATTAAATTGATAACTTTGGTGATTTTTTTGAGTGCTGCCAAGTCTACATCAGGCCACTTTTCAACTTGAGACTTTTGACTTGCACCGTTGAAAAAAATTGCTATACTAATAGTCAAAGGTCAACAAAGGTCAAATGATTTTTGAACCTTTAACTAAATCCAGTTTATCGATTTAGCAATATTTCTGATATGAAAGGTGTGACAGCAATATGCTTTGTGACAACTGCCATAAGAACGAAGCGACGATTCATCTTTATACGAACGTCAACGGTCAGCGGCGACAAATCAATCTTTGCCAGAATTGCTATCAACTGTTGAAAAATCAGGAACAGCAACCAAATAATGGAGTTGGAGGTAACGATATGGCACAAGATCCATTTGGTTTTGGCGGTCTTGACGATATCTTCCGGGCCATGCAGGGCGGCGGCGTTGATCCTAACGACGCTTATCGCCAGCAACAGACCCCACCGACCCAGCCAGCTGGTCCCAATAATGGTGGCAACCGGCGCGGGCAACAGGGTGGCGGTCTCCTCGGTCAATATGGCTATAACTTGACGGACCAAGCCAAGCAAGGCAAGATTGACCCCGTCATCGGCCGAGATAACGAGATCAACCGCGTCATCGAAATTTTAAACCGGCGGACAAAAAACAATCCGGTTTTGATTGGTGAAGCCGGGGTTGGTAAAACGGCGGTCGTGGAAGGTTTGGCTCAGAAGATTGTTTCTGGTCAAGTTCCCCAAAAACTATTAAATAAAGAAATTATCCGTTTGGATGTGGCTTCCCTTGTTCAAGGGACCGGTATCCGGGGTCAATTCGAACAACGGATGCAGCAATTGATGAAGGAAGTTCAATCGAACCCGAACATCGTTCTCTTTATTGACGAAATCCATGAAATTATGGGTGCCGGCAATGCTGAAGGTGGGATGGATGCTGGTAACGTTTTGAAGCCAGCATTGGCACGTGGCGACTTCCAATTAGTTGGTGCTACGACATTGAACGAATATCGGGACATCGAAAAAGATGCCGCCCTCGCCCGTCGATTCCAACCAGTCACGGTTGATGAACCGAGCGTCGAAGAATCCATCAAGATCTTACAAGGGATTCAAAAGAAGTACGAAGATTATCATCATGTTAAGTACGATGCGGACGCGATTGTCGCGGCGGTTAAGTTATCGAACCGTTACATCCAAGACCGCTTCTTACCTGACAAGGCCATCGACTTGCTCGATGAAGCCGGGTCACGTAAGAACTTAACCTTGAAGACGGTCGACCCACAAACCATCCAAGAAAAGATTGATGGCGCTGAAAAACAGAAACAAGATGCTTTGAAGAAGGAAGACTACGAAAAAGCGGCCTATTACCGTGATCAAGTCGCTAAGCTTGAAAAAGCCAAGCCTGATGATAATGCGGACAAGTCGGCTGAAGATACCGCAACGGTGACTGTCGAAGACATGCAACAAATCGTCGAAGAAAAGACCAGCATTCCAGTTGGTGAACTGCAAGCTAAGGAACAAGCTCAGATGAAGACCTTAGCCGGTGATTTGGAAGGCAAAGTCATTGGTCAAGATACCGCGGTTGAAGCGGTCTCACGGGCCATTCGTCGTAACCGGATTGGCTTAAACGGCACTGGTCGGCCAATTGGGTCGTTCATGTTCGTCGGCCCTACCGGGGTTGGGAAGACGGAATTAGCTAAGCAATTAGCCAAAGAACTCTTCGGCTCAGAAGATGCGATGATTCGCTTTGACATGAGTGAATACATGGAACCACATTCAGTGGCGAAATTGATCGGGTCACCGCCTGGCTATGTCGGTTACGAAGAAGCCGGTCAGTTGACCGAACAAGTTCGGCGGCATCCATACAGTTTGATTCTGTTAGATGAAATCGAAAAGGCCCATCCTGACGTCATGCATATGTTCTTGCAAATCTTAGATGATGGTCGTTTGACCGATTCACAAGGTCGCACGGTCAGCTTCAAAGATACCATCATTATCATGACCTCTAACGCCGGGACTGGCGATTCCGAAGCCAATGTCGGGTTCGGCGCCGCCGCTGAAGGTAAGACTCATGACATTACTAGTCAATTGGGCAACTACTTCAAGCCAGAATTCTTAAACCGGTTCGATGACATTATTCAGTTCAACGCTTTGTCCAAGGAAAACTTGATGAAGATCGTTGACTTGATGATTGGTGACGTTAACACCATGTTAGCCAACCAAGACTTACATGTCCATGTCACCGAACCTGTCGAAGCCAAGTTAGTCGATCTCGGCTACAATCCTGAAATGGGGGCACGGCCATTACGGCGGGTCATCCAGGAACAGATTGAAGACCGAATTGCCGACTTCTACTTGGATCACGGCGATGTGAAGAACATGGTCGCTAAGGTTGAAGATGGCAAGATCGTGTTAACAGCGGAAGATGCTAAAGAAACAAAATAGTGATTGATTAAAAGCGATGGATGGCCCAGAATTGGGTTGTCTATCGCTTTTTTGATCTGCTAATTTAGATTAGCTCACTGCCCCACCATAATAGGTCATCAATATTGAAATGACCTCAACCTAACTTCATGCGGATTCACCTCACTCAACCACTCGTTGCAACAATTAACACGACCTTGTGAGGTAGTTGCTCATGCAGTGTCCGCTTATAAACAAGTATGTGCCCTTCCTATCATTGCTAAAAAAGTCGTCAATAATCTTATCGACCATTGACGACTCCACAACTATTAATCTCATTCAGTTTACTTTTTAGCATCACATTTGACCGCTACTAACCAATCCTGAAATTCGCCACGCCCAGCTAAGAAATCACCTTTTAATTTATCTTTTGGATTGCTTGTAACGGCCCCTTTGACTTGCATCGCTTTGCCTTTTAATCGATCACTGACGCCTCGTTGATGAGCTTCAGCTTCTAACCGTTCCTTGTTCCGCCATAACCAATAACCCCCGAGACTTGCCAAGACCACTGCTAGACTAATGATTACTTTCTTCATTGGCAGTACCCTCCTGTATTTGAGATTAGTCTTAATATAGCTAATTTATTGGCGTGGTTCAAGATATATGCTTATGGATTCAATAAATTAACATTAATACACAAAGAACGTTTAACTCACAATCAATTAGTGAGCTAAGCGTTCCTTTATTATTGAGAAGGTTAATTAAGGCTCTACTTGTAAACTTTAACAGTCGTCTTTTCCCTAGCTCCCCAGACATGGAGGTGTTTCACAATTTTACCTTTACGAGTTACTAAAAGGCTTTAATTGTAATCCTTATTTGTAAGCTTTAACAACTATCTGTGCAACAGTTGATACCTTGTGAAAAACTTTTCCTTTTTTCTTAGTCTTACTATAGTATCCCGCTTGAATAGATACCGTTTTAGCCTTAGGTGCCTTTATTGTCTTTTTAAAAGTTAATTTTTGGGTTAACTTGGCAGATTGATAACCTTTATAAGTTTTAAACCGTACATAGGTTGCTTTATGTTGCTTAGCTTCTTTAGCATTTAAAACTTCAAAATTACCAGTCACAACGACAGATTTACCTGATTTACTCTTTTTGGCGAACACTACGGCTGAATCATAACCATACCTTTTGTTGACTTGTTTTGCTTCCCATGTTGCATAAGCTTTTGGTGTATAGTGTTTTCCATCAATCGTATAATAATGCGTCCCATCTGCTTCAGTCGTTTCGGTAACAGAGTGCGTCTCCGTCTCCCCTTTTGCTTGAGCAGTCGTTGAAGTCATTGAAACAACACCTAGCATCGTTGCCGCCAATGCAACTTCAATTATCTTAGTTATTTTCATCTATATTTCCTCCAATAACAATTTATAACAAGTCTTAACCTGATACCTTACTTAATAGTAAAGATTCGTAAGTAACATTGTATAAACCTTACCTTTGACTTCAAACCAACTCACACCAATCTTGGTCGTTTTAGGATTTAAAGCATCCGCATCTTTGTAGTCAGGTTGCTCATTACCAATAATCATAAATGTTTCAACGGCATACTGACTCATACGCTTACTATTCTTTAAGTCATATTTATTAGTAATTGGTGCATAGGTTGAGAATAGCTCATCAGTTGGTAAGCCAACTTTTCCAGATTCAAGTCCAAACGCATCATCATCAACATCATCATTTTTAAACCAGACTTTATATGCCTTTAACAATGCCATTCGGGCTGGATCCAAGCTAACTGGCTGCATTCCTTTGGCAGCCCGATACTTATTCGTTTGCGCCACAAATTGCTTAGCCATTGCGGGGTTCATGGCAGCTACTGATGGGGTTGCTTTACCAGCTTTTAAGTAGCCACGCCACAGCCACCCTTGAACCTTCTTGCTATCAATATAATAGAAAACTTTTTTCTTGCCATTTTGCTTCAAGGTAGCGTGCTTCGTGACGTATAATGTTGTATTTTGATACGTCTTAGCTTTAGCACGGACTTGATTTAATGATGTCGACGTATAGATATTCCCTTTATTCGCGTGATAAGCAGTCCGTTTTACTTTAGTGGTCTTGGCTTGGGCAGGTTGCGCATTCATCGTCATCACCCCGATAGCACTGGCACTAGCGATGATAATTAGAAGTCGTTTAACTAGTTTATGCATTAGTAAAAGCCCCCCTTTACCTTCAAGTCAAATAGTCTAGTCTTGTATGAAACATCCGACTGATCCTCAATATTGGAAATTTTGATCGTATATGAATGATTGACCTTGATTTGGCTTTTTTTCGGTAAGAAATAAACAGTCGTACCATAATATCCATATGAATCACTGCTAATATCGATATCGGATACCTTTACCTTTTTCTTGGCCGTATTATCATAAACAGATGCTTTAGGTCGTAGAGTCCCATCACCGACATATTCATCAGCAAAGGAAATGGACCATGGTGCGCCATCACTGGCAATGTTATATGGCATTAAACCAGCATGTGGAAATGCCAACTTATTAATGACGGTTGCACGCTTATAGTTTTTTTCATCGTATACTCGCAAGTCATTATACTGGCCGACTTGACCAACACCAACCTTTTCAATAGCCCCAAGTAACCACAACCGGTGGCCGGGATTTAACCCTGATGAATCATTGTTATCACTGACATAACCAGACACAATATCATATGGTGCAGTGACGCCTTCAGCTAGATTACTCTGATCCGTTGCAGCGGCCCCTAACTTCCAATTAGCCTTAGAAACAACTGACGGCCGCTTAATCCCAACAAGGCCATGGGATAAACCTTTATCAGCCGCAGCTAAAGTTGCCGCCCCCATTTGAGCAGACTGGTTCCAAGTACTGTCGGCAGTGACGGCGTTCAACCCAAACATATCTCGGTAAAAATTGATCCAATTAACCGTTTGTGCGGTATAACCGGCACTTAACTTGCCTGCCCGGAAATGCTTCTTAAGTTTAGCCTTTTGGGCATACATGCCTTTAGTGCTATTACCAATCTTTTTTGCCTTTTTCCGATAGCTTGTCACCTGTGCCCACTGGGTCGCGGTATAATATTTTCTTTCAGATTTTTTCTTCTTAGTCTTCTTTTTAGACTTGGTCGTCTTAGCTTGAGCTGATAACTTTGGCGTGACCAAGGTTGTCGTTACGCCGATGGTTGTGGCCATCATAACGGCACTCATTATCTTTATGAGCTTCATCAATTTATTCCTCCAAAATAAGTACAAAATTATTTGTTATCTAAATTCCATAAGTGCTTCGCTAAAGCTTTAGATGGACTATAGATGTACCAAGTACCGGCAGAATATGGTAAAGTTCTTTTAATAACCTTGACTGTTTTACCTTTATATTTACGCGTGGTCATTTGGTAAGCCCCTAAATCTTTTTCGCTCTCGAACTTATCAAATTTCCAATATGCATAACTATACCAATCTGCCATAATGTACTTATTGGCTGACTTCTTATAAGCAAGCATCCAATTCTTTTTACTATTATTGGAAACTTTTTTATTCAAATCAAACTGATGCATCATCATTGTATTGTTACGTTTTTCATCATGATCTTTTATTTTCTTAGCTGAGATTTTTTGATAGTCATAGCCATCATACTTTTCATAATGGTACCAAGTCCCACGAAACTGCTTGGGAATTGTTTTCAACGACTTTTTAGCTTTCGCTTGCGCTGTCAAATCAGCCTGTGGTGTCGCCACAACCGCGGTCGCACCTAATGTCGTCGCCACCATAACAGCGCTAACAATTTTAACAAATTTCATTATTATTTCCTCCTCTAGTAAGCATCGCCCTTCAAACAACACTCACAACGTCTCCAGTAACGAACTACTCCAATTGCCCTCCCTATTTATGCTAAGTTGTTTATTAAATCATTTATTTCATTTAACAAACACACTCGCTGGCATCGGCTAAAATTAGTCGTCATGCCCATCACGTCAAGGTTTGTCATGTCCTTGACGGCTCATACCCGTATCATACCAAAACACCGCGACACTATATGTCATTTTGGCGACCAAAACAAAAAAAGTTTTATTTTTTTCGAAAAAAATAATCCTGATAATAAAAATCACGCTTTCGTGACCCTTATTATCAGGATTATGTCGCTTATTATTTTATGACAACCCGTTTTTCCAATCGCTAACGATGCTTTCCATCGCTGAAACGGAATGAGCGGTCTGTTGCTTGCTAACTGGCTTGGGTTTCGGTGCCGGTTCAGTTGGCGCTGGTGCTTTAGTGGTTTTTGCTTTTGGCTTGGCTGAATGTCCCTGCAACAAATCCACTTGTTCCGACCGGGCTGCTCGCTTGGGAACGGCCGCCGTTGCATGCTGAGTTGGAATCGGCTGACCAGGCTTCATCTGATCCATGGTTTGGTTTAACAGACCATCGACCAAGTTATTGCCACTGGTATTCGCATGCCCCTTGACCCACTTGAAGTCTAAGTGCGGGAAGTTCTGTAACTGGGCATCGACGACTTTCCATAATTCTGCATTCACCAGTTCACCACTAGAACGCCGCCAGCCACGCTTTTTCCAACCGGCCAGCCAATGCTGCTGAATCGGATTCAGGACATACTTCGAATCGGTCACAACTAGAATCTTGGCTTCGGTCTGGTCTAACTGTGTCAAGCGGTCTAACGCCTGAATCAACGCCATAACTTCCATCCGATTATTCGTTGCGCCCCATTCACCAGACGTCCCCGTCAAAGTCCGCGTGCCAAATTCAATCTGATAAGCCCACGCGGATTTATCCGTCGCCTTAACTTGACCGCCTTGCACGTTACCAGTATTTCGATTACCACCATCCGTATAAACGGTGATATCAACCTTTCCCGTCGTCACCGTTGGACTGGCCGTACTAGCCATCGACCGTTTCGACTTAGCAACACTGGCTTTACCGGCGATAAAGGCTTCAGCTTCGGCGCGCGTTGGGAAGCTCTTATATTGCGCGCCGCCATAACCGTCAGTTTGCTTTTTGCAGTCATCCCAAGTCAAATAAACACCTGGTTTTCGGCCAACTCGGACCGCGTAGAATTTCTTTTTTGCCATCTTGCACGCCACTTTCTGTTTAAAATCTGGTTTCTATTATATCGCGAAAGCTGACGCAAGATAAAGCCCTAATCCCTACCTGTTAGCTACTGACATACCGGCATCCCGTTGTAACTGGTTGAAGACCGCGCGCACTTGCTTGGGCGTTTTCCCTAATTGATGCGCCAGCTGATGATTAACCTGATGATAGCCGGACGCAACTGGCTTAACCTGATTAGCCCGCTTAGCTTGCGTAACCACTGCAGCTGCTTGTCGCTTGAGCTGACTAGCATGGGCAGTATCCAGCTGAGCAGCTGTCGTTTGAACGGTTGCGGTCTGCGCCATCACCGTAGTCACCCGATTGCGGGCGGCTAGGGCGTCAACACTCACCTTTTCAGCCGCGGTCAGTTGCTTAATCTGGGTCAATTGGTTCTGCGAAACGGCCACACCGGCATAAGTCCAGCTGGTTGTTGCAAAGCTCCAAGATAAGCTAATCACGGTTACTAACGCCCACAAAAGCGGTTGGCGGACCGGCCGCACCGGTTGTTGTCGCAAAATTCGCCAGGTTCGCCAAGCCACCCAGACAGCTAAACTTACTATGACAAGAATACCAAAATAAAAACGCATGTTACGTACCTCCTAAATAATTTCGTCACATCAGTAGATACGTAACCTAATAATTATGCCGTTTTTATTTTTCAAAAAAGCTGACCCATGATTAGACCCAGCTACTTCATCTAGTGTTGTTGCGCAACCACCTTTGCAAATATGGGCGCAAAATCGGCCAGTTTCGTTGGGCCTAAGACGGGATGATGTAATCGATAATCAGCGTAAAAGTCTTGATCACGCTCATAGGCCACCGTCTTCACATATTGTTCAGTAAATTGTTTGGGGGCACCGGTTGCTAATAGCCGGTGTAACATCTGGTCATCAGTCAGTGCGACCGCTTTTAGATCTGGCATGTGTAAGGCTTGGCCCAATAAGGCCGCAATCTCTGGATAAGTCTTTTCATCACTAGCCACATACTGTACCGATGTCGCTGCTGTTGGGGCGGTTAAGGCTTGCACAACTACCGGCGCAATATCGTTAGGGGATACCCACGAACCAACCGCGGTCAAACTATTATTCGTATAGATGGCATGATCTTGCCGAATCGACGCCAGACTGCCGAATAGATTGTAAAACATCGCGGTTGGGCGGATAAAGCTTAAGTTGACCGCTGGTAATGCTTGCTTCAAATAAGTTTCAATGATGTGATAGATGTGCAAGGACCCCACTTCTGGACCTAAGTTTGCTCCCACACTACTGAGGTTAACGACCTGTGACACACCGGCCTGTTTAACCGCCGTGGCATAGATTGCTGCTTGCTGTTTGCCCGCTTCGAAGATATCACCGGCACTAGCAGCCGTAATCATTAAATACACGGCATCGGCACCTTGGAAAGTCTGGGTTAAAAAAGCCGCATCTCGAATACTGCCGATTGCAGGCGTCGCACCGAGTGCCGTAATGGCAGCTGCCCGTTTGGGATTATGACTGATAACCGTGACCGTGTGTCCTAAAGCAATTAATTGCTGGGCAACGGGTTGACTGATGTGCCCGAGTGAACCGGTTAAAACAATTTTCATAACTAATGGCCTTCTTTTTAAAATATAAGTTTATCCTTAATAAAAATCATTATAAGAGATAGACTTATATTTTGTCAACTGTTAAACTGAAGTTAAGCCAATTTTCGGAGGACTCCTTATGAAAATCAAAGATGACCAAAAATATGACCGCTTAATTCAAGCGGCTATTGCCTTATTAGCAACCGGTGGCTTAGCGAACTTTTCCACGACAAAAGTTGCCAAGCAAGCCGGCATCCCACAATCCAATCTCTATATTTACTTTAAAAATAAACAAGCCTTATTAGATACCGTCTTTCAAACGACGATTCACACCCAAAGTGTTGCCGTGGTTGCTGAACTTGATACCGCAGCGCCCATCACGATACAGCTGGCGAACAGTATCAAAACGCTCTATCGCTTTTCACAGGAGCACCCCCAGATTGTCGCCACCATTCAAGTTTTAATGGCAGACGTCCAGTTGAAAAAGCACCTACATCTCAAACAAGACGACCATGAAAATCAGCAGATTCAAACCTTATTAACCGATGGCCTGCAAGCCGGGATATTACGATCAACCGACTTGAACTTAATTCGCTATTTTCTCACCCGACCAGTCTTTAACTATGCTGCTGGGGTCCAATCAGGGTTGTATCCTGATACGGCACAAGGTCTGACGGATCTCATTCAGATGATTATGGGCGCTATTTTACAGCCGGATGTTTATCAAGAATGGTTAAGTTAACACTAAAAAACCGTATCTATCTGTAAATAACAGATAATTACGGTTTTTTTAGTATGGTAGCGTGGCTTATTTGCATACCCGTTCTGAAGTCGTTATCGGCATGGTTAATATCATCTCAGTAGCTCGTGTATCTCTTGCCGAATGTCTACGACTGTCGCTCCACATCCACAATAATGACATTCTTCTGCTCTGGTAATCTCATTCTCCCAGCCGTTCCGTTCCAATCGGATCAAGTGGCTGTAACTCCGGATCCACTTGCAGATCTTGCTGATAATCGTAATTTATTCAATCAGGATTATCAAAAATATTCTGCGCACCAATCGGCTGATAAACAATTGAACCATCGGACAGCTGATTAACCATGTACTGATGACCAACCATATCTTTAAGACCTGCCGGAGCAGTCAAAACAAGCCTATTCCCAAGTTTTCTTAACGTTACTAATTTGCTCATTAACGCGCACCTCACTCCTAGATTGTCAGCTACGTAGACACCAAATCATGACTTAGCGCAATTGCTTGCCGACGATTCGTTTGCTCATGACCAAGACTTGGATTAAAATTCACACAAAATATATCGCCCTGACTTACCATTGTAATTCGTTACCTTGGAATTCGCCCCAATCCAGCTCATGGTCACGTTTACCATCATCATCCCAATCGGCAAATAATTCATGAATATTAGTCGACTTTTTATTAATCGGTGTTAGGAATCCTAGCTACTCTCGAATTACCCCACTTTACGAGATGAATCTGTGCTTCGATTCCTGTTATAATAAATACCTCCCTCGAAATTATTTTTGCTTAATATATACCGTGTAGATACGTAGTGCAATTAATTCAGCTTAAGCTTTAGCAATTCACTTGGAACCAACTCAATGACGATTAGTAGGCAAACTAAAAGCCCGACATATCGGGCTTTTATAATCTACTATTCTTCTGGAAACACCACATCACTAGCCATAAAGAAGTTATGCTTCTTCACTTGATACTGTGTAGCCATGTCAATCGAACCAACATTGGTCGTGGCTTGCTTCACATAGCTAACCGTAGCCGAAACACGATAGCGGCGATTGATTATCGTGACATATTGTTGTGACCCGGTCTTGCTGATACGATCCGCAATGGCAGTCGGCACTGCTTTCTTAGTATACAGTTTCGTTAAGCTACTCCCGGATTTGCGTTCAACTTGCGTGATTTTCGCTGAAACCGTTGGCACTTGCTTAACGGTTGGACTCAACATTGGTGCTTTTTCATAGTATTCCAGATAACCATCCGCCGTCACATAAATCCGTTGGGTCGGATTTGACTTCGTATAATCAAGATTATCAGGAATCTTCAAGCCGGCATACAAGTTCCCATCGGCGACCCGATTCCGACCGATATGACTGGGATAAGTCAGTTGCGTTGTATAATACTGAACGTATTTGGGCACATGGACTTTTTTAAACGTCTTCGTCGTGGCTAAAATGCGCTTCGTGCCATAATCACGCTGATTTCCGCGCAACCGATAACTTAACCGACTCATATCTAGCCGTACATATTCCCGCTTATCGTTAGGAATATTATCTAGAGTCGCTTCCACGATGGTCCCCTTAGGAATCGTATACGACACTTTTTTAGCAGTACCATTAACCTTTAGCTGACGCTGCGTCTTTACAAAATTATGGTTACTATGTCCGATTTCCACATACTTAGTGGCTGCTTCAGCATTACCCGCTAATAGACTAACACCTGCCAAGACACCTAAACTCACTAGCAATTTTTTCATTTGTCTCATAGTCCCCCTTAGTATTCTGGAAAGACAACGTCAGTATTCATAAAGAAGTCATGATCATTGACTTTGTACAGGCTAGCTAGCCGAATACTATCGACCGCCGTTTTCGCATTGCCACGATAAAAGACCGTCGCTGAGCTGCGATAACGGCGCTTAATGGTCGTTAGATATTGCTGATTACCCGTTTTGCTGACACGTTTGCCAATTGCAGTAGGCACGGCCGTCTTGGTGTAAAGCATCGTCAATCCCTTGCCAGGTACTCGCTTAACTTTAGTAATTTTCGCGGAAGTCGTTGGAATTTGCGTCGTTTGTAAGTACATGACTGGCGCTGACTTGTAATATTCCAAATAGCCGTCCGAAGTCACATAAAGTCGCGCCGCAGTTAGCTTAGGCTGACGATAAATATCAGGCACTTTCAAGCCCGCATATAAGTTACCATCGGCGACCCGAGAGCGGTTCACATTTTCTGGGTAAACCTTCTGGGTCGTATAGTATTGCACATATTGCGGCACATGAACTTTTTTAAAGGTCTTAGTTGTGGCTAAGATACGATCCGTTTGAAACGCGATATGTTTGCCACGAATCTTGTAACTCACCCGTTGCAAGTTAATCTCAACATGAACTTGCCCTTTTTTATCCCCATGCCAATTCGTTTCCACGACATCAACAATCGTCCCTTTCGGAATTGTGAGCTTAAATTGTTTATCTTCATCGGTCGTTTGAATCGTTCGCTTCGTCTTCAAAAAATTATGATTAGTCTGGCCGACCTTAACATACGTCGTCGCGGCACTGGCACCAGTGGCAAATAAGCTCAAACCAGCCACCACCCCAACACCCAATAATGTGGCTTTCAACTGCATTAAAAACGCCCCTTTCAATCCGTTTACTACTTATTCAGTATAACAGTCGTCCCCCAATTACCCCAAATCACGATTAATTTGGCCACAAAAAAACGCGACCTGATGAACAGCCCCCATCAGGCCATTCATCAGGTCGCGTTTTTTAAATCAAATAATCATTACTAATCCGGCATAACCTCATCGGTATTCATAAAGAAGTCATGACCCTTCACTAAGTACTGCGCGGCGACTTGAATACTACTTACATTAGTTGGTCGATCACGTTGATAGCAGACCGTCGCCGAATAACGATACCGGCGTTTAATCGTCGTCAAATATTGTTGGTCACCCGTTTGACTAACACGGTCACTAATCACCGCGGGGATAGCTGTCTTGGTATAAAGCTGCCGTAAGCCACTACTCCGAACGACCTTAACCTTTGTAATCTTAGCCGAGACAGTCGGCGTTTGGGCCACGTTTAGATCCATTACCGGTACAGCTTTGTAATATTCTAAATAACCATCAGCGGTCACATAAAGTCGTGGTGCCGTTAAATTCTTGGTCGTATGCAGATTTTCTGGGACCTTGATTCCGGCATACAAATTTCCATCAGCGACCCGATAACGCCGCGAACCGTCTGGATAAGTCTTTTGCGTCGAATAATATTGAACATATTGTGGGACCCGAACCTTTTGGAACCGAGCGGTCGTCGCCGCTAATCGGCGCGACAGATATTGCGGCTGGTCACCGCGCAAGTGATAACTCAAGCGCCCCATCTCCAGCTTGACATACACCCGACCATGCTTTTGATCCGCAGCGTGGCTGTTATCCTTAACTTCAACAATCGTCCCTTTTGGAATCGTCACCTGGTGTTTCTTCGTCGGTCCGGTGGTCTTAATCGTTTGCTTAGTCTTCAAATAATTATGTTCGGTATTGCCAACTTTAACGTACTTAGTGGCTGCCTCAACCGTCGTTGCTGATAGACCAATTCCTAAGATAATGCCTAACCCTAACAAGCCCTGCTTTAAAATCATTGATAAATCCTCCCAAAGTGGTTAGTTGCCAATTAGTATATCAGGAAATAGTTGGTTAGCCCACTTTAGAAAAGAACGTGATTTGCTTAGGTCAACTTGAATTATCGCTAGTTAGTGTAGCCACCGTATGCTTGGTGGTAGTTAATTAATATGGCCAACCAGTTGTTTTCTAAACTGCCGAAAAGCCTTGTACCATTTTGCCCCCCAAGCCCAGTCTTCAAAACTCAGTTTGCCCTGAACCCGAATTAAGTTCAACGCTACGGCTAAGTATTTTAGCAACCAATCCCACAACTAAGATAATAATCGTTCAATCATAGACACCTAGCAATTAACAGCGGGCGGCCCAGCATTGGCTCAGTGGTGTCGTTTATCTTAGTCGTGGGTTTCGACTTAGATAAAGCCCGGCTTTCGAGACCGACCTGTGGCTCGAAAACGCGGCCACCACGTTCCAGCCGATGCTGGGCCAACCAGAGTGACAACTTATAGCCAACAAAAAACACCTCCAACAAAAGAGGTGTTTTTCAATCAAACTTATTCAGAAAATTCCGTCACCAAGCCAGCGTCAATCGCGCGTTGCGTATACATTGGCACTTCGTCTTCACTAGCACGAACAAAGTGTCCCGGGGCGATTTCAACCATGCGCCGTTTCTTATCATCCTTTTCACGGGATTCATCATACGGCACTTGCTTACGGTTACGTTCAAATTCAGGATCTGGTACCGGCACCGCTGAGATCAAACTCTTGGTATAGGCATGTAGCGGATGGGTATAGACTTCATCGGCTGGGCCGATTTCCAAAATCTTCCCATAATGCATAACCCCGATCCGATCACTGATATACTTAACCATCGACAAATCATGGGCGATGAATAAATACGTCAAGTTTTGCTTAATTTGTAATTCTTTCATCAAGTTAACGACTTGGGCTTGGATGGACACGTCCAAAGCGGAGATTGGTTCATCAGCGATGATGAACTTGGGTTCGACGGCTAAGGCGCGGGCAATCCCGATCCGTTGCCGTTGACCACCGGAGAATTCATGTGGATAACGGCTGGAATGGTCTTTGTTCAGCCCAACGGTTTCCAATAAATCTTCGACTTGTTTGGTCCGGTCGGCATCGTCCTTGGCTAAGCCATGGATATCGATCCCTTCGGCCACAATATCTTTAACTTTCATCCGCGGATTCAATGAGGCATAAGGATCTTGGAAGATCATTTGCATTTCACGCCGGAATTCATGCTTTTCCGCCTTAGTATGCAACTTCGAGACATCCTTACCATCAAAGATGATTTCACCGTCTGTAGGTTCATACAAATGAATAATGGCCCGTCCGGCAGTGGTCTTCCCAGAGCCGGATTCACCAACTAAGCCGAATGTTTCACCTTCATAAATATCAAAGGAGACGTCATCGACCGCCCGGACTTCATCACGTTTGCCAACATTGAAGTATTGCTTCAAATGATGGACTTCTAGAATTTTTTTACGTTCTTCAGGCATCGTCAACTACTCCTTCGTTGTATTCTTGATCGGTGGTTCAGGCCGTTGCATTTCAGCAAACTTCTTTTGCCGACGGACAATTTCAGCCGGGGGCGTCACTTTAGGGGCGTCTGGATGCAAGAGCCAGGTCGCGGCATAGTGCGTATCTGAAACTTTGAAGAATGGCGGTTCCTTTTCCGTATCAATCTTCATCGCATAGTCACTCCGTGCAGCAAAGGCATCGCCGACGGGTGGATCCAGCAAGTCTGGTGGCGTCCCGGGAATTGCCCGCAGCGACCCGCCAGCCGTATTCAAGGTTGGCATGGAGTTCAGTAAGCCCCAAGTATAAGGATGTTGTGGGTTGAAGAAGATCTCATCAACCGTCCCATATTCGACAATCTTACCGGCATACATGACCGCAACTCGATCTGCCATCCCAGCCACGACACCTAAGTCATGGGTGATAAAGATGATGGACGTATCGATTCGGTTTTGTAAGTCTTTCATCAAGTCCAAAATCTGGGCTTGAATCGTGACGTCCAACGCGGTGGTTGGTTCATCAGCGATCAAGACTTCCGGATAACAAACCAAGGCAATCGCAATCACGATCCGTTGGCGCATCCCACCGGAGAATTGGTAAGGATAGTCGTTAAGCCGGGCTTCGGGATCAGTAATCCCAACTAACTTCAACATTTCCAAGGCTTGGGAAATCGCTTCTTTTTTCTTTAAGCCCTTGTGCTTCATCAAGGGTTCAGCAATCTGCATCCCGATGCGCATCGTTGGGTCCAATGACGTCATTGGATCTTGGAAGATCATCGCGATATCTTTACCACGAATATGCTGCATCTCTTTTTCAGACTTTTTAATAATATCGTCACCATGAAACATGATGCTACCGCCTTTAATGACGGCATTAGGTGCCAGTAAGCCCATTAACGAGCGCGTGGTAACTGATTTACCGGAACCGGATTCCCCAACAATCGCTAAGGTTTCCCCTTTCCGGAGATCAAAGCTGACATCACGAATCGCTTTAACTTCGCCGGCATAGGTGTGGAAGTCAATTTGTAAATTCCGCACTTCAATGACATTTTCAGGATTTTCCATTGTTATTCCACACTCCTAACGTTTCGATTTTGGATCAAAGGCATCGCGCATCCCATCACCTAAGAGGTTAAAGGCTAACATCAAGATGATTAAGACGATGGCTGGATACCACATTTGATAAGGTAAGAATTGGAAGTTCTTTTGCCCATCAGAGATCAACGTCCCTAATGACGCTTGTGGTGAACTGATCCCAATCCCGATATAACTCAAGAATGCTTCAAAGAAGATCGCGTTAGGAATCGTAAACATCGTTTGAATGATGATGACACTCGATAAGTTAGGCAACAAATGTTTCCAAGCAATCTTGGGTGCCGATTCACCTAATGTCCGCGCTGCTAAGATAAAGTCTTGGTTCTTCAACTGCAACGTCTGCGCTCGTGTCAGTCGTGCCATCGTGGTCCAGTTAATAATAGCTAACGCGGCAATGATGGACGCCATCCCAGTTTTCTGGAAGGCCGTGGCCATCAAGACCATGACAACTAATGAAGGGACGGACGAGAGGATTTCAATAATCCGCTGCATGAACATATCCACACGTCCACCCTTCCAACCGGAGTAGATCCCGAAGGTCACCCCAATCGTTAAATCAATCAAGGTCGCAATCAAGGCAATTTCTAGTGAAACCCGAGTCCCATACATAATCCGCGCTAATAAGTCACGACCTAAGTAATCGGTCCCTAAGGTGTAGTGAACGTCCTTGCCAGCCCCAGCTTGGGCATAGGCATCGACATCTTGACCAGATTGCTTAATGTGCCCATTGAGACCATGAATGTTGACACCCGGAATCTTGGGTGGCAAGTTCGCATACTTAGGCGATTGGTCGTTGGGGTCGTGATGATACACAGCCTGCCCACCAAAGGCCACTAAGAACAAGAAGATTAAAACGATAAAACTAGTAAACGCCGTTTTGTTAGATTTTAAACGCCGCCAAACATCTTGGCCGAACGTTAATGACGGTGCCGCGATTTTTTCGTTATCGGGGCCCGCTTGTTTGTCCAGCGGTGCGAAATCGCCGGGCTTAATTTCGATATTATTTGCATTATCTGCCATTAACTAGTCCCCATTTCCACTTAAACGAATCCGCGGATCAATGATTCCGTAGACGATGTCGGTCAACAATAACAGCAAGCATAATAGCGCGGAGTAGAAGATCGTCACGCCCATGATGGTTGGGTAGTCATTGACTAAGATCGACTTAACAAATTGTTCCCCAATCCCAGGGACTGAGAAGATGTTTTCAACAACCATTGAACCGGTCATTAATGCCGCCGCCAATGGTCCGATTAAGGTAACCATTGGAATCAAGCTGTTTCGTAACGCATGGTGATAAACGATCCCGAATTTCGATAATCCTTTGGCCTTCGCCAATTCGATATAATCTGAACTCAAGACATCCACCATGTCGGTCCGAATGAACCGGGCCGTTTCGGCTAACGGACTAGCCGCTAACGCTAAGGTTGGCAAGATGGTGTAGGCAAAGCCTTCCCAACCAGCCACTGGGAACCAGCCCATTTTAAGACCAAGATAGTATTGCAATAAAATGGCTAAAACGAAACTTGGGACCGCAATCCCGAGAATCGAGAGAATTGTGGCTAACCGGTCAGCCCAGGTATCTTTACGAATGGCACCGACTGCCCCGAGAATAATCCCGAAGACAACCCCAATAACCATCGCTTGACCACCTAATTGCATCGATGGTCCCATCCGGCTGCCGATCAAGTAACTAACGGCTTGATCGCTGAATTGGAAAGATAGCCCCAAGCTACCCTTGAAAATGCCACCGATATAAATTAGATATTGGAGCCAAATGGGCTTGTCTAACCCATATTGCGCTAAGATGGACGCTTTTTCGCTGGCGGTCAACTTGGCTTCATTTTGTAGCGGTGTCCCGGGCATTAGTTTCATTAAGAAGAACGTGACGGTTGCCACAATGAATAATGTCAGGAACAAGTAAAATATCCGCTTTAAGAGATATTTTCTCATTAGAATTCCTCGCATTCTATTAAATTAGCCTGATAAAATAATGACATATCCGATTATAAAACAAAATGGTAAGGATTAACAATGTGTCAATCCTTACCCCCTTGTTTCACATTCGTTTAGTTAAAGCACACACATGTTTAGCTACTATTGACTTACTTAACGTACATGTACTTGTAGTTGTATTGCGTACCAGCTGTGTTATAGATGATACCCTTCAAGTTTGTGCGAACTAAGTGAGCTTCAGCTTGTTGATAGATTGGTGATACCCCGGTATCCTTCATTAATTGCTTTTCAGCATTAACCATATCTGTCCAACGCGCTTTTTCATTGTTGGCGTCTTTACCTTCAGCAGCCTTGACGTATTGGTCATAGGCAGCACTCTTGTAACGACCGTTGTTGTATGAGTTATCAGAGGTGAACAATGACAAGAATGAGATTGGGTCAGTAAAGTCAGCTGACCATGCTGAGATAACCGTATCGAAGTTCCCATTTTGTGACCGTTGGAGACGGGTCTTAAATGGCACGTTTTGGTTTGAAACCTTCATGTTGCCAAGTTTTTGCCATTGACCTTGAATATATTCAGTGGATTTCTTCGCACCATCAGTATCATCGGATAATAACTTGATGTTCAAGCTCTTAGCCCCGACTTCTTTCAAACCTTGCTTGTATAACTTCTTCGCTTTAGCCATGTCGTATTCAACACCACTAGCGACATACGCATCATCAGCAAAGTCCTTACCGTTGATTGGGCTCTTAGCTAAGTCACTTGAGACATAACCTTTAGCTTGAGTTGAGCCATCAGCTAAGACATCATTAACGAATTGCTTCCGGTTGATAGCCAATGACAAGGCTTCACGAATCTTTTGGTTCTTGAAGGCTTTAGCCAAGGTCTTGTTGCTATCACGTTGGTTAAATTCAATATAGAATGTTGACGCAGTCTTACGTAACGTAAAGTTCTTGTTGGTCTTGTAGTTCTTAACTTGGGTCCCAGATAAGTAAGCATCATCCAACTTGTTCGAGTTGAATAAGTTCAACCCGGTCGAAGTATCCTTCGTCACTTGGAAGTTGATGGTTTGCATCTTGACGTTCTTCTTATCCCAGTAATCCTTATTCTTTTTCAACTTCCAGCTTAAGTTCGTCCCGGTCCAGCCAGTCATTGTGTAAGGGCCGTTGTAGACCATCGCGGTACTGGTTGTCCCATATTTCGAACCGTACTTCTTAACCGCTTTTTCACTTTGTGGGAAGAAGTTAACAAAGCCCATTAACTTCTTGAAGTATGAGATTGGGTGATCCAAAGTAACGACTAATTTATAATCGCCGTCAGCTTTAATACCTAAACTTGAAACGGCCTTTTTACCGCTAGAAATTTGATCAGCATTCTTGATGCCAGAATATAAGTATGCGTATTGTGACGCGGTCTTAGGATTAACGGTCCGTTGCCAGCCATAAACGAAATCTTTGGCGGTTACTTTATCTCCGTTACTCCATTTTGCGTTCTTGCGTAAAGTGAACGTATATGTCTTCCCACCGTTGGTAACCTTAGTAGCGGTTGCCATTCCGGGTGTAATCTTACTGTCTTTACCTAAGCGATATAATCCTTCGTTCGTGTTGTTCAACATGTTTGAACTAGTGACATCGGTTGACTTAGATAAGTCCATTGATGGTAATTCTGATTTTTCGGCAATTGTCGCAACTTGCTTAACGTTCTTTGATGATGAACTGTTATTGGAACCACAAGCAGCTAAGAACAATAAGGATGCGCCGGCAACGACGGTAACTTTTGCAGCTGTTTTTAAATTCATAAAAAACCCAACCCCTCTTACTTTTTTAATGTGTGTGTGCTTTTCCCTCGAAAAGTTAAAGTAATTGTATATTATAAATAAATTAAAATCAATCCTAAATTCTAATTATTTTCATGAATTAGCCATAATTATGCTAGTTAATTCACTTTTTTATGGGATTATTGTTTATTTAGTCATCAATAAATAGTTGGTATAACAGTCTTTCCATCGATACTCAAGGTAAAATCATCGTATTAATCATAAATCGTTATTTTTCTTAATAAATAATTCTTTTCGGGGTGTTTTTGACTTAAATTGCCCTAAATTCGATTGGTTAAAACAGCTAAAAACGTCAAAATAAAAGAAGTCACTGACTTTTTATCAGTGACTTCTTATTAATTAAGTTAACAGTTTATAGTTAGACACACTTGGTGCTAGTTGAAATTGCCATTTGACGGTTGATTCCTAAAATGTCGGAACGCCATCGACACGGCTGAACATTTTAGGAACTTACCTCTCGGCTAAATAACTAAGCTGAAAATAATCAATCGTTAATTTTTTAATAGCCGTTATTTAACGTCGGGCGGACCAGAATTGGCTCAGTGGTGTCGGTTATCTTAGTCGGTGCGTTTCCGACCTAGATAACCCCCGGCTTTCGAGACCGCACTGTGGCTCGAAAACGCGGCCACCACGTTCCAGCCGATTCTGGTCCAACCAAAGTGGCAACTTATATCCAAATCGTAGTTAGCTGGATTGTCTCTTAAGTTTAATGTTCAAAATAACCGATAATCGATGCAATCACCAAAATAATCAACACCACGGTCGTAATCCAGACATACAGCCGGTCTTTTTCAACTGCAAACGCGTAGATAGAGACGACAACCCGTAACGTCGGCGTCAGAATCAATAGAAAAAGACCTAACATAATCACGGCATAGGGCTTGAACGCCACAACACCTTTCGCAATTGCCACAAAGCCTTCCGGTTGGACGCCGTTCGGATAGCCGCCATTACCTTGAATAACCATGAGTAGGATACCGAGCACAATCACGACAGCGGAAACGATGACCCCAATCCGTAAGATTTGGCCGATCATCAATTCAACTTGATGCATTTCTTTAGCTTTACTATTCTTTTGAATCATTAGATGGTCACCCCGAAGCCTTTCATAATCATTTGAATCCCGAGATACAACATGACGGGAACAAAGATCATCCGAATCAACCGCGGCTTCAAGTGTTGCATAATCCGCGTCCCGATTAAGGCCCCTAGTAAAATGCCAATGGCTAATGGCGCGGCAATCCCCGCTTTGATCGACCCATTAAAGAAGTAGACCATTGCACTAGCGGCCGCCGTGACCCCCATCATCAAATTCGAAGTCGCTGATGACGGCTTGAGTGGCATATGCATAATCGTATCCATCGCCAGCACTTTAAAAGCCCCACTCCCGATACCTAGCAAGCCACTCGCCAACCCAGCACCGAACATCATCGTAAAACCACCTGGAACATTTTGCACTTGATAATCAACTTGTTTTTTCAATGCTTTATCATAATAAGTTCCATTTAAGTTTAACTTAGTCGCCAATCGATCCGCTGTCACATCTTGAGCATCTTCATTTTTCATCATTAACTTACGAATCATATTGTAAGTCGTAAAGACGAGTAAGGCCCCAAATAAGAAGTAGAGAAACGTTGGATGGACTAAGCCAGTTAAGACGGCCCCAATGACCGCACCGACCGTAGTTGCAATTTCTAGGAACATCGCTACTCGCAAATTCAGCATCTCATCTTTTAGATAGGCAATCGTGGACCCCGAACTGGTCGCAATGACCGCAATAATACTGGCCCCAATCGCGTACTTGATATCCAACCCTAACCCTAATGTTAAGACGGGCGTAATAATCATGCCACCGCCGATACCGAGGATTGCCCCGAAAACACCCGCTAACATGCCTACGCCCAGCATTAACAATAACGAATAAATCACGTTAGTCACCTTCACCCTTTTAAAATTCACTTGTTAGTGTACCATTTAATTACCCGGTTACCTAATAGATACCCATCTAGCCTGTCTAAGCTACGGCCACAATGGATTAAGCTCACTTTATATAAAATTAATTATTATCTGCTATTTTAAATGTAACCGTAATCAACACTGATAAATCAGCATTCTTTTATTTTATGCCATTAAAAAATTAGATGTCAGACTTAGCAAATTAGTCTAGTGCCTGTGCTTGACTGAATTGTTGCATAAAACCAGCCACTAGCGGTGTCGCCATCGATTCAGTCGTGGTCGTTAAAACCAGCTGCGTTTCAAACCGGCGATCAGCGAGTGAGCGAATCAAAACTTGATCCGTAGCATAAGTCTCAGCCAACGACCGCGGCACTAACGCCACCCCGAGCTGATGGTTGGCCCAATGCATCGCCGTGCGCGCATCGTCACAAGTCATTACATAGTTCGGCTCAAACGCCTGCTCCAAAAAGGCCACGTGAAACAACTCATTAAACCGACGATACTTAATCAAGGGTAGGTCCGCCAAGTCCGCCAAACGTAATTGACGCCGCTGTGTAAACTGGCCATAGCGCCGTGGCAAGACAGCCACCATCCGTTCAGTTGGAAAGTAACGGCAAACCAAATGCTGCTGATTAAAGGGGGTCCGCAGAATCGCCACATCGAGCAACCGTTTATGCAAATCATCTAACAATTCATACGTATTCCCTTCTGTCACGGCTAATTGCACATCGTGATGCTGTTTTAGCCACTGCATTAACGCCTGATTCGGCATGACACCGGCTGACGAGGAGATTAGTCCCAGATTCAAAGTCCCCGTAATCCCATGGGCCAACGCGCGAACTTTATTTTCCGCCGTCGCTGACAGTTGCGTGAGTTGCTGGGCATAGCCAACTAACAATTCACCTGCTGGCGTGACGGTCACGCCTTGTGGTAACCGTTTGAACAAGCTGACCCCTAATTCCGTTTCTAATTGTTTAATTTGATAACTCAATGGCGGTTGTGCCACGTGCAGTCGTTTGGCCGCCGCCGTCATTTGACCTTCTTCAGCAACTGCCAAGAAGTATCGTAATTGTTTTAAATTCATCTTCCCACCTCATTCCTTTCCAGTATACACGACTAACTTCGACCCTAAACTTAAGATTTTAGCAATTAACTAAACGTGCCGGAATCGTTAACAATGCGTTATACTAGAGATATTGAAGATTTTAATGGAAGGAGTGGTCTGGATGCAGTTCTTCGACCGGCTCAAAACAATGTTACACGCCCTCGATAGTACTGAATCGCGCCCCACACAAACGGTGACACCTGTCGACCCCATCAGTGCGGATCAGTTGACGGTCCCGTTAGACACCGCCCCCGCGGTCAATCAAACCCCAGCTTTAATTCTCGTCCATCATGTGACCACCGATGGCCAGGAACTTCAAACACCGGAAATGATTGCTGGAACAGTCGGTGACGAGATTCATTTGCCGAACGTCAACTTACCTGGCTATCATTTAGTTGATATCAACGGGCTGACACGCTGGTTTACCAGTGAACGTGCGCGGATCGTCTTAACTTATGAACGGGAATACGGCCAACCAATTTGGGTCTACGCTTATGATATTGATCAACGCCAACTCATTGGTTTACCAACCATGCAACGTGGCCGGCTGGGTGATCCGTATCAAGTCACAGCCCCAACCGTCGCCGGTTTCAAGCTGTTACGCTCTGTCGGCGATTTAAACGGTGAATATACAACGACCTCCAAAACGGTACTCTTTTTCTACCGCAATGCTAACTGGCGACAAACTGATCTCAGTACCGGCTTTATCCAAATCAAGATGGCAACGCAAGTCTATCCGTACCCCGGGGCCACAACCACGAATTATTGGTTAAAGCTACCAGTTGGTGCGATTTATAAGACTTACATGCGCGTTCAGCTCACTGACGGCACCACTTGGTATACACTTGGCGAAGATCAATGGATTGCCGAGGCTAACGTTCAGTTGACCAATAGCAATCAGCTCTTACCAGCGACTCCCGCCGCCTATCGAACCCGTCATAAAAAGCAGGTTCACCAGACCGGGGTGATCAGTTTCGTCCCCGGTAAACAGGTCCATACGTACTTGGAACCCTATGGCCGTTATCTAACGACGGTCACGCATGGTGAAAAAGTCGTCTTAACCGAACGACTCCTGGATGATAACCGGGTCGTCTGGTATCGAATTCAAGGCCGTGGCTACTTACCCGGACGCTATTTGACACAATTAGATCCACCAGATTTTGTCTATTAACTAAAAATGTCCTCAGACCAGATGCTTGGCTTGAGGACATTTTTAGTTAACTATCTTGTTTGGTTGCCGCGATATCGACTTCACGAATATTAACTTCTTGAGGCATTTCGTACATGAATTTGACGGTTTCGGCAACATGCTGCGGATCAAGGGTAATCCCGCCCATCGTTTGCTTCCACGCTTCATATTCCGTCAAGGCATGCTGGTCAGTCACGTGGGTCAACAATTCGGTCTCAGCAGCTCCTGGTGCCACTAACATAATCCGAACTTGCTTGGCGGCAACTTCTTGGCGAACCGTTTCGGTTAACCCATGCACCCCAAACTTGCTGGCCACATAAGCAGCATGATTTTGAAAAGCTTTAAAGCCTGCAATAGAGGACACGTTAATAATGGTCCCATGTTCGCGTGCCGTCATTTGTGGCAAGACTAGCTGCATGCCATTCAAGACCCCCATCACATTCGTATCAAGCATCGTTTGCCATTCAGCAGGCGATTGTTGCCAGACATTACCGAGCAACATTAAACCGGCATTGTTGATTAACAAATCGGTGGGTCCATAAACCGCTTCGGCCGCTTGAATCGCACTGGCTAATTCAGCTTGCTTGGTGACATCAGCCTTTTTGATCATCACATCACCCGTCAAGTTCAAGGCACTGATCTTTTCGATATGGCGTCCTAACAACAATAGTGGATAACCACTAGCATTGAACAGTTTAGCCATCGCTGCGCCAAAGCCAGAACTAGCACCCGTAATCACAATTAAAGCTTTCATTTCACACATAACTCCTTAGTTTCATTTAGATTTGGTCAACTGAAGCCTACGAGTTATTATTATAGACGGAAAATAAAACTTGCCTAGTACGCACTTTTTGGTAACTGGGTAGATGGAGAGTCGAATGTACGCAAATGAATTCGATGCCACGATGCAAATGATTCGTGGTAAATGGAAAATCTTGATTTTATATGAACTGGCTGACCGCAACGGGCGCTTTAACCAGCTCCAGCGCACGTTACACGTTTCGCATAAAATTTTAGCGGAACAGATTCAGCAATTAATGAGCGACGGCTTGGTCTTACGTCATGATTTTCATGAGCAACCGTTACACGTGGAATATGAGTTGACGGCTAACGGGCAGTCCATGATTCCAGTACTGGATACGATCTGTGATTGGGGACTAGCACATGTGGACCGTAGCGCGTTGGTGACAGTGTTGTGTGATGAGACTGAATAATAGTAAACGCCGTCATCGGAGGACTTGAATCGTCCTGCTGATGACGGCGTTTGCTTTGGCTAATGAAGTTTGTGAGCTTATTATCTTTATAGCTGAAACGTGTTCGCTCGGACTGAAGGCTCCGCTTGCTACGCCAAGTCAACTATCCGGAAAACCACCGGATAATTGACTTAGCTAGGCAATGCTCACCTTCAACCCGTCCTCACTCACACTCTAACAAAAAAGGCCCACGCAGCAAAATCACCGCGTCGACCGTCAATTATTATCTTTATATGTGTTAGTGCTTACTTTTGCATGTTTGTAACGCGGGCATAACCGGCTACGTATGGGTGCCACCATGAAACTTGGAATGATTCCTTCTTAACACCGTTGTTTTGCGCGTTGATCATTTGACCATGACCCACGTAAATCCCAACGTGCGCAATCCCAGAACCGTAGTTAAAGAAGATTAAATCACCCTTCTTTAAATGTGCAGCTGAGACATGCTTGTACTTGGCATATTGTGCGGAAGCTGTCCGTGGCAACGTCTTTTTGATTGACTTTTTGTAAACGTATTTCGTTAAGCCTGAGCAGTCAAAACTGTTAGGACCAACTGAACCGTAGCTGTAACGTTTGCCAAGTTGTTTCTTAGCTACTTTATATAACTTATCATATTTAGTTGTTTTCTTAACTGGTGTGTCGTTATCGGTGTTCGTATCCGTCGTTGTCGTGGCAGTAGTCGTAGTAACATCCGCACTATCATCGGCAAAAGCCGTATTGTTTTCAACGGTAACTCCAGCAGCTAACATTAAAGCAAATGTAAGTACCCCTAGAAATAATTGACTGACCTTTTTTGACATCAATTGACGCTCCCTTTTTTAGTCGTTTTTGTTTTATGTATTCAACAGTGACTATCTTAGCAATTCTATGTTACAAACCGCTTACGAAAACATATCAAGGCTGTTAAACCAACGTAATCCGGTGACAACATAAATTTACTAATTGTGAAAACGGTGTTATTAAGGCTTTCTTAAGGTTTTTAATAATTAATAAAACAATTATTTTTTTGTCAATATTAGTCAAAATAAGGCTTCGTTCATGTAAATCGAACGAAATATCACGGTTAAGTTACAGAATTGTTACAATAAAAGGACGTTAACTATTGGTAGTTAACGCCCTTACTTAATTTTTTGACTTATTTTTTATAGAAATGCGGTCATGATACTGCCAACTACAATCAGTCCTAACCCGATTAATGTTAATCGGAACTCACGATGTGATTTAGCTTCACCCAAGACTAACATACCGCCTAAAGTTGAGATCACCACGCTCAATTGCGTGATAACGTAGGCCGTCGCGACGCCATTTGCTTTCGCTGAAAAAATGTAGGCTAACGCTGAGACACCGAAAACGGCGCCGGCTGAAATATTTAACCAACTGGTCTGGTCTTTGAAAGCACTGGCGTGGCCACTTAATAAAACATATAATATGGCCCCAATAAATATTCCTACCATTTGCGGAAAGAAAATTGATAAGCTAGATGCTGAAACAGCTTTCGGTAAGGCACTGTAGGCCCAGTACCCGATTGTCGTCGGTACTAAGACGGTTAACCCGCTCATCAAACCAGCACGGCTCTCAGAACTATCAGTCACGGCCGTCATGGCAACCCCGATAATCATTAAGATAATGGCCGCAAACCCAACGAGCTTGGCGACCATCCCGCTCCATTCACCAAACATCAAAACCCCAATCACAGAAGTCCCGATTAATTGAAGCCCAGTCGAAATCGGCATTGTCGTACTAACACCCATCTTGGCATAGGCCGTGTATTGCCCAATTTGGCCCATGACCCAACAAGCACCAGAAACGGCACTTAACAAAAAGACATTGGTCGTGACACTCGGTTGAAACATTAACTGAACAATCAAACCGACAACTAACGCGCCCATCCCGGTTCCGAGCGTCTGATTAACTGGCTTCCCACCAATTTTTGACAATAACAACGGATTCAAGCCCCAACCTAAAGCAGGGATCAATGCAATTAAAATGTTCAAAACATGGTTCCTCCTAAAAATGGTTATCGCTCGCCACCACTGTCACCGGTTTCAAAAGCAATAGTAGTATTTTACCACGCTGACGCGAAAAGGATAACACTTTTTGACTAATGGTTAAGGCCGGTTATTGTAGTGAAAGCGGTCGTTTTGCTGTTATTTAGGTAATGGAAGCGGTTAATAGTTGATGACATTTTTCACTTATGCGCTAATAATTTTTTAATGTTTTCGATTAAAAAAGCTTACCCGGGTTCATTTGGGTAAGCTTTTTTGGGTGGGGCGTGTTGAGTTTTATTGCTGAAACGTGTTCGGCCCGACTGCGCCCTGCGCTTGCTACGCCAGTCAACCATGTCGGACAAATCACCGACATAATTGCCTAGCTAGGCAATGCTCAGGCGCAACCCGTCGGACCTCACACTCTTATAACTTCGCAGTCAACTTAACGTCAGGATACTTCTCCTGGAACCACCGTTCCGCAAACGCGTTTTCAAATAAGAATAACGGTTCGCCATTGCGGTCTTTAACGAGCAAGTTCCGTGAGCTGGACATTTTTTCATCCAATTGTTCGGGATCAATCCAACGGGCCGTCTTATTGCCCATTGGTTCCATCACGACTTCAGAATTATATTCATTTTGCATCCGGAATTTGAAGACTTCGAATTGCAATTGTCCAACGGCACCGAGAATATAGTCCCCCGTTGAATATGACGTATATAATTGAACGGCCCCTTCTTGGACCAATTGTTCGATCCCTTTGTGGAAGGACTTTTGCTTCATGACATTCTTCGCATTAACCCGCATGAATAGTTCGGGTGTAAATTGCGGTAGCTTTTCAAATTGAACGGCATGTTTACCAGCATAGATCGTATCGCCAATTTGGAAGTTCCCAGTATCATATAACCCAACAATATCACCAGCCACCGCCGTTTCAACCGTTTCCCGGGTATCAGCCATGAATTGGGTTGAATTATTCAAGCGCATCTTCTTGCCAGTCCGTTGCAAGTAAACATCCATGCCACGGTCAAATTCACCAGAACAGATCCGGACAAACGCAATCCGATCACGATGATTAGGGTTCATGTTCGCTTGAATCTTGAAGACGAAGCCAGTAAATTCATCATCAGTTGGCTTGATCAGCTCATCGTCCCGCGTTTTATGCACATTGGGCTTGGGCGCATAGTTCAAATAAGTCTTTAAGAACGTTTCAACCCCAAAGTTAGTTAAGGCTGACCCGAAGAAAACTGGCGTTAAATCGCCAGATGTAATCTTGGCTTCGTTAAAGTCGTTCCCAGCTTCTTCGATCAGTTCCATTTCATCCAAAACATCGCGATAAATACTGTCTTTGGTTAAGTCATTGCTAGGGTCAAGCTTGCCCTCATCATCTAATGGTAAGAACGTTTCACCATGTGCTTCATTGTGATACAGTTCGACGCGGTGATTATAACGGTCATATAGACCTTTTAAGCCTTTACCCATCCCAATCGGCCAGTTCATCGGATAAGTTTCGATACCTAAGACTTCTTCAACTTCATTCAATAAGTCTAAGGGTTCGCGACCATCACGATCCAACTTATTCATAAAGGTAAAGATCGGAATACCGCGCATCTTACAAATTTGGAAGAGCTTTTTAGTCTGTGGTTCGATCCCTTTGGCCGAATCAATGACCATGATGGCTGAGTCGACTGCCATCAGCGTCCGGTAAGTATCTTCAGAGAAATCCTCATGCCCCGGAGTATCCAAAATGTTAATCCGTTTGCCGTCATAGTCAAATTGCATGACGGAACTGGTAACTGAAATTCCCCGCTTCTTTTCAATTTCCATCCAGTCGGACTTGGCGAAGTTACCACTCTTACGGGCTTTAACTGTCCCAGCTTGGCGCACAACCCCACCAAATAACAACATTTGTTCCGTAATCGTGGTTTTCCCGGCATCCGGGTGAGAAATAATCGCGAAGGTTCGGCGTTTGTCGACCGCCGCTTTAAGTTCTGTTGTATTCATTTAAAATTCCTTTCAGTGTCTCTTGATTAACACGAACGTCATCGTTCGCTGCCGGACAACGTGCCCGGTTTCTAAAAAAACGTAGCCTTACACATTCTACTGATTTTCGGTGAAAAAAGCTAGTGCTGGCCGTTACTGAACTCAAAAAGTCGCCAACTTGGGCATGCGACCGCTTGCTTGGATATTATTAATATACTCCATAATGTTATTATCAAACTTTTTCAATGACAGCCATTTCTCAACAATAAAGCTAATATCGGTCGTTGTTAACTCCAAAAACATACTAGATATTAGTAATGAGCATATTCGTTGAATACAAAGATACTTATCGTTATTATAATAACATGCTCAACAAAAGCTTCATCGGCCGATAAGCTTGTTGCCTGTCCCCCTACACCCAACCGTAAAGGAGAACACCCAATATGCCAAAATGGACTGCGAAACTTGAAGTAATTAACAATACCCCTAAAAACTTACGCGTAACTGATGATTTCGTACACAGAACTAGCACTATTGTCAGCTTTCCGAAACAGATCTCACCAGGTGAAACTGGCATTTACGAAGTCTATACAGCTAGTGGAAAGCCAGCAGGGCCAGAGTTTTCAGTTAAATTAGAGTCAGATCCGTATCCATCAGAGGGTAGCTTGAAATATCATGTCAACATGCCCTATCCAGAACATCGCGATCGTCATAACTCATACGACACTTCTGGTCTCTTAGACGTATTTGGCTTTAAGCATATCCCAGCAAGAGTTCATGATTGGCATGAAAAATTAACAGTGAGCCTTAAGCCTGCAAAGGAAACAAAAGACGATTCCAATAGAAATGCCGACTATCAGTCAGTGTAACAAATTAAATTAATTGACCATCTCTTTTTGACTATATGTCATATCCATACTCAGAACAATCTCCTACAATATCGACCAAACTATACTCGTCTACCGGCATGATATCATCTCGTTAGTTGCTGCAGGGGACTTCTATTTCAATACTTTTTCTAAAACCTACGATTTGTTAGATGATAAATTGGTTAACGCTTAACAGCACACCAAAAAAAGCTGGTCTCGTCATTGACGGACCAGCTTTTTGGTTTATAAAATCTTGTATCTCTTTAATCCATTAACTACAACAACCTAACCCTGATTCTCAATCTGATGAACCACATAATTAACAACCTTCAACGAAGATAACCCATCGTTAATCGCACAGAAGCGTTCATAGAATTTCGTAAACTTCGGATCATTGCGCATATCAGGCGTTTGTAAGTACTCGCCAATATACTGCAATAAATCATCCTCATTTTGCGCAATCTTGCCTGGCAAGTCCTGTTCATAATCAAGATAGAATCCGCGAAGTTCATCCTTATACAGATGATAATCATATGGGTAGAACAAGATTGGCCGTTGCAAGTAGGCATAATCAAAGAACACACTTGAGTAATCGGTAATCAACATGTCTGAAACTAAATACAAGTCCGAAATATTCGGGTAACTCGAGAAGTCATAGACAAAATCGGTATAGTTGGAAATATCCAAGGCATTTGAGATCAAGTAATGCATCCGCAAAATCAACACGGTGTCCTTACCATACTTATCGCGGAAATCAGCCAAGCTAAATGGTAATTCAAAGGTATACTTCCCTTTTTCAGCGAATTGGTTGTCCCGATAAGTTGGCGCATACATGACCACTTTTTTATCCAATGGAATGCCCATCGCTTGCTTCAAACGGGTCACATCATCAGCGTTCGAGTTAATCAATTCATCATTCCGTGGATAACCCACTTTCAAGATTTGGTTATTGAACCCAAAAGCTGACCGGAAAATCTGCGTTGAGTAATCGTTTGGTGACACCAGTGCGTCCCAGCGATTGGCTTCTTTAACAAAGTTGCGATGATAAGCTTGCGTGTTGGTCCCAGGCATCGTGACGTTTTGGATATCCAAGCCAAGCTTCTTCAACGGCGTCCCATGCCACGTTTGAATATAAGTGACATACTTCGGCTTCTTAACCCAAGCTGGGAAACGGGCGTTACTAATCCAATATTGAGACTTTTCTAAGACGCGCACCCACTTAGCAGTCCGCCGTTTAACATAGGGAATGCCATGTTCCTTACAATAAGGAATCGCTTCTTTATCGACAGACCAGACGTAATTAAAGCCAGGGTACAACTTACTGAATAGTTGATAAATCGCTAATGGACTATCACTGACTTGACGACCGCCGAAGCTTTCAAAAACAATCGTAGTCTGTTCGTAAGGCCGATGACCGGCTTTAAATAAACGCCGCATGTATTGCAAGTTCAGTTTTAAGTTTAATTGATGCAACAAATCCCGGGCGGTAGCTGCCTTGGCGCCGACCAAGCCTAGTTTTTGCGTTAACGTTAAACTTGGAATCTCAGTAATCACAATCCCATTGTTATACGTCTTATTGATTTGAACCAAGCGCCCGGCCGCATTCGGTTGCAGGACATTTTGCCCTTCCAATGAACGCGCTAAAATAACACGCTGACGGACCGTTTTACCCGCATATTGATATTGGATAAACAATTCGTAATGACCATCTTGACGAATCTCATCAAGGGGCACTTGCACTTCAAACAAGCCCCGTAATGTGGTTGGCGTTGCTGTATAACTTAATGTATCTCCAGTATCACGGTCTTCCAAATAGATGGTTTGTTCGGTCAACTGTTTCCCATTAATCGTGGAGTAACCAGTCAGTTCAATGCCAGTCTCCGTCAAGTTAATACTATTGATGGCGAATTCATCGGCCCCTGCTTGGGCATGAATATCGAATACCGCCCGCTGCTGGTCATCTGAATTAAACACAAAATAACTACTTAAGCTAAGTTGGTGCCGGTCGGAAACGTATTCGCTTTCAACCTGCAATAAGTACCGGTCATTTTCGACATTGAATGAAAAGTACATTTGCCAAGCAAACTCAGTTAAGTCAAATTGGTCAAAAATAAAATCATTCGGATCGATATCGACTTTAATAATATTATTATGAATATTGCGATGAATCGGGACATTCATCGAAGCTAATGAGTTTTGTTCTAAAAAGATCAATGCTAGATTTTCAACGGCAAAGGGAACGTCGATTAATTCTAGCTCTAAGATTTGATGGGACTTTTTTTGATGAATCCCGGATAAAATGGCTCGCATGCTTTCGACTCCTTTGATTAGTAGTTAAAAATCAATTGATGCGGCATCGTAGCCGTCATCTCAACGTTATGGTCAATATTAATAAACAAGTTTACGGCATCTAAGGCTAATTTCTGTAAGATATGATGATAGAAGGCATAAATATCTTGATACTTATGGAAATCCACATAGTTCATCACTTGATAATAGTCTTCTTGTTCCGTGACGACACTCATTGCATTCTTAGCAGCCGCATGTTGCCGTTCCGTGGTTGGCGCTTGCGGTTGGGCTTCACGAATATCGGTCAATTGTAAGCTTGACGCACTATTCAAGTTATACAACCGCCGAACCGGCTTGGTATGCCGAATAAAACGGTAGACTAATTGCCCGTTTTGATTCAGCAAAGCTGATGATTGCACCGTGTTATCACGATAATTGGCAATCACTACTGGCTTAGCGTTTTCATAGTAAACCACTTGGTCAACCTGATCATCTTGATAGAATGTCACATCAGTTAACGTGCCAGTCGGGGTCGTCCGGACTTCTTTCAAGAGCGCATCCCCAGCCAAATAACGCGTTAAATGCAAGCCACTTGGTTCATCAAATTCCCGTTTGGTCAAGCTGGCTTCATCAACAGTCTTAATCGCTGTTGGGGCTAAGTCAATGCCGTTATCATCCGCAAAGATTTCCGCTAAGGTGGTGATTGAGACGTGCTCATTTTGGCCCACTAATTTTGTGATCATCCATTTTGCGGTGGCTACTTCAGCGTAATCCAAATTGCCTAAAATCACCCCAACTTGAGTGTCATTAGCCATTAATTGAGTCAATTGTGCCCCAAAGCTTTCCTTTTTAATATCTGATAAGGCCGTAACCAAAAAAACGGCATTTTTCATTTTGCTGCCTCCATCATGTTGTTGTAAAACTACGTCACACAAAAAGCCGGTTCAAAACCTGCGCTTTGAATCCGGCTTACATCCTGGCCCACCAAGTAACTTGCTACCGGCCAGCGACTTGGTGGCCTTGTCATTCATTAGTCTGCTTTTGTTTGCATTCCTAAATCTTTTTTAATCTTAGTTGTTGAGATACCTTCCGTCCGTGGCAAGTAGACAACTTCACAGTAGTCCTTCAAAAAATCGAACTTACCCTTCCAGTCATCACCCATCACAAAGACGTCAATGTCATTATCAACGACATCACTAATTTTTTGATCCCAATTGCGTTCAGGAATCACTTCATCCACATATTTAATCGCTTCAAGAATATACTTACGGTCTTCAAAGGACGTGTAAGCTTTTTTGCCTTTTTCAGCATTGAATTCGTCTGAGGAAACGCACACTGTTAAATGATCACCCAAGGCCTTGGCCCGTTTCAATAACCGAATGTGGCCTTTGTGTAGTAAATCAAACGTTCCGTACGTAATTACTTTTCTCAAGATACTAGTCTCCTATTCAAGTAGTTCATAACTCAATACCGTCAATCTTACCATATAATGCAAGCGCGTCAATGTTAGAAAAACATAAAATTTATTTTTTCTTAGTCATTGTCTCGCTGGGCTTAGTCGGTTTTGCCGGTTGCGGTTGATAGACTGTCGTCTGTGATCGCAAATCCGCTTCATTGTGTAAGGTCGCAATATTATACAAGTAAACGACCACTGTCCGCACCACCGCGTAAAACGGAATGGCTAAGATCATACCCAGAATTCCGGCAATGTTCCCTGCCGCCAGCAACAAGATGATGATGGTCAACGGATGAATCTTCAACGTCCGCCCAATAATGTTTGGATAGATCAAGTTGCCATCAACTTGTTGCACAATAATCACGACGATGATGACATAAATCACTTGTGCAGGTGACCGGGTAAACGCCACGATTAACGATGGCGCAATCCCAATATAGGGACCGACGTACGGGATAATGTTCGTAAAGCCAGCAATCACCCCAAGCAGAAGTCCATAAGGTTGCGAGATCAACATGTAACCAATCACGGTAAAGGTCCCGACAAACAAACATTCAATCACCTGCCCACTAATGTAGCTTGAAATCGTATCACCCATTTTTTGCAATAACTGGATGATTTCTGGCCGCTGCTTACGTGGCAAAAAACGACTGATAGCCGGTACAAACTTGCCACCATCTTTTAACATGTAAAACAAGATAACTGGAATCGTAATCGCCATAATCGTCACACTAGTAATCGTCGAAATCACTGAAACGATACTGGTCGACAGCGATGAGAGAAAGTTTTGCGCATACTTACTAATCTCACCATTGAACTGATTGACATAAGAATTGATATCAACTTTTTTTAAGACACTACTATTATTAATCGTCTTCGTTGCCGCTTTTTGCAACTGAGTAGCCAGGTCTGGCAAGTTATAAATCAATTGGGTCACCTGGGTCACTAAGCGCGGAATCAACGATACAAGGCCCCAAGCAATAATTCCTGCTAAAAGTAAAAAGACGATACTGACAGCACCCGTCCGTGAAATTCGAAATTTTTTATAATGCACTTTGGTTAAAACTTTGACTAACGGATTCAACATATAAAATAAGAAGCCGGAAATCACGATTGGCATAAAGACTACGTTTAAGAAGGTCCCAATCGGTTGAAATAAGAAGCCAAGTTTAGTGCATACCCAGATCAAGGTCGCAACAATCAGAATTTCAAGCGACCAGAATAATAACGATGACTCTTTTAAGCGTTTTAGCACCGCGGTGCCCCCTCGTCTGTCATAATGATATTTTAATTATAACCTATTTGATGGTCCACGGAAACTGTTGCCACATGCCGTTTTCCTAGAATAAATGAATTAACTATTTAAAAATGATGAGAAAAATGGTAATTTAGTTAGGAAGACAAATTTTGAAGGAGTGTTTAAGCTATGTCACGAAAAATTGCAGTTATTGGGATGGGCCACGTTGGTTCAACAGCCGCTCATTATATCGTTGCCAACGGTTTCGCTGATGACTTGGTCTTAATCGACCCAAATGAAGGCAAAGTTAACGCTGACGCCTTAGACTTTAAAGATGCCATGCCTAACTTACCTTTCCACACCAATATCACCGTTAACGACTACCGTGCGTTAAAAGATGCCGATGTCATCATCTCCGCTTTAGGGAATATCAAGTTACAAGACAACCCGAATGATGACCGCTTTGCCGAATTGCCATTTACTAGCAAAAATGTCAAAGACGTCGCTGCTAAGATCAAAGCCAGTGGGTTCAACGGGATTATCGTTGCTATCACCAATCCAGTGGACGTGATTACATCAATCTACCAAGAAGTGACCGGGTTACCAAAGAAACACGTCATTGGGACTGGGACACTGTTAGATTCAGCCCGGATGAAGCGCGCGGTTGCTGACGAACTGCATATCGACTCTCGTTCCGTCGACGGTTACAACTTAGGTGAACATGGAAACTCCCAATTCACTGCTTGGTCAACCGTCCGTGTCTTGGGCCAACCGATTAGTAAAATTGCTGCTGAACGTGGCCTCGACTTGGATCAATTGGATAAAACTGCCAAGCGTGGCGGCTTTACCGTTTTCCATGGCAAAAAATATACCAGCTACGGCGTTGCCACGGCGGCGGTTCGGTTAGCTAACACCGTTTTAAACGATGCGTTAACTGAATTACCCGTTTCTAACTACCGTGCCGAATATGGCGTCTACCTCTCCTACCCAGCCATCGTCGGTCGCGATGGGATTATTGAACAATGCCAATTAGATTTAACTGAAGACGAATTAAAGAAACTACAAATCTCTGCTGATTATATCAAGACGAAGTTTGCTGAAAGTCAAGAAGCTTAATTGGTTACTAAAATAGCGTTGCCCGGACAATTTTTTATATTGTCTGGACAACGCTCTTTTCATTTAACTGATCTTTTTCTGCTGCTGACTAGTACTCAACGTTCTCACTTGCGTCATTAGCACTTGCATTGCATTCATCGTCAATAAATGATTAATCTGCGAATTCAAACTAATTCCTTCACGATCTGCCATTAAACTCAGCTGTTCGTGTAACGATTTTGGCAATCGCAACGTCACACGACCAGAATAAGCATTTGCCGGGGTTGGCTCTGAAATTGGTCGATGCTCTGCTAAGTTAACTGCAAACCAAGCAGACTTAGCTGCCTCTAAATTAGCCATTAAATCAGCCACCGTATCTTCATAAATTTTAAATCCTGGTAAATCAGGAATAGTCAATTGATAATACCGACCACCATCTGTTTCATCAATTGGATTAATCACAATAGTGTAATTTAAGTCCATATAATACGTAACATCTTTCATTTTAAGCCTCCATTAGTATGCTTAATTGCTTCAAGCATTCGAACAACATCAATCACATTGTATTGCTTCAGCGCAGTATGATGTTTCGGAATCACAATCGTTTGTCTAACATTAGGATGGGTCACAATATAATGTGACCCACCGTTATGATTTTGAAATTGGCACCCATAATATTCTAACAGTCGTTTTGCATCACTGAATTTTAAACTTTTCGGCGCAATCTTAGCGCCAAATCTACGTTCCAACTTTTCTATGGAAGTCATAATTAGCACCTGTGCACCATATATGGTGTCATTGACTGTGTTAACCATAACTTGGATTAACAACGGGTGCAACTATTTTTACTCATGATCTACAGATTAACCTAATCATTTTTTTAATCACTATTGGATTTTCTCACCGGCTGAAATAACCGGGTCTGTTCATAAAACAATCGGGCGACAGCGGGCGTAATTAAGTGTCGTTGGGCTAACTGCTGACTGAGTTGTAACGCCGTCACTTGCTGTAATCGTCGACTGGGACGCTTCGAGTGATCATTCACTTTTAGATCCTGATGATTGATAAAATCTGTTAATTCGGGATTGTCACTACAAATGATTGGAATATCCCAAGTCAAACTAGCCGCTAGTGTTGCCAAAGTACTGGGTTGCGTTAACGAGCTGATCGGTTGTTGCCGCTGTAAAGCCTGCTGATTTGTTGTCAACCAAGCTGAGGTTAACATCGCCAAATGAGCCTGATACAGCGCATGCTCAGTTGCTGATAACCGAGCGGGACTAAAGATAACCCAGTCTCCACGCATAATCAATCGCGTTACTTGGCGTTTTAGTTGGCCATCTGTTAATTCCTGATAAACATCGATATGAATATAGACCACTTTATAAAGATTTTGTAACCAGCCAATCACGTGACTAGCCTGAAACTGCGCCATTTGAATTAAGAGTTGCGTTTCAATCAAAGCCGTCATTTGCCATCTCCATTTCAATTAGTTGTCGCTGACTCGACCACAACTCAGCTGCTGCTAACGGTTCAACTGGCGTCAAGACCGTTGCGCCACGGGCAATCGTTAATTGCTGATGTTTAACCTGCCTAGTCACGACCGTCTTAAGTGCTTCAAACCGACTTAACAATCGAATTTGATCTAAGGGACTGGGCGCTACCCCTAACTCTTGCCGCAAGACTAACCAATCATCATGGGTCAACGCACTTAAAGCCTGAGGCACTTGAATTTCCAAACTGAATAGTCTTGTCACGACTGTCGCATACGGCACCATCGCCAAATCGGCTAATTGCATAACCCGAGCGAGTACCGTCGTTTCAGCGGTAAAGCTCAACCAAGTACTGATCATTAACTCGGCGGGCATCATCGCCATCGCAGCCACTTGACAGGCAGCTTTAGCATGATCAAAATTCGTCGTTAATAAACGCGCATCCGTCTGCCCATACCAGAGCGACCATAATTCATGGGCAGCACTTTGATAACGCTGTCGCAACGGCTGGTGCGTATTAATGGCAATTAAGGTCTCCGTGGCGGTCGTTAACGCAGCGCCATAGTAGTCCCGGTCATTCACATCTTGATAAATTAAAGTTGCTTTGGTCGCAATGACCTGTTCAATCGTACTGCCTAAGAAATATTCAATGGGCATCAATTCGGCTAAATATTCAGCCGCAATCAAGGTCACCATTCGATGCGCAAGTGGTTTATTGGGCATGACGTAACCTTTCCACCAACTGCAGACTATGTAACTGTTGAGTTGCTAGGGCCAGCGTCGTTAACGCCGCCTGACTCGTATAAGTCTTGGCGGTTCCACGAACTTGCCAACTAGTACTGCTATTGTCGACTGGTAGCACCAATTGACTCACCGACTGATCGGTAATCTTCGCCAAACTGGCAATTTGATCGATGGTTAACTTAAACTGGCCAGTAATATACTGTTGTAAGCGCCGTGGGGTTAAATCTAATTGTTGCGCCAACCATGATTGAGTCTGTCCGTGCTGCGATAGCCAACGCTCGACATTCGCTAAAATCTGTTGTTCCACTTGCATGTGGGTTCCTCGTTTTCCATTGCGTGACGGCTGCTCATCTGGCTTTCACAAGTAGTTACGCAAAATTTGAGTCAATTCCGTTTATGTTTATAAAAAAACGACCATCTTTTTTCAGATGATCGCTACTGGTTAAAATTTATATTGATGATGCGGATCAATTCGAGTTAAAACTAAATAACCATCAGTGTTGTAAAAACCATGTATTCTAAAATCACGCGAACCATTACTAAAATGCAGCATCTCATACCAACCTTGATCAAATTGCTCGCGATGCTTAGCACCACCATTCGTGCGCAAATACAACTGCTCGACCTGTGCGATAGTTAGCTGACGACCAATCGTTTTAGCCATAAATAGTTGTAACTGCCGCAAATCAGTCGGCTTTAATTTTTTTTAATCATACTGGCTATCTAACATGACCTCAATTGAAAGTCTAAATTTCTGTACCTGGCGCTTATCCGCAACTAATCCCACGCTTCACCACTGTAAATCCGACGATAATAGTCTGTCATGGCAGCATTCGTTATCACCTGACCATCGTCTGATTCCGCAGTGACCCCTACTCGTGCTATTCGCCATGGTAATTCTTGACGAGCCATAATTTCTAAACTATTACCGGTTTCTCCTCGATATTCCTGCCAAACCGCATTAAGCAAATGTTGAATCTGCAGATCTTCAATGACTGGATTCAGGGTAACTAACTGTGTCAATGGACGATCATCATTGCCAAACTGATCAAAAAATACCGGTGATACTGGTCCTGAAGCCCAAGCTTCAAATTCCGTATCAATCAGGGGACGGTGTCGTAACGCATTCGACCAGGCTTGGGTATAATACATTAATTGTTGTAATTTACGGGGTGACATCGCTGTTTGCGCCAAATACCAATCAGCAATTTCGGTCACGGTATATAAACTAATTTTGTTTTGCATCTTAATGACCAACTTTCATCTATTGTCGTTACCTCAAAAGCTACGCAAACCAGCTTCACTTACTTCAAATAAATAATCATTATCCAATTTTTATTTAATACTTGGGGAACACAAGCAGCTTTTCTCATTTAAAAAGCAGCCACCATTCCAACTCAAAGTAGGAACGCTGACTGCCAATTGATTAACTAAATTCTAGATCCTGTTGATTTTGTTTGCCTAAGGTTGCGACGATTTGGAGCCAGTCCTTCATGCTGACCATGACGGCTGAATCTTGGGTATTGGGATTCTCCACCTCAATGGTATCGTGGCCCTGATTAACAATTGTTAATAGCTGATTAATATTTTTCTTGGCTAATGCACTGGTGACTTTTTTCATTCTCGCCATCTCCCAACTTGTTGAATGATTGCAAATATTGTGCGCCATAAACCGGGGCACGTCAAGCATTTTCGCAAGCTTTTACCGACTCCAGAAAATAACTTGAATACAGAAGATAATTTTACACTAATCAATCGACTCCTGCACTCAATCAGTCCCAAACGCAACTAAAAATTAATGCCGTGGTCGTTCGAACATCGTCTTCATTACATTACGAATGATTTTAAGTTGTTCTGGTGAGACTGGCTGACCATTGTATTCAAATTGATTTTTCTTATTTTCAACGACTTTTTTTAAATCAACCGCCGTGGCATGGTCAGCGTGACTGGCTTTGCCAACTAGCTTATTATAATTTGTACCTAACACTTGGGCCACTTCTTTGAGTGTGCCTTTCGATGGCGTGTGTTTCTTCCAACTATAGATGGCACTCGCACTCAAACCAGCTAAAGTCGCCACTTCGGCCAATGTTAGCCCATTTTTCTTCGCAAACGCGCGGATATTCTTCAGTAACTCCCCGTTATCAAGCTTCATAAAGGCCATATGGACCCCTCCGTTTCACTGATGTCTTTTAAAAAATATACAAATAATCCCGCCAAAATACAAGTCCAAATGGATTGCAGGTGACATATTCGCCCTCAATGCTTAATACAACAGCAAAATGCTTGCAATCGTCTTGTAATATTACTCCTTTACAATAAGTTACATTGATTAAGAAAAAACGATACTTATATTAGAAAGGGTACTTACATATTATGAAACGATTGTTTGCAACGATGGCGATGTTGATTGCCGGACTCACCTTTGGCTTAGTCGCCGCTCAAAAGGCGGACGCTAGTGGCACGAACCGCATCATCAGCACCACTAACATCACCAAAACCGCCTACACGCGTAAAAGCGCCGCGGGGGCGACCTACAATATGACCGGCTCAACGCAAAATTTCACTTTTGTAAAGACGCATTCATTAAAAAGTTACCCTTCCACAACTTGGATGGCAACTCAAAAACGTTACGTCTACAAGACGAACGGTAAAAAATATTTATACTACTACGTCACTAACGCTAATAAGACGGCTGCTGGTTGGGTCTGGCATGGTTATTTAAAGAAGAAAACTAATTCATTTACCAACATGTATAAAGTCGCTAAGTCCAAATTAGGCACACGCTACTCATACGGTGCCAATGGGCCTTACAGCTTTGATTGTTCTGGTTATACCAAATACGTTTTCAAGCAAGCAGCTAAGAAAACCTTAGCGCGGACCGCTCAAAGCCAATATTACTCAACTAAAAAAGTTTCCCGGGGCAATGCCAAGAAAGGCGACCTCGTCTTCTTCGGTTCCAGCACTGGTTCAATTAGCCACGTTGGGATTTACGTTGGCCATGGTAAGATGATTGACGCCCAGAATAATGGCGTCACCCAAGAAAAGATCTACGTTTCTTGGTGGAACGCGGTCGGTTATTCACGACCAGTTAACTTTGGTGCTTAATATTTAGCTAGTCCACGTCATGATTTAAATTATCTCAACCTCAACGGATTTGAATCATGGTTGCGATTAGTGTTAAGCAAGCTCGTTCAGACAATTTTGTCTGGGCGAGCTTTTTTTATGCCCGTATACAAAAAAGAGCCAAGTCTTAACGACTCAACTCTCATCAATCAGGCTCGTGCCTCAACTTGATCCGCACCTTGTTCTACCAATAGCAGTTCCACACATTGCCGGACTAACTGCGCTTGCAAATGTTGCGCTGCTGCAAAGTGATGTAACGCAAACCAATGTAGCCCTTGCTCAATCACGGCTAACAACGAAATCACAATCGCTAGTCCTAATGCTAACTGTAGCCCAACCGTTGGCGTCAAAGTACCAATAAACTGTAGCCACTCCGTCATAATCACTAAACCAATCAACACATTTTGCAAAGGACTCGGAATATGTAAATAACGCCGCCCTTTTTCTGCCACCATGGCCGCAAACCACGCCTCATCCAAATGACGCATGAGCTTAATACGCATTTTTTTATCATCGAACCGATAGTAACCCATGAATGAACTTAAACGATCCAAGATTTCTGGATGATTAGCCACGCCCGAATACCGCACGGATACTTTGGTCACAATCAATACAATTCCTAGTAACACTAACAAACTGGTGTTAAAAATTAAGATTCCCCAAGCTACCGCCATTCGCGGTCACCTCCCCGAGTTTAGAAAACGATTACTTTAATTATAGCAAACTTTTCCAACTTACGACTGCTTTTATCAGGTTAAAACCAGGTCAACGCCAAAAAACGGCCTTCAGCACGCCGCTGATTGCGTGCTGAAGGCCGATAAGATTAGTCGGTTTTAGTGGCGAGTCGTTCACGGGCCGCGGTAATAATCGGTTGGGCTAATCCTAACCGTTCCGCTAACCAGATAGCTTCACTGGCCCCGACTTGATGCAATAGTAGTCGGTAAGTCGGCCGTAGTGTCTTTTGGTCAAAAGCCATCGTGGCCGTCATAAACGTTGGGCAGTCAACCGCATAACTCTTAATCGCACTGAAATGTGTCGTGGCAATAATCGTCGCCTGTTGTTGCCGTAAATACTCGATAATCGCAATACTCAAGGCCGAACCCTCTTCTGGATCAGTCCCACTACCAATTTCATCTAGTAAAACCAACGCATTCGGCTGAATACCAGCCGTCATTTCAACCAACGTGGTCATTTCCGCCGCAAACGTACTCAATTGGGCCGTGATACTTTGATTATCCCCAATATCGATCCAGAATTGGCTAAAGACCGCCATTTCTGTACCGGTCGCAGCTGGTAGTTCCAAACCCACTTGGACCATCAGGGCAAACAACGCAATGGTTTTTAGAACCACTGTCTTCCCACCAGAGTTAGCCCCCGTAATCATTAAACCTTGATGCGGGGCAAGTTCAATATCTAACGGGATTACGTGCTCACCAAGTAAGGGATGCCGTCCCGCAACAATTTTAATGTGCTGGTTCGTATTTAGCGCAGGAGCCTGACTATTCGTGTCGAGGCCGTAATGCCCGCGCGCCAAGATTTGATCAAGCTGACTAAGCAGCACTTGATTTTTCGTCAGTGCGTCCCACTGTTCCTGAACGTCACCGGTTAAGGTCGCCAATAGCTGATAAACTTCGGCACTCTCCGCGGTAATTAAGTTGCTTAACACCGCGCCTTTTTTTGCCGCTGTGGCGGGCTCAAAGAAAATCGTCGAACCCGTATCGGATTGATCAACCGCTTGACCACTAAACCGGTTCTTATAACTGGCTTTTAGCTGGATACAAACACGGTCATTACGGGTAATCAACCGCCGACTCTGGACCGCTTGCGGATGCTTTTGTACAAACTGCGTTAAGGCCGTTTGCACTTGTTGCCGCTGCTTACTGATTTGTTGCCGTAAGTCGGCCAGTTCTGGGGTGGCGTGATCGGCCACCTGTCCATGCACAATCACTTGTGCCAGTCGACCTTGTAGGCCACTGAGCCGAGTTGCCGGTGCCATCATTGTCACTAGATGCGGGGCCAGCGTTTGATGCGTCTGCAGCGTCAATTTTAACCGTTGCAAACTAGTCAAAAAGTCACTGATTAGCCCTAACTGCTGGGCATTTAAGAGTAAGCCTTGTGCCAGCTTCGTTTGTAACGCATCTAGTTGATCCAGGTCAAAGAACGTTAACGTGACATCGTTAGCTAATAACCGATGTGCTTCCGTGGTTAAGGTCAATTGAGCTTGCACCGCCGCTAAATCGGTCAGATTAGGCGCCGCTTGTAAATCCGCTGCCGCCCGTTTACTATGCGTATAGGTTGCAACCGTGGTTAAAATTTGGTCTAACTGGGTAATTTGTTTTAAATTCATTTCTTCTCCTTGCAGCGAACAGCATGGAGAAACTCATTATTTTGAATTGTCGGTCCTGCTGTTGCTAAAACTTGCACTGATTTGTGCCGGACATCGCGCGACAATTTAGCACACTCATTAACGTCACCCCTTGTTTTTGCTGGTGTTAACTGTATCATATCGTGGTAATTCGGGCAAATATTGGCCTGACGCACGCTTTGTGACCACCCTAGTTTCAACACAAGTATGTCTTCCAAAAATCTAGCGGCTTGTTTCCAGCAATTAGTATCTTAGAACCATCGCTTTGACATTCGATAATGGCCACGACTGGATATTGTTTATCATTTCTAAATTTTCCACCTTGTAAATTCAAAAGCGATAACGGCCGATAGTGAGCTTCGTCATGAACTAATGCCAGTGCTATCAACTCACGTCTAGTTCTAATCGCATGCTGATAGTTCAAATGCAAATAAGTCCCCATACCGGTAACCGTTAAATCCAATTTATCCAAATAAGGTAACAAATTAAGAATCTGCAATTTTTGAAAGGTAGAACCATCTGACTTCACCTGTAAGTTACTTACTATTACATGGTTTCTCTGTAAATCGTGCCAAAAACGTTTTGCACCACCTTGTTTATACCCTAATCCGCATAAATGCAAAAAATTTTCCGGTAGAAAATAAAAATTAAGGCACAATATACGATTACCAGCTTTATATAAATAACAGCGTTCTTTTTCAATAAAATTATTGGCGACGTACACTTGAGCTACTTTCAAAACTGGCATAAAAGATACAATTTTTCGACCCTCTGATTGATTAGCTCGTCTATATTTTGCCTTAATATCCAAAGTATATAACCTAATTTCAAATTTTATTTTAAAAAAAGACTGATTGCATCTCTTAAATTAAAGAAATACAATCAGTCGTGTATCAGGTTTTTCTGTTCTCAGCGAACGCTAGTGAACACTCAACTAGCAACTACTATCTGGATTTTTCTGTCCCCAGCAGACGTTAATCAACCATCAAAATTGGTTAACAATTCTATCTGATTTTATAGTTGCCTGATCAACTAAGAGAATAACTTACTCTTTATAATTTGATATTAACAGCTACTGCTTCAATAATCAACAATATGAAGCAATATGAAACAAAGTTTACAATAACTTTATATCCAAACATGCTGTACGATTAATCTCTGAAAAACAGCTCTATGATTAACTTAACAGTGTCTCTTTTTCTGTGCCTATCTTTCCATCCAACAAAAAAGGACACCCAACTGGATGTCCTCTTTTCTTAACTAAACTAAATTACGCTACTGGCTCGCCGCCAGCAGAGCTATTGCCGACGTGATAATTCTTGATAACGGCTATACCAGATATCAATGTATTCTTGTGAGAATGGGCCCTTTTTATGCTTGATCCAATCCACTAACACTTTCACGTTAGCTTTTAAGATGCGGTCGGTCTCAGGCGGGTATTGCCATTTGGCCCCATGCTCCTCGTACTCATCAACATCCAATAAACGGCGCTCACCATCGGGGAAAACTTTGACGTCCAAGTCATAGTCGATGTACTTCAAAGCCTCTTTATCTAAAACATATGGTGAAGCTAAATTACAATAATATGAAACACCGTTGTCGCGAATCATCGCCACGATATTAAACCAATAATGCTTATGAAAATAAACGATTGCCGGTTCACGAGTCACCCACCGCCGACCATCATCTTCGGTGACCAGGGTATGATCGTTGCAACCAATTAAGACATTTTCGCTTGTTTTGAGTACCATTGTATCGCGCCAAGTTCGATGTAAACTCCCGTCGTGCTTATAGCTTTTGATCGTAATGAAGTCGCCTTCCTTAGGTCCTTTAGCTTCGCGCGTCATGTATCGCCCAACTTTCCAAAACATCAGGGTAAAAATTTCATCGAATTTCATTAAATATTATAACAGATTTTAATGGCGCGCGCGTACCTATTTACCCGGTTTCACTCCTCAGCGTCTTGTTCCTCAATAAATTTATTAATATCATCGATTAAAAAACCCTTTTGATATAAGTTCCGTTTCGTCCGCATTCGGCGCTCCGACGGCTTATATTTCCGGTTACGCCGCCACAGCTTTTCCCCTTGTGCAACCAAGGCTTCCCACTGTTCATCGACATCTGGTTCCAAATCCAAGGCGTCGATTGCCGCAGTAATCGTTTCATTATCGAAGCCCTTGGTCATTAGACCCTGCCGGACTTTTTGTTGCATCGTCTTGAACGCTTGGCGATGATAGCGTTTCGCAAGCTTTTGTGCCATCGCCGTGGCATTGTCTAACCGATCATCACTTGAGAATTGACCGGCCAACGCATCATCAATCAACTGCTCACCAACACCTTTTAAACGCAACTTTTGCCGAATCACCCGTGGCCCCTTATCCGAGGTGTTCTTGGCGGTCCGCACATACGCATCGGCATATTGCCTATCATCTAACAAGTGCAGCTCACGTAACTTTTTCATCGTTTGCGTGATGACGTCTTCCTCAATTTCTTCTTGAACCAGCTTGTCATGCACTTCTTTTTCGGTCCGCAAGCTGTGTGACAAATAATCTAAGGCCCGTGAATAAGCCCGCGAGACATCATCGGCGGCCATCATCTCTAATTGAAGTGCTGGGGTAATCTCCATGCCCTTGGCGACTCGATACTTAATCATGACGGCTTCGCTAATCGGAAATGCGTACTTTTCATCTAAATATAAATTATAGCGGCCCTTCCGTTTTTGAGCCTGAATCATCGTTACTTTCGCTACCATCTTATCCTCCGCTTCACTATCGCTAGTCTTTCATTACCTAATGTATCAAACTTTAACGCTCACTTCACGTCTTAAACTTGCACTTTTCTAGCATTTGAAGCGTTATTATCTTGTCAAGCACCTGACAAAATTCATGTAATGGAGGTACTTTATGCAAACTTGGCAAACGGGACGCTTAACCATCGTGATTCTAACCGATGATCCTGAAACCGCTCAGCGGACGTTCAGTCAGCTGGGCCATGATCCCACCCCCGCCCAAATTAACGACTTCAGCAACGCGATTGCACAATTAGCCGGAGCGCCGTTTGAAATGGCAGTTTTACGCACCACTTATCAGTTTCAACGTTAGAACTTAATCCATCCCATACTATTCATGACGTCATCCTAACTGGGTGGCGTTTTTTGTAAAGAATCAGTAGCTCTTTTGTAAAGATTACAGATGATCTAAAAAACAATGTTATCCTTAAACATGACATCTTTTAGGAGGCTTAAATTGAAATACATTTCATATCATGGTACTAATAAACAAAATGCAAATAAGATCTTATCCGTGAATTTTTCAATTAAACTTCCCGTTATGATGAACAATCTTTATAGTCCACATAATCATGAAAAAGTCCCTGGTAGCTTAGGGTTTGGACTTTATACATTTATTGATAATCCTAGCCTTGCCAAAGACTTTAGTATTAGGTTCAACCATACTAATTGGACCGTCGTAGAAATTCAAACAGAGATTAATCACAATGAACTTTTAGACCTCGACAACAGTCATAATCAGACTAATTATCATGAATTCAAAAACAAAGTTAGACAGCAAATTGAACTAGTTGCTCAACATAAATATCAGCGGGCCGTCAGTAGCCGTAAACAAAGTGTGCTCGACGGTATTACAATCGAACTATATATTATGGCGATAAAAAAGCAACAAATTTCAATCAATGCTGTTAAAATGAAAACATACACGACGACCCTAAAAACAAATTGGGTATCAATTGTACCAAATGGTATCGAACTTTGTATCCGAAACATCAATTTAATTCAAACCAAACGACAATACCTTCCAGTTAAAGGAGATTAATATGAAATCTTTAGAAATCAATTTAACAACTAAAGAAATGGATGACTTTTTAAATAACGTTGACTTTAATCAATTGATTGTTAAATACGACTTACTCGCTTCAAAAGTAACAACAACCTTAACTCAAAACAATGATGTTTTACTTAAAACTAACCGTCCTACCGAAATACCCTTCAATAGTCAGTCCCAACCGTCTTCAATTAAAAAATCCAACTAACAACATGATCTTTGACGCCATCCTAACTGGGTGGCGTTTTTTATTTCAACCTTAGGTGCACTTTTCCCCCACCCTAACCGTTGTTATCTATGTAAGCTGGCCAGCCTACCAAAAAACTTAGGAGGAACGACCAATGAACAAAACTTGGATGAAGTCAACACTCGTCGTCGAAATGCAAACTGAGGACGGTCAAAAGCATAAACAGGCTTTTAACGCCATCACTCAAGACCTTACCGACACCCAATTGACTGCTTTTAGTACAGCATTGGAAACCTTAACCGGTGATCAATTAACTATTGCTAACGTTGTCAGTTACTACCAATATCACGCCGCACCCGCGGTCTAAACCGGAGGAGTTAATCGATGAAAACTTTAGATATGAGTTTTAAGACCAGTACCCACAAAATCCATCACTTGAAGTTGCGCTACGCCAGTGATGGTCTCACTAAAGAAGTCGTTGCCAAAGCGATGGCTGACTTAGCTGCCACCAAGCTGTTCGACAAAGATGGTGTCAATTTACTAGCAGAACCCGTGGCTGCCAAGTATGTTGAAACGGTTGAGACACCAATTATTGACGCACCTAAAGCAGATTAGTATTCACTAACCCTGTCCCGTTAGAATCGATTCTGATTCTAGCGGGGCTTTTTTGCAGTCATTTATCCGCAATTTTCGCCACAAAGGGCTCAATCAACTTCCTTAATAACTCCTGGTTCAACAACTCAGTTTGCCATTCGGTCGGGACAGCTTGTATCGGATAGCGGATAGCCGTCCAACTCGCCGCAATCATGGCAATAGTGTCCGTATCGCCACCTAAATTAGCGGCCAAAATAATGGCTTCCTGAATCGACTGGGCTTTAGCCGTGCACCACAGGGCCGCGCCAAAGGTATCCACGACATACGCTGTCGACTTAATCTGATCTACGGACCACGTGCCAATCGTCGGCGTTAGATACGGCGCGTAGTGTGACCACTCAGCTAATACATCTGGCGTATGACGGAGCGCCAACGGTAAGGACGCTGATACCTGCGATAACGCCGCAGCCAAACTGGCCCCATTTAACATGGCATGCAAACATTCCAAATACAAACAACTGCCTAAAATTGCACGTGGATGTCGGTGTGTCAACTTGGTATAATCAGCCGTAACTTGCAAGCGCGTCGGCAAATTCGGTTCAGCCTGCAAGACGGCCGCTAACGGTGCTAATCGCATAAGTGCCCCGTTGCCATTGGCGAACTCAGACGCGTCTCCACAGGCGGTTGGCGGCAACTGATTAATAAATCGATTGCGAATCGCATGCGCACAAGTCTTACCAATATCAAACATCACGTCGCGCGGCGTGTAGGCACCCCACATCATATAAGCCTGGAACTTTTCAAATAAATCCGCATAGTTGCCGTCCGTTGTTAAATTATCGATCAACGCTAACGTCATCGCACTGTCATCTGACCAGCTGCCCCGCGGTTGGTCCCAAGTGCCATTCCCCGTCATCTGAGTCACCTGATAAGTTCCCCGCGCTTTAAATTCCACCGGTACCCCAAACGCATCACCGACAATGCCGGCATAAATAAATTGGCGCAGTTGTGCTGCTTGCATCGGTCTATCCCTCCAATTTAAATCAGTTAATTTTAGTCTAGCATTATTCAGTAAAAATGAACACACGTTCTAATTTATTTATCAAAAAAGCGTAGCGCATCCCTTTCAAGATACAACTACGCAACTCGATTTAAAATCTGTTTAGGCTTTTAATAATGCGTCACCATACGCTAACAACGAAATAAATTGGCCACGCACAGTGGGTTCAATCTTCAGGTTCGCAATCCCGGCATAATTCTGGCCAATACATAACCGCCAAAGATTCAGTGTCAGGTCTTCCCAGGCACCCTTATAGCCGTTCTCACCATGGTTGTCACCATCCGCAAAGATGGCGCCGCCCCGGGTGAACCCATTGGGAATCGTGCCACTAGTGATGACGAGTTGATCAACGACCGCCTGTTCATCCGGCGTCAAGTCAACTGTGGGAACAAATTTTTGATCCCCAGCATGTGGTAACTTCACGATTTCCGTGCTGACGTCCAACTTGGTCCCACAACTGAGACAAAAGTTAGCGTCAGTTAAGTTTTCATGTTGACAGTTCGGGCAGACCCGATAACGTTGCGTTAACATTCTCATTCCTACTTTCAGTTAAATTAATCGTCTTCGTGGGTGTCACGGATCTTTTGCCCACCCGTGACTTTGACGATACGATACGTGTCACCCTGCTTAACGGTTTCGGCGTCATAACTGAACTCTTGCAAATGCGTCCCGTTATCCGTGCCAAAACGATACGTTAAGTAATAGGTGATGATTGATTTATTTTTACTCATTGGCTTGACGGCCCGGACTTCTGAATCGTAGTCAATCCCAGTCAGACTATCATCATTATAATAACCTTTCGACATCCGCACCATTTCTTTGTATTGCGGATTATCGGTACCATCAGTGTAATAGTCGTCCAAGCTACGATCATCGTTATCCGTTGCCTGATCAATGTCACCGGTATTAGATAGCTCTTGAATCGCGACCCACAAGTTATCCATATAGGCATCGGCGTCTTTCAACGTCATCACCCCGGCAAATTCCAAGTTAATCGTTTGATTATCTTCCGTAACTTGGGTGGTCTTAGACGTGACCGTTGATGAGCCGTGCTTGTATTCACCAGACACTTCCATATTTCCAGACCACGGCAATTCACTCACAACCAGCTCACCAGCTGAATCGGCGGTACCTTGTTTTTTCCCATTAACATAAATCACGGTCTTGGGCGCCGTTTCTACGGTGAACGAAACTGTGCGTAACGCGAGGTCGATGGCTTGGCTGGACTTAGTCAAATGGTAGGTCCCGCTGTTGGTCATTGATTTGCCGCTGACAGTACCGCTAGACGCAATCGTATACGTGCCGGGGACTAATGGTCCCAATTGCTTACGGTAGCTGGTACTTGTCGATGTGGCCACGGTCTTGCCGTCAACGCTAATTTTAGCGCCATTCCGGTTAGTCGTCGCGGTTGGATAGACCGGCTTCACTTTGACTTGGTACTTGTCAAAGACCAGCCAGTGCTTCCCCGTCAATTGATACGTAAAGGCACCGTCAACGGTTTGACCATTATTCAATTGCCGTTTGAAGGTCGCCAAAGCTTGTGGATTCTTCTTGAAGTATCGAACCAATGGCTTAATCTTTTTGTCTGATAACTTCAGATTAGGATCCGAGCTCGTAAAGTTGGTCACGAGACCACTTTTATCCGTTTTCAACGCGGTAATTATGCGATCTAATTGTGAGGCCCGGCTATAATAGCTATGACCGAACACGTACCCGCCAATTAAGACGACTACGACCACCCCAATGAGCACCCATGCCCAAGTTGGCATCGTGCTGCCGTGCTGATTGCCACCAACTGATTGGCGCCGATGCGCACTCGCCGTTGGTTGAGCAGTGACTGGTTGCGTGGCAGTTGGTTGACTGTCAGTGGTAGCTTGATTTGAGCTGGCTGACGTGGCCGATTCAGGTGCTATTGATTCAGATTGATCAGCGTTAGCGGCGGCAAACTGGGCTAAGTTAAACCCACAATTCCCACAGAATTCATCGCTGGCCGTGACTTTCGCGCCACAATTCGGACAAAAGGCGGTGCCACCTTGGTCATCGGCTGCCCGATACCGTTTTTGTGTTAGTTTCATCAGTTATTCCTCCAAAATTAATGCCAATTAGCGATGTAAGAGATAGACATTGGCATGCTCGTGATCGCCTTGCGAGACGAGGTTAGCTTGCACTAAGTAACCTTGATACTTGGTCCCATTGATGACTTTTGAGAACTTACTGCGTTTTGTAAAGGTCATCTTCAAAGTCGAGCCATTTTCACTCAAATGCAGGGTCACTTGGTTATGATCACCTTGCCAATTGCCAAAGTCTTTGACCCGCATCCCCACCGCGTTTGGTAAGGAATCGGCATCGTCGTCCGCATTTAAAGCCACCCGACCGTTTTGACGAAAAACGATCCGGGTCACGCCATCACTCGTAGGGCGCCCAGCAAGACCCGCTTTTGAGACGACATACCAACTGTTATAGCGCGCTACTTGGGCTTTCAAACCTTGGTGATGGTAAACACCGCTACCGATGCCAACGATGAGCACAACTAAAATGACCCATGCAAGCCAGGGATACTTTAGGCCGTGATACCAGATTGTTAAACAGCTCTGCCAGTTTGTTGCCGTTGGTGCTACTGGCGTACTGGCTGATGGCGCTGCTTGTAACTTAGCACCGCAAAAGGGACAGAATTTGGTGTCGGCGGGCACTTTTTTACCACAATTTGAGCAAAACATCTAAGCGCCCCTCCTAAAAGTTACTGAAGAGATCCCCGAGTGAAGCGTTTTGCGAAAATTCTTGGGCAAAGTCTAACACTAAGTTTTCAGATTCAATCCGGGCAAAGATGTAAAAGGCTAAGCTCAACACAACTAACGCAATCAAGATAATATAAAACTTGTCGAACCGTTTTTCATTAATCGAATTGTTAATCGCCATAATATAACCGACTTGCCAAACCATGCTAATCGCCGCCACGACGACTAACGCAAAAGCCAATTGCTTGACGAAGGTCAATGGTGAGTCGACATTAAAGGTAATCGTGTAAACGGAAAAGATCAGTACAATGTTTAGAATTAACCCAACATTCGTTAAATGACCAAAGCGGTTCAAATAATCAAAAAAGTTAACCGCCCCGTTTTTATCGCCGAGCGCACTGGCACCAAACCCAATTAAGATATAGAACAACACACCAATTACTACGACAATGAAAAGCTTGGTATCTAGGCCGAATGATAAGTTTTTTAACGTCACCATGGCACTAGCAGTCGATTCGTTGACCTGCTTAATGAACCGGTTAATCGCCGCCACAATCGCAAATGTGAGTAATAAGGCACTCAACACCATGGAAATAATACCGAAGTATTTCTCAGCCGGCGCTTCCGTGTTAGGATGCTTGATCGATTCAACAAACCAGCTAAAGTAGTTCTTCGAATAGTTCTGCAGTTGTGCCACCCGATCATTAGTTGGCGCCGCAGCTGGGTTCGGTTGATCTGTCGTCGTTTGTGTCGTATTAGTCGTGGTATTAGTGGCAGATTCTGCCGTTGCTTGTTGTAAATCATACCCACAGTGAGTACAGAAACGGGTGTCACCATCAACGGCTTCACCACAATTAGGACAATAATTTTGCATTAGTTTGGGCCTCCATTTTTAATCTGTCGATGTATAGGCGCGAATCTTCTGGGCCGGCGTAATCTTCACAATCTTGTAGCTGTCACCACTTGGTTCTAAGGTCGCCGTGTATCGGAAGACTTGAATCCGTTCATCTTTGGAATTTTCAAAATCATACTTCACATCATAGGTCAGTTGGCTCTGTTGCTTGGTTGCTGGTGCGACCGATAAGACAGATGGACTATAGTCGACACTGAGGACGCCATCGTTCTTATAGTAGCCTTTCGCCATCGTCATAAAGCCTTGGTAGTCACTGTTAGCCGTGCCATCAACAAAGTAACTGTCGAGGTTCTTATCATCGTCATCCGATGCATCGCCCAAGTCGCCACTGTCAGTATAGTTACTAATGGCCGTAAATAACCCAGTTAAGTAGTCACTAGCGGTTGACTTGCTCATCACTCCAGGGAATGTCAGGCTCACGGAACCGTCAGCGTCACTCTGGCTGATTTTACGGGTCTTAGAGGTGACCGTGGATCCACCAACTTTGTACTTACCGGTGAGTTCAAGGTTACTCGACCAGGCTGTTTCCTTAATGGCTAAAGTGCCATCACTGCCAATCTGACCTTGGGACTTACCATTCAAGTAAACCGTTGTCTTCGGTGTCCCCGTCACGGTAAATGAAATCGTCTTTAGGGATAAATCGTAACGCTGGTTATTTTGATGTAAGTAGACGGTACTCTTATTTTGTAACAGTTGACCATTGACCGTCCCGGATGCCAGCAACTGATAATTGCCGGGAACGTAGGGGCCAAACTTGTGCTCATAGTAGTTTGAGTTGGATGATCCCACTGATTTACCGTTAATTTTCAGCTGCACCCCACTGCGATTCGTCGTCAACTTGGCATAGAGTGGTTTCACTTTAATTTGATACTTATCAAACAAAAGCCACTTTTTACCAGTGACTGTATACTCAAACAGCCCATCCGTAGTCATCGACCCCGTCCGGAGTTGACTCTGGAAAGTCGCTAACGATTGGCGATTCGACTTGAAGCGGTTTACTAACGGCTGTAGCGTCTTATCAGTCAGCTTCAATGACGGATCTGACGTGGTAAACTGTTGAGCGAGCCCTTTCTTACCAGTCTTTAAAGCACTAATATCACGGTCTAACTGGTTGGCGCGTGAATAATAATTGCGACCGAATAAATAGGCCCCACCAATTAGCACGACGATTACGATGATCGTGATCCAAGCCCACTTGGGTAATGTTGGTTGCTTGTTAACGTTAGCTGTTCGCGTTGCTTCTGTTGGCTGAGTCGCCGTGGATTGTGTGGTCGTCGCTGTTGATTGCGACTGAGAACTACTAGTGCTAGTTGCAGTCGTCTCCTGACTAGCAGCCGCTTGTAGCAAGTTATAGCCACAATTACCACAAAATTCATCACTCGCCGTGACCGCCTGCCCACAGTTCGGGCAAAATCGGCGTTCCCCGCCTTGGTCATCAGCCGCCCGATATAATTTCTGTTGAAAATGCAATACCCCAATCTCCCTTTTTGATATAAACTTATTCATCTAATACTTTATCATAATTTTAAGCTAATTTATTGGAATCTTAATAATTATTGGGGAGAAATTTCTACGACTAAAAAATACCGATTAACTTGGTTGGGGTTAATCGGTGTTTTTAGATTGGGTAATTATACAATTAATTGTGGTTTATCATCTTATCCTGGTTTTTTCTAGCTGTTAACTTGCAAACTGCTTAGCAAACGGACCCACAATGCGTTCAGCCACTTCGACATGACATAAACACTGATACCAATCAGCCGGCACTAACGCATGTTGATGACCGGCCATAAACAAACTGGCACTAATCGTCGCAATGGTATCCGTGTCACCACCCAGATTGGCCGCTAACTCAATAGTTTGTGTTAAATCAGTACTATTTAAGTTCACCTAAATCGCCGCTGCTAACGTATCAACAACATAGGCAGTCGACTTGATAGCAGTACGTGAGGTTTGTTTAAATTCTGGTTGCCAGATAAAATCGAAATTAGACCATTCCGCTAAAATCTCTTTTTGTTTAGCTAGCCCGTCTTTCAGTTGCACTGGGACTACTTGTAACGCCGCTTGCAAAGAACTTCCCGTCAACAAAGCATGCAAGATTTCTAAATAGAAATAACTTGCTAAGATTGACCGTGGATGGCGATGGGTCATACACGTATAGTCATGTGCCAGCTTCAGCCGTTTACTTAGTTGCGATTCATCCGCTAACACGATAGCCAATGGTGCTAACCGCATCAAGGCGCCGTTACCATTACTATTGACTTAATTGCTACCAGCTGCCGTTGCCGGTACCTGCGCATAAAAGTAGTTTCGAACTGCCTGACGACAAGTTCGTCCCACACCGAAAGCTTCCTGATTTGGGGTGTAGTCACCCTTAAAAATATAATTGGCAAATCGTACCATCAAATCACCGTAAGTGTCGCCAGCGGTTAAATGCGCCATTAACGCCAATGACATCGACGTATCGTCTGACCAACTTCCAATGGGTTGCCGCCAGATTCCACCACCAACCAGCTGTGTTAACTGATAAGTCCCTCGTTGTTGACCTTCTGCCGGTACACCAAAAGCATCGGCAACAATTGCGGCCATTAGCATCTTTCGAATACGTGCTGCTTGCATTACTGTCGCCTCACTTAACCCCTAAATATCACATGCTAAACGCGTTGCTTTTGAGGTCTCCCGCTGGACATTGTAAATTTCTACAATGATGCTGTTCCCTACCGGATGCCAATCGATTGCTTGAACTAATTTACGCATGAAGTTCCTGGTGATTTGAGTTTTAATGGAAATACCACTGCGTTCTAGATCATCGTAAAATGTTATGCGTTGATCCAGCTTGTCCACCTTAAAGTAATAGTAGGCAAAGTGTGCCGTCCCCCGTTGGAGAATTAAATGGTATGAAAAATTATAGTCCGCTGGAAATACTTGTATACCATCGTTGGTCATTGACTTAACATCCTTTTTGTTTTATTAACTCTTAACCTTTGTAGTCCTTCTAGTATTGTAGCGTGAATAGGCTCATAAATACACTCACTTTTCATAGAAAAATTCAGCTGACTTGCTTATACAAATACCGCCGTCATTGCTTTAATAAAATTGTACTATTCTTAATTACTATCCCTTAACCTATTTGGCCCACCATATTAGCTCAATTTTTATTTTCAAGGACGATTTTTCTCTAATATTAGCAATAATCTTTAAATACTTTTCCAAGTTTCACATATCAAAAAGCGATAACTAATCCCAGTAATAAAGGTACATACTCTACTGGAAAAATTAATTATCGCTTTTTAACATTACTAATAAAACCCTCTAATAAAATATTCCTTAAAGTCATTATCTTGATACATATCAAACAACATATGTGCAAGACTCCCACGAAAAGGCTCTGGAGAATTATTAATTTCATCGTCTGTAAATTTAATCGCCTTTCTACTTTTACTAAAAAGGACATTGCCTTTTTGATCCTCATCAATTTGAAATTCATAATGATAAATATCATCATCATGATCAATTAGCCATAATTGAATCATACCTATTAATCTCCATATATTCCACAAACATACAGTTAGTAACCCAATAGATTATCTAATCGATTCTAAAAATGCTGCCAAAGCATCCTGCCAACTAGGAATCACAAAGCCAGTCCCCTTAGCCTTGTCCAAACTCATAATCGAATGCCGTGGTCGATAAGCTTTTTGCGGAAACTCCGCTGAAGTCACTGGCTTAACATCCACATCGGTATCTTTCAAAATTTCACAAGCAAAATCATACCAAGTAGCTGTACCATCGTTACTTAACTGATAAGTGCCAAATGGTGCCTTAATATCCAACAAATGCATCATAAATTCTGCCAAAGTCCGAGTCCAAGTTGGTCGACCAACCTGATCATTAACGACGGTTAAAACTGGATGAGTTTTGGCCAGATTTTGCATCGTATAAACAAAATTATTCCCAAATTCACCAAATACCCAGCTTGTCCGCACAATATACGCTTTCGCACCACTCATACGAACAGCTTGTTCGCCAGCCCACTTAGCTCGCCCATACTCATTCTTCGGATTAGCAGGATCATCTTCTAAGTAAACACCTTCATTCGTCCCATCGAAAACATAGTCTGTGGAAATGTACACCAGTTCAACATCATTAGCTTGTGCAACTTCAGCTAAATTCTTGGTTCCATCAACATTAACTTTCCAATTAAGAGCTTTACCTTCATCTTCAGCCTTATCAACCGCCGTATACGCTGCAGCATCCAAAATAACTGCTGGTTTTAATGCTTGAACTTTCTCACTAACCGCCATTCGATCTGTGATATCTAGGTCGGTAGACGTCAATGCCGTGTAATCCCACTTAAGCTCATCTAAGAGCTTCTGTAATTCTTGGCCTAATTGTCCACTAGCACCAACAATCATTGCTTTAACCATGACTATTTCCTCCTAAAAAAACAAGAGAACTGTCCATCGACACTTCCCTTGTCATCATTCACTATCTATTGTCCATTCTTAGCGTAATTGGCTTCGACAGCAGCTTTATCTTGTTGCCACCAATCTTCATGCGCTTGATACCATTTAATCGTATCAGCCAATCCAGAACGAAAATCAGTGAATTCCGGCTGCCAGCCAAGTTCCGTTCGTAGTTTGGTTGAATCAATGGCGTATCGTAAATCATGCCCAGGTCGATCCATTACGGTATCGTAGGCATCTTTCGGTTGTCCCATCAATTCCAAAATCATTTCTAGAACGTCTTTATTGTTCATTTCACCGTCAGCACCGATTAAATAGGTTTCACCAATCTTACCCTTGGTTAAAATCGTCCAAACGGCTGCTGAGTGATCATTCGTATGAATCCAGTCACGAACGTTCTTACCAGTACCATAAAGTTTAGGTCGAATACCACTTAAGATATTCGTAATCTGCCGTGGAATAAACTTTTCAATATATTGATAAGGGCCATAATTATTCGAACAATTTGAAATCGTAGCTTGTAGGCCAAATGAACGGACCCAAGCACGCACTAACAGATCACTGCTAGCCTTGCTTGATGAATATGGACTAGAAGGCTTATATGGGCTCGTTGGCGTGAACTTTTCACCAACACCTTCACCATGTCCAGGTAAATCTTCCCGTAATGGTAAGTCACCATAGACTTCATCCGTTGAGACATGATGGAACCGTTTATTGTATTTATGTGCTGATTGAATCAACGTATAAGTCCCAATAATATTCGTTTTCAAAAATGGCCATGGATCTTTTAATGAATTGTCATTATGGCTTTCAGCCGCATAATGGACAACCGCATCCGTTTGTTGCATTAACTCATCAACTAAGGGTGCGTCACAAATATCACCGACCACCAGTTTAACCCGATTACCTAAAATATCAGCGATGTTAGCCTTGTTCCCAGCATAAGTTAACTTGTCCAAAACCGTAATATTCACTTCCGGATGATGATTATAAACATAATGGACGAAATTTGATCCAATAAAGCCGGCTCCACCGGTAATTAATAGATTTTTCATAACGACTCCTTAAATTTCACCATAAACAAATGGATTGTCTTTTTCAAATTCAGCAAAAGTTGGTTGCTTAGCATCCTTTTCAGAAGTAATCGCCTGATCGAAATCAATTGGCCAATTAATATTTAAATCCTTATCCATGAACGTAATACCACCATCAGCTTCAGCATCATAGTAATTATCACACTTGTACAAGAAGTTAACGTTATCAGTTAATGTTACAAAGCCATGCGCAAAACCACGTGGTACTAGCAATTGACGATGGTTACTCTCAGAAATGATGTAACCTTCCCATTGCTTATAAGTTGGCGAACCCTTACGAACATCAACAATAACATCCAAGACAGCACCAGTAACCACGCGAATTAGCTTCGTTTGTGAAGCCTTTCCACGTTGGAAATGTAGCCCTCGTAATACGCCAGCATCGGCTGATAATGATTGATTATCTTGAATAAAGTCAAAATCAATCCCCGCTGCTTTGAAATCACGATCAGAGTATGTTTCTGTGAAAAAGCCACGTTTGTCACCAAATACTGCTGGTTCAATAATCTTTACATCTTGTAACTTGGTTTCAGTTACCTTTAATTTTCCCAAAATTAAGTCCTCCATTTTATTACAATCTATTTCTCAATCCAATAAATCCACTAAGCTAATAGTAGCACATAACTCAGATTGCATAAAATACTACCTTTTAATAAAAATTTATTTCATTTTGTTAAACTATTCAATGCATAATGATGACCAGCAGTAAAATCATACTGAACTAATTCATAATCATGTAATAGTTTTTTTTGTTGCTTAGTGAGTTCAGATGTCGTCATTAACTGTTCATTAGTTTGATTTATTAAATTCATACCGCCACTAGGTAAATTGGGATTCGATGAGGTTGTTGAAACCTTTGAGGCAATGATAGGTAGTCTTTCACTTACCTTTTGAACCAACGCATAATATGGCGTAACTTTTGAATCAGTTGCTTGTAACATCTCACTAGCGAATGAATAAGTACCAACCATTTTCTGATATTTCGGTTGGTTTAGCTTTTGATGATTGGACCAAATAAAGTACGGGGTCTTGTGCATCTGGACACCATCTTTTTCCAAATCCACATGATCATAAATACTTGGTAAATGATCACCGTAGAAAACGACTGTTACATTTTCTTTCATTTTTTTAAGCTTCTGTAACAAATATTGATTGGCTTTATCAGTATAATTAATTCCCTTGCTGTATGTCTCAATAGCCGAACGCTCTTCAGATGAAAACTTTCCTGTCGCCGTAAACTGATTATTTTTGTAATACTTTTTGGTAAAAGGCATATGATTCTGCATTGTAGATAACTGTACAAACTGACTATTACTATTATGCTTTAGTGCATATAATAATGATTTATATGCTGATCTATCAGAAACATATGGATTGGTTCCAATTTTAGACGTATATCTTTTGGGATACCGATGACTTAAATATTCAAATTCATTAAACCTCATTTTTTTAAAAACTTGTTCTCGGGAATACAGTGTTCCAGCATAAGGATGCATCGCTAGACTACTAGAAAATGCATTATTTACCGAAAAAGTTTTCGTTTGTCTAACTACTAGCTGTGTATATGGCGTCGGCAAAGTTGCTGAAAAGTTCCCCAATGATAATCCAGTCAATGCTTGATATTCCATATTTGCGGTTCCACCGCCATATCCATCACTTATCATATTACCACCAACGCCATTTTTAATTAGATTACGTGTGTATGGTATCGGGTCCCTATTGAGTTTTACTCCAGGTACCTGCATTGGATCACTAAAACTTTCAGACAAAATAAAAACAACTTTTTGTTTTGTCCTTTTTCGTTTCATATTTATCTTTTTACTAGTACTCTGATATCTCTTAACCAAATCATTCATAGTATCTCGAGAATAATTATCCGGTTTTTCCATAATTTTCACATTTCCTCGATTTAAAATTGAAGTGCAACACCTGCTCTACTAGACCAGTTCTTTATTCAGACTAGTCAAAAAGGCCATG
>NZ_BJDL01000026.1 GCF_005405125.1 Lactiplantibacillus songbeiensis
ACTGAACGACTTATCACCAGTAGTGTTCGAACAACAAACTGTTAAATTATAAGTTCCAACTTTTGGGGTACGCCTCATCTTTGGCTTCAAAATGGTCCATGGCGTTCCAGCGTTTTATGAACTAACCGGCAGGCGATAAGTCTAATTAAGACCAAAGAGTAGCATAAATTTAATACATTAGGAGTTTTTTGAGATGCAAGTAAAAGTCGTAACGAGTGTCGTTGCCGGTCAAGAGACTGTTGCAACGAAAGCAGTGCAAGCGTTTATTGATGCGTTAAGCGAACAATTGGGTGAGGACTATACCTTCAGCTTAGATACCGATTATGGTGAAAGCTTAACTCAAGGTAATAGTGATGTTTATCTGGTCTATTTTGGGTCACAAGCGAACTTAACAGCGGCACAAAAGGCCAAAATGATTATCTTTTATTCAGATGAAGATGTGGATAACTTACAGATTGGTCGGTTTGTGGATATGTTGAAGCAATTGAATCCACAGAAATAGTTATCAACAGGGGGGCAGTTATGAACTTATTAACATTAGGACTTATTGCCATCGTGTTATTTGTTTTAGAAGAATTTGTTTTTTCGGCTAGTCGCTATTTCTGGATTGGTGGCATCGCGCCCGTTTTATGGACGATTTTTCTTGGTTATGAGGTTGTTGTTAATGCCGCTAGCCTGAATGTGACTGATTATACGTTGGCGATTATTGCGGTGATTGTGCCGTATGTCTGCTGGGGCAATGGGTTTCAACGACGGGCAGTGAAACGGCGTGCACGATGATTGAGCAACTCGCAGTAACTGCGGTTCCTCGGGAGTTGTTGTTGCTGGCTGATCCTGATTGGCAGCAAGTGCAAACTTATTTGCCGACTGCCATAATTTATGGTGCGGTGATTAGTGGACAAGTGGTGGGGATTGGCGTCTTATCTAAGACGAAACCAGGGACTAACGAAGTGATGAATCTTGCGGTTTCTCCAAGTTATCAACATCAGGGGGTCGCTAAAGCGTTATTGACGCAGTTGATTACCAGTTGTCAACAGGATCAAACGGTGCATAACTTAGAAATTGGGACTGGAAATTCCTCAATTCGCCAATTACAGCTTTATCAGCGAGCTGGTTTTGAAATCACAGCTGTTTGGGTCAACTGGTTTGTGGATAACTATTCAGAACCAATCTATGAGAATGGTATTCAGTGCAAAAGTATGCTACGGCTACGATTAGCTGTGGATAAATGAAAGGGTGGCCGCGTGTGTGGCAAGCTAAAAATTTAATTACGAGTTGGTTTTACGGCGCCATTGCTGTCTTTATTATTATGTTCGGCAGTGCGCGGCAGGAAGTAAATCGGATTGTGTTGGAATTCAATCCGTTAGTCATTTATAGTATTATCTGTGCGCTAATTCTGTTGCCAATTATTCATTATCGTTGGGCGAGAGCCTTTCAAATCTGGCATACGAAGCCCAAAGAAACGCCCAGTGATCCCCGTCCAGACGATGATCAAATTATTCAAGATTCAGGTCGGCCGTGGTCAATTAATGTGAAACGGACCAAGCCTAAGCCAGTGCCAACCGTGTTAACACCGCAAGTTGAGCAAAAGAGTAACTTTATGGATGATGTGATTAACTTCTTTAAAAATATTTTCATTTCGTTGGTTTTTGTACCTTTTAGTCCGTTAATCTGTGGTTACTTTTGGATCAGAGATCGACGTGCTGGTGGTCAACATTAAACAGCAACGGCAGGTTAGTGTGGTCTTGGTACCAATCGTCATGGTGGTTGCGGTACTCGTGATGGCCTGGTGTCGTGGTCATCAAGGTTGGCAATTTGTGAGTTTAGTAGTGGCGTTATTATTGGTTGACCAAGTTCGGCCAGGACGTTACTTGAATCATTTAGTTGTCCACTGGTTAAAACATAAATAAAAGTTATCCACTGTGGATAAAGTAAATAACCGTTAGGCCAAATTAGGCTTAGCGGTTATTTTATATAGGCTTGCTAGTTAAATTGTCGTTTGGTGGCTAAAAATGCTGGTCATTTGAAGGCTAATCTTCAAAATTGATTGTTATAGAGACAAGCCTCACAGCTGAAGCAATTGTTGAAAAGCCATTTTTTAGTCATAGCTACCCAATCATTAGCGGCGGGCGGACCAGAATTGGCTCAGTGGTGTCGTTTATCTTAGTCGTGGTTTTCGACTTAGATAAAGCCCGGCTTTCGAGACCGATCTGTGGCTCGAAAACGTGGCCACCACGTTCCAGCCGATTCTGGGCCAACCAGAGTGGCAGTTTAATCTAACTAGCACTAAGAATATTTATATTTTTAGGTAAAAAAGTACACCTCAAAACGTATAGTAATGAGGTGTACTTAATGTTTTTCCAATTTAAGGTTCGAAGCTATTAATATATTGATGACGGTTTTGCCAAGACCAAGCTTTGACGACCCCAATCATCTTCGACTTTGGCACAAAGCCCCAGTAGCGGCCATCATTGGAGACGCTCCGGTGATCACCAAGTACGAAGTAGTAGCCCTTTGGCACTTTGTTATTAACTGGTTTGACTTTCCAACCTTGGTCATGGGCCAAGCTAGTCAAGGTCCAGCCGGTCACTTTGCTATGGCTGTTCGCCATATACGACCCGGTCGTCTGTTGAGCGGTGTTCTTCAAATAGGTCTGTTTAACTTGTTTGCCGTTAACATAAAGTTGACCAGCATTTGTGTATTTCACGGTATCCCCAGGCATCCCAATGACCCGCTTGACGTAAACAGATTTGGGATCAGTCTGGTCGGGGTCCACATGATAGGCATCGAAGACGACGACGGAACCGGCTTTCGGCTTGCTGGCTTTCAAGGCCATGACCCGTTCGTTGTTTTCCAAGTTAGGTTGCATCGAGGTCCCATCAACGCGAACCATCGTGAACCAGAATTGCTTGATTAGCATGGCCAAGCCTAGGCCAATCACAATCGGCAAGACCCAGCTCATAATATTTTTAAATGTTTTCACTGTCATAGCTCCCTTAATCTTGTGTGTATAAGTCTTATTATAACCGAAGCGACCGCAAAAGCGGTGTTAAATTGCATAAAAGTTCGGGGTTTAGATGGATACTTAATCATTAACCAGTATGTTAACTGGAACGGTCCAATTTTTAAATTAAGCTTAAATTGGCTTGAAATCGCTAACACAGTATGGTTAACTGTATCAGTGAAGATTTTTACCTTAACGGAGGAACCAATTAGATATGAAAACTGAAAAGGAGCGCATGTTAGCAGGCGAGCTCTACATTGCTGATGATCGGCAACTCGCTAAGGAAATGCGTCACGGTCGGCGTTTAACGCGGATCTTTAACCAAACAACTGAAGTAGATGGCGACTTTCGCGCCGAAGTGTTGAACCAATTATTTAAGCAAGTTGGTCCTAATCATTATATTGAACCCCCATTCCACACGGACTATGGGACGAACACCACGATTGGCAAGAACTTCTATGCGAATTATGATGCTATTTTTGTGGATTGTGCTGAGATTACAATTGGTGATAATGTCTTTATGGGACCGCGCGTTGGGCTCTATACGGCGGGGCACCCGATTGATGCACTGGTTCGGCGTGACCAATTAGAATATGCCAAGCCAATTACGATTGGTAACGATGTCTGGCTGGGTGGCAATGTAGTTGTCAATCCGGGCGTGACAATCGGCAATAATGTTGTGATTGGTTCCGGCTCAATTGTGACCAAAGATATTCCTGACAACGTGGTCGCTGTGGGTAATCCATGCCATGTTTTACGACCAATTACGGAGGAAGACCAAATTATTTGGCAACGGCAAAAAGCAGCTTACTTTGCCGATCAAGATGAAGCATAATTGAAGCTAATAAAATTGGCGCGGTGATGACTTGTTTTTTTACAAGCACATCACCGCGCTTTTGCTGTCTGGATGAACCGGTTTCATAACGCTAGTTTAACTGATACACTAAGAGAGAAGACTTTTTTAGGGGAGGGGTAAAGATGGCTTATATTGAAGTGATTAACGAAACACGGACATTTAAGACTGGTAATCAGGAAACAGTGGCTAACCGCGCTTTGTCGTTTGAAGTCGCCCAAGGGTCAGTTGTGACGATTCTAGGACCTAGTGGCGCGGGCAAGTCGACGTTGCTCAACATTTTAGGTGGGATGGATAGTCCGACTAGTGGGCAAGTCTTGGTCGATGGGGTTGATATCGCCCAGTTTTCACCGAAACAACTGACGACTTATCGCCGGCAAGCGGTCGGGTTTGTGTTCCAGTTTTATAATTTAGTGCCGAATCTAACGGCGCGAGAAAATGTCGAATTGGCGTCACAAATTACGAAAGACGCCCGGGATGTTGATCAGACATTGGCTTTGGTTGGGTTAACCGATCGGGCTAAGAATTTTCCGGCCCAATTATCTGGTGGCGAACAACAACGAGTCGCCATTGCCCGCGCTGTGGCTAAAAATCCCAAGTTATTATTATGTGATGAACCAACGGGGGCGCTGGATTACAAAACTGGCAAGCAAGTCCTACAAGTGATTCAGGATGCGGCCAAGCAGACCCAAACGACCGTAATTATCGTGACTCATAATAGTGCGATTGCGAAGATGGGTGATCAAGTCATTCGGATTAATGATGCGCAGGTCCAGTCAGTGACGCATAATGAGCATCCAACGCCACTAGCTGAGATTGAGTGGTAGGTGCGACTAATGACAAAAGCATATTTTAAAGCAATTATGCGTGAAATCTGGCGGTCCAAGGCGCGTTTCTTTTCCATTCTATTGATTATTTTTTTAGGCGTCGCTTTTTATACTGGCATTCGAGCGACCGGGCCCGATATGCTACAGGCAGCTGATGATTATTTTATTAAGCAGAAGTTAGCGACGAATAGTGTGCAGTCGACGATGGGCTTAACTAAGGCGGATACGGAAGTCTTAAAGCAGCATGCTGATCGCCTCACTTTTCAAACCGTGACCTATTTAGATGTGAATCAGCTTAATAATAATCGGGTGGTTCGGGTTGCTGAGTTACCGCAACACCAGACGCTAAACCGACTACGGGTTGTCAGTGGCCGCTTACCGCAGCGCGCTAATGAAATTGTGCTAGATTCCCAAGCGAAAGCATTACAGCCGCGTTTAAAACTAGGGTCGACGTATCGAATTGTTAGTACCAAAGCCTTGAATCGGCAGTTCACCCGCCGAACCTTTAAAGTCGTTGGCTTCGTGAATTCCCCGCGTTATGTTGAGCAAGTGAGTCGTGGGGTGACGAACGTCGGTAAGGGAACGTTGGATTATCTCGCTTACGTACGGCCACAGACGTTGAAACTAAACGTGGCGACGCGGATTGATGTGCAGTTCAAAAATCTCGCTAAAGTTCGGCCATATACCGCGACGTATAAACGCTTGAATCGCACGAATACGGCTGATTTAAAACGGTGGTTAAGCCCCCAAGCCGCTAAACGACAACGGACCTTGCAAGCAACCGCTCGTCAAAAGTTAGCACCGTTAGCGCAACAAGTCGCGGCTTTAAAGCAACGGGTGCCGGCAAGTACGCCAGCTCTCATGAAACTAACTGCGCAGTTAAAGGCAGCCCAAACAAAAGTGAATGCCATTAAACAGCCGACGTATCTCTATAGTACGCGTGCTGATAACCCGGGTTATACCGAATATCATGAGAATACCCAGCGCGTGGTTGCCTTATCGACGGTCTTTCCGCTATTCTTTATTGCGATTGCCGCCTTGATCTGTTTGACAACGATGACGCGGATGGTCGAAGAGTTACGGCTACAAATGGGCACGTTAAAAGGATTGGGCTATTCGAATGCGGCAGTTGGCAGTGAATTTATGATCTATGGTGGCTTAGCAGCGTTGATTGGGACGGGACTCGGCGTGTTATTTGGTGTGAATTTCTTCCCCAAGTTTATTGCGCAAGCGTATGGCAGTATGTACAATCTGCCCGCGATTAACGTGCAGTATCTGTGGATCGATATTGTCGTCGCGTTAGGGATTGCCTTAGTCTGCACGTTAGGCACGGCACTGGTCGTCTTACGGGTTGATTTACGCAGCTTACCGGCGCAACTTTTACAACCCAAAGCTCCGAAAGCCGGCCAGACGTTATGGTTAGAACACTGGACCGGTTTTTGGCGGCGCCTGAGCTTTAATCATAAGATTACGCTGCGGAACCTTTTTCGGTATAAGCAGCGACTGCTAATGACCGTATTGGGCATCGCCGGTTGTATGGCGATGATGATTGCCGGTTTTGGTTTGAAAGATTCCATTGGGGATATCAGTAGTAAACAATTTAATGAACTTTGGCATTATGATGCCATCGTCACGCGTAGTGGCGCGCAAACGACCGCTGAACAGCGCACGATAGAGCGGCCACATTTATTTAAAAGCAGTTTGACGTTGAAGTCAGCTCAAGTCACGGTTAATCGGGCTGGCGTGGCGCAACAGACCGCGACGTTGAGTGTGCCTGAACATCCGGAGCGGTTAGCGACTTTCGTAACCTTGCGTCATCGTCAGAGTGGTCAGGCGTATCACTTGCGGCAGCACGGCGCTATTATTGATGAAAAGTTAGCGAAGCTCTACCAAGTGAAGGTCGGGGACCGCTTACCAATCAAGTTGGCTGGCCAATCTGCCAAAACGATTAAAATCGCAGCGATTGCGGAAAATTACGTCAATCACTTTGTGTACCTGAGTCCCGGTTATTATCGGCAAGTCTTTGGCAAAGCGCCGGTTTATAATAGTAATCTTGTGCAATTCACGCATGCGAATGAAAACCAAGAAAATGCTTATGCGAATACATTATTGAAGCAAGCCGGTATTTTAAATGTGACACTGATGAGTACGGAGAAGCATACTAATTTTAAGACATTTGACAGCATGAACCTCGTTGTCTTGATTTTCGTGATTTCAGCGGGGGCGTTGGCCTTAGTCGTCTTGTATAATCTGACAAATATCAACGTTTCGGAACGGATTCGCGAGTTGTCGACAATTAAAGTGCTCGGTTTCTACGATGGTGAAGTGACGATGTACATTTTTCGTGAAAACTTTATCTTAACGGGCTTGGGCATTATTTTAGGGTGTTTCTTGGGCAATTGGCTACACACGTATATCTTACAAACCGCTGAAACCAATGCGCTGATGTTCTCACCCGGGATTCATCCGCTGAGTTATGTTTACTCAGCACTGTTAACCTTAGCGTTCAGCTTGATCGTGATGGTGATGATGCATCGCAAGCTGAAACACGTCAATATGCTAGATGCGCTAAAATCAGTTGACTGATGGATTGTATTTCCAGTGAAAAAGTGCTGTAATTAAGTTAATTAGTCAATGGTGGTTAACCACTGGCAATAATGACGAGGTGGAGCAGCATGGATGAAACAGTCCAAGCATTAAGTGAACTTGTAAAAATGAACACGGTCAACGACCATGAAGCGGTCGTTGCTGATTATTTGGCAGCCTTATTAAAACAACATGGTATCGAGTCGAAGTTGATTGAGTATGCCCCTGGACGCACGAGTCTGGTGGCTGAGATTGGTGACGGTAATGGGCCAGTCGTCGGTTTTGATGGGCATGCCGATACGGTAACCTTTGGCGATGCCGCAAAATGGGCCGTTGACCCGTTATCGGGTGCTGTGAAGGATAATCGGTTATTCGGCTGTGGTGCGACGGATATGAAGTCTGGCTTATTAGCTGGTTTGTTCGCATTGATTAACTTAAAAGAACAAAAGGTGCCGTTACATGGAACGTTGCGTTATATGGCTACAGTCGGTGAAGAAGACGGTCATCTGGGTGCCGAACAGCTAGTTGACCTAGGCTACGCGGATGATATTGACGCCTTGATCGTTGGTGAACCCAGCGGCGCGGATAAGCAATTATTGACACAGCCTTCGATTCAAGCGATGCTGGGCGCAGACGATGCGACGGCTCGCAAGATGATGGCCGCTAATCCAACGACCGAACAGCATTTTATTGAATTAGCGCATAAAGGATCGTTGACCTATACGGTACGGTCGAAAGGCGTTGCGGCGCATAGTTCGATGCCAACTATTGGGAAGAATGCGATTGATGCCTTGATGACGTTCTATCAACAACAAACCGCTTATTTCAATAGTTTTAAAGACGTGAAGAACCCGGTACTTGGCGCAACGGTACCTGTCGTGACCCTGATTAAGGGTGGCGAACAAATCAATACTGTGCCAGCTAATGCGGAGATGTCCGTTAAGATTCGGACGATTCCAGAATTGCGGAACGACAAGATTATCGCCGCACTGGAAAAGATTATCGCTGACTGCAATGCCCAAGGTGCCGAATTGACTTTATCGGTGCAGGATAGTTTCTATCCAGTGCATACGCCGGAATCAGCCAACTTGGTTCAACTAGCTAAACAAGTTGGGGAACAAGTCTTAACGCAAGCCTTGCCATACTTTGGCGCGCCTGGTGGGACCGATGCTTCTTCGTATATTGTTAAGAATCCTGATATGGAAATCATTGTCTTTGGACCAGGAAATATCACGGCTCATCAGGTTAATGAATACGTGGATTTGGATATGTACCAGCGTTTTATCAAGTTGTATGAACAGTTATTTACGAAATTATTGAAATAGAGGCAGAATGAGCAGATGGAGAAGCATGGATTAGACCCAATTCCCAAAAATGAAGTTGAACTAGAAGCAGAGCTTGAAGCCGTTGAGAAAAAAGCCAACAATGAATTACAGTTATATGCGTTGTGGGGCGTGATTACGGTTGTGTTCAACGTCGCGTTGTTTTACTTGTTGTATCATACTTTTGGCGTTGAATATCAAGTCGCTAACTTGATTGATTGGTTCTTTAGCGTTTTGTTCTCGTTTATCGTCAATAAAATGTTTGTCTTTCAGCATAAGACCGTTAGTCTGGTCAAAGAAGTCACGACTTTTTATGGGACACGAGTGGCGACGTACGTCATTGAAGCCATCATTTTATGGTTGGGGATTTCGTTGATGGGTGTTAACGGGACGATGACTAAGGTGATTGGTCACGGAATTGCGTTAGTGGCTAATTACTTCTTATCGAAATGGTTAGTGTTTAAAAAGGATTAGTGGTCGGCTGGAGGCTATCACTCTGGTTGGGCCAGCATTAATTGGTTCGTTATTTTTATTCGCAATAAACTAAAAAGTATCAGTATTTAGTTAGTTTTAACGGCCAACTCGATACTGATACTTTTTTTATCGGCATACCTGATGCTAGTTGGCTTAAATTGCCACTCTGGTTGGCCCAGAATCGGCTGGAACGTGGTGGCCGCGTTTGCGAGCCATAGTGCGGTCTCGCAAGCCGGGCTTTATCTAAGTCGAAGCCCATGACTAAGATAAACGACACCACTGAGCCAATTCTGGCCCGCCCGGCGTTATTTTGATTATTGTTTTTATCGGTAGTCAAATAAAACAAGTATCAGTATTTAGTTGGGTTAGCCAACTTGATACTGATACTTGTTTTTTGATTAGGGTTATCATGCTCCAAAGATTGTTTCAGTTTGACCGTTTTAAAATAGGAGTGTTAATTAGCGCAGGGCGGGCTGGATGACGCTCAGTGGTGTCATTTGACTTAGAACGAGTGATTTTCTCGCTCTTAGTCAAAGCCAGGCTTATGAGACCGTACTTTGGCTCATAAACGTGGCCCCACGTTCCAGCGTCAATCCAGACCAACCGTAGCGGCAATTAAGATCCTATTCGTGATGCTCCAAACGTTGCAAATAGGCGTGAAAGTTTTCCTGATCGGCAGTTAAGCCGGCTTCTTTTTCTTCGTACCAATTAATCTTGTCGTTCAAAATCTGAAGATGGTGTTGAACTTCGTTGAATTGGACTAAGAAGTCGGCTTTAACTTGTTGTAGAAGCGCTAATCGTTGGGGAATCGTCGCATCACCTTGAGCTCGCCACTGCACGTATTGTTTAAGTTCGCTGATGCTCATTCCCGTGCCCTTAAGATGTAATAAAAATTTGACCCAGTTGATGTCAGCTTCCTCATAGTAGCGACGGCCGTTTGTCAGTCGATGGGGTTCAATTAACCCTTCAGTTTCGTAATAGCGTAACGTTGGGGCGGTTAATCCCACGGCCTTGGCGAAGGCACCGATGGTATAGTGGGGTTCAGTTGCTGTTGGCATGTTTAAGCTCCTTTCTTCAAGTTACTTTAACAATGATCATATCACGAAAATTGATTTTAACAAGTTTAAACTTTAGGGTTGACTTAAAGTATACTTGAAGTTATATGATGAATTCATCGTTAAATGAGTTAAACAAATGAGGAGGTCATTTTAACATGACAAATGAAAATAAAAGCGGCATTTTTGGTTTAGGCGAAAAGAACGTGGCGTACCAACAATACTTTGTCGGTCAAAGTTACTTACAAGGCTTATCTGAACCTGGTGATGAGATTGATGTGAATGTCGCTAACGTGACGTTTGAACCCGGGTGCCGAAACAACTGGCACATCCATCATGATGGGTTTCAAATCTTATTAGTCACTGGTGGTGAAGGTTGGTACCAAGAAGCGGGTAAGCCGGCACGATTATTACATGCGGGCGACAGTGTCACGATTCATGAAGGTGTTAAGCACTGGCATGGCGCGACTAAGGATAGCTGGTTTTCACACGTGGCAATTACTAAAGGGACTAGCGAATGGCTGGAACCAGTTGATGATGCAGCCTACGCTAAATTAGGTTAGGAGTGTAAAAAAATGGCTAAAAAACAAACAGCTGGTCGTGATAACTTAGGTGAGTTTGCCCCTAAGTTCGCAGCCTTAAATGATGATGTTTTATTCGGTGAAGTTTGGTCACGCGAAGATAAGTTAAGCCTACATGATCGCAGTATGATCACGATTGCGAGCTTGATGACTAGTGGCAGCTTTCCACAATTAAAGGCCCATTTACAAATGGGAAAACAAAATGGCTTAACGAAAGCAGAAGTTGTCGAGGAAATTACCCACTTGGCCTTTTATGCTGGCTGGGCGAAAGCTTTGTCCGCGATGGGCTTAGCTAAAGAAGTCTTTGGCGACGAACAATAATAGGAGACTCTTAAAATGACAGTTAAAAATAAAGTTATCGTGATTACGGGGGCCTCATCTGGGATTGGTGAGGCGTCAGCGAAATTATTAGCAAAGCATGGCGCCAAAGTAGTGTTAGGTGCGCGGCGTGAAGCCCGGTTAGCTGAAATTGTGACCGACATCGAAGCCACGGGTGGCACGGCTGCGTATCAAGTGACGGATGTGACGAAGCAGGCGGATGTCACCGCGTTAGTTAAGTTAGCCCAAACGAAATTTGGCGGCTTAGATGTGATCTTCAATAATGCGGGGATTATGCCATCGTCACCAATTAGTGCGCTGCATACCGACGAATGGGATGCCATGGTTGATATTAACTTAAAGGGTGTCTTACATGGGGTCGCAGCCGTGATGCCAATCTTCACCGCCCAAAAGCATGGTCAAATCATTACCACTTCTTCAGTTGCTGGAATTAAGAGTTTTGCTGGCGCTGGGGTCTATGGTGCAACCAAGTTTGCGGTTCGGAATTTAATGGAAGTGATTCGGATGGAAAGTGCCCAAGAAGGGACCAATATCCAGACGGCCAGCTTATATCCAGCAGCCATCAACACGGAATTATTGCATACGATTACCGATACGAAGACGAAGCAAGGGATGGATGCCTTCTACAAGCAAGTTGGGATTAGTCCTAGTGCGGTTGCTAACGTGGTTAACTTTGCGATTGACCAGCCAGAAGACGTCAATGTGAATGAGTTTACGATTTATCCAACGAAACAAGCTTAATAGCGGTACGACAAAAACGTCCCAGAAACTGAATTAGTTTCTAGGACGATTTTTTTAATGACTAGCTTGATGACTCAAGAACCAAGCTGGAATCGCGGCAATCACGGTAACGACCACCGTTAACATGAAGGCTCCTTGATAGGCACTGTTAAGGTGAGCGAGCGTCATGGTGGTATTATTGAGCTGACTTTGAATGGCCGTCGCAAGCAATGCCGTCCCAAAGGCGCCACCGATATTTTGCAGCATGCGTGAGGCCGTCGTGGCTTCCGACACTAGGTTAGCAGGGACGCCGGTGTACGCATCCGACATAATCGGAATCGTTAATCCGCCTTGGGCAATGCCACGAATGAAAAGGACGATTAGAATTAGCCAAGTGGGTGTGCTGGCGTTAAAGTAGGCAAATGGTAATGTTCCGGCTAGTGCAACCGCAATCGCAGCTAACACGACCCAGCGCGCGCCGATACGGTCGGTCAATTTCCCGATTTGGCTCCGGGTGATTAACAAGCCAAGTCCTTGGGCAATCAAGTAGATTCCGGACCAGATCACACTTAAACCGCGAATGTTTTGCAAGAAAAGCGGCAGTAGAAACATGGCACCATTAACGATTAGGCCGGATAAAACGAGTAGGATACTTGAGGCGGAGAAACTTTGATAGGTGAAAAGTTTCAGACTAACGAGCGCATGATTGGGGCGCAATAAGGCATAGATGCAATAGCCAGCTAGTAAAGCCACGCCAATGAGCAAAGGAACGTAAACGTTTGTGGCCGTTAAAGTGCCGCTAGTGCTAAGCTTAGTAATTCCTAAAATTAATGCGGTGAAGGCCCCACCAATTAGGACCACACTAGGAATGTCTAATGGTTTCTTGGACGGTGCGGGTGTGAAGCGTGGCATTAACCAGATTAATAGGCCTAAAGAAAGTAAGCCAAGCGGAATATTGATGTAGAAAATCCAGTGCCAGTCGAGTACCTTGATAATAAAACCACCGATAGTTGGACCAAGGATTGGTGCTAAGACGGCCGGTAAGCTGACGATGGCCATTAAACTACCCAAGTTGTGACCACCGGCTGCTTTGACGATTAAGGTGGTGACTAACGGGACGATCATGCCCGCGGCCGCGCCTTGGATAATGCGGCCCATAATTAACAAATTGATACTAGTGGCTAGGCCGGAGACAATCGACCCGAGCACAAAGGCAATAAGGCCACTAATATAAAGAGCTTTGCCGCTAAAGTGCTCCGAGGCCCAGCCGGTGATGGGCACCACGATGCCAAGTGCTAAAATGTAACTAGTCGTCACCCATTGGACATGGTCGACGGTACTGTTCAAATCGTGCATAATAGTATTGATAGCGACATTAGTCATGGTCGTATCGAGCATTGGGGCTAGGGCGCCGATGACGAGGATGAGCGCGATTTTGATGAAGCTGCTTTGGTTAGCTTCGGTGGTAGTTTGCATTTGGAACACCTCACATTTTTATTTAAATAAGATACTATGGTATCTTATCGATGAACCATACAATACACGCTTTAAGTTAAAATTGCAAGAAACGAGGGGATTTATTTTGGCAACAACGGATAAGGGTCAGACGCGGCGACGCGGTCAAGCCTTAGAAGACGCGGTTTTGAAAGCTGCTTGGGATTTAGTTAATACAGTCGGTTATGAGAAATTAACGATGGCGGGAGTCGCCGCCAAAGCACAAGCGACTAAGCCGGTCCTTTATCGGCGGTGGCCGGATAAAGCCAGCTTAGTGACGAGTGCCTTTTTGAGGTTTGGTCCCAAAATTGAGCGCGATTTGCCGGTCCCTGATACCGGGTCTTTACGAGCGGACCTGTTAGGCTTATTTGGTCAGCTAGTGGTCACGTTTAATGCGTTGGGCGCAGAAAAGTTGCAAGGGCTAGTCGCAGATCGGCTGAAGCAGATTCCAGTGGATAAGTTGTTCGCATTGGCAAATGGTCATTCGATGTTGGAGCCTAAAATCACCAAAATCTTGCAGCAAGCGGAGCAGCGTGGTGAGTTGACTGTTGCCAGTCAGACGGCTCGCACGTTGAACTTACCGGTGGTGTTATTGATTAATGAAGTCTTGGGGCATGGGACGTTGACGACCGCTAGTTTGACGGCGATGGTGGATGAGATTTTGGTACCGGTGTTTATGGGACAGAAGTAGAAGCTTATGAGTAGTACAAAAATGGCAACGACCTATCAAAGGCGTTGCCATTTTTAGTGAGATATATGTTTGGTACTAAGGTTAGTGCTAAATAGTCAGTTATTTACAAGTAATCAAATCATTAACGCCGGGCGGTCCAGAATTGGCTCAGAGGTGTCGCTTATCTTAGTCGTGGGCTTCGACTTAGATAAAGCGCGGCTTTCGAGACCGTTCTATGGCTCGAAAACGTGGCCACCACGTTCCAGCCAATTCTGGGCCAACCAGAGTGGCAATTTATACCTGACTAGCACTTTAAGCATGACTTTTAGTTATTTCAAGCTCAAGCCACGTTTCAAATTACCCCAGAATCCAAGTTCATCGGTCTGCAACATCAAGCCACCGTAAATCTTACCGATGTACCACATGCTACCAACGACGGTCGCTAATAAGATAATTAGTGAAAGCACAGCGGCTCCCATCGTCGCGGTACCGTTGATTAACCGTAACGGCATCAAGTAAGACGAGAAGAATGGAATATAGGAGAACACCGTAACGATGCCACTAGTTGGACTACCTTGAAAGGCCATGGCCATCGCAAAGGTTAGCAAGTTCAGGTAAATAACTGGTTGTGATGCTTTGCTGGCATCTTCCACGCGCGTAACCAAAGCCCCACAAAATGCCGAAACCACGGTATAGAGCAGGACCGCAGCTAAGGCAAAGATCATGTTGATTGATAATAAGTTATGCAGTACTTTACCGATAATCGGCGCGTACTGTGACCACATGTTAGCGGTCAAACGGCTGTGTTGGGCCAATTGAACGATTAACGCCCCACCAAGCAGGTAGACTAGCAATTGAGTCACAATCATCAACAACACTCCGTAGACTTTACCGTTAAAATACTTGCGCGGTGTTGTACTGGAGAAGATGACTTCCATAATCTTGGTGCCTTTTTCGGCCGCAATCTCTTGCGCGGTAATTGACGAATAGGTCGTCAGAATCAAGTAAACGAAGAAGACTAAGATATAAAATGAGATTGTTTTGGCGGCTTTATCCGAGGCCGTCTTTTTTTGTAATTGCTGTTTAAAGGTTGGTTGAACCGCTAATGCCTGAGTTTGCTTAGTCGTTAATTTCGCTGTTTGGACATTTAATTGTGTTTGTAAATGACTTAGAAAACGTTGAATTTTAGCTTGATCGCCACTGGCAATTTCGTTCGGACCATGGAATACCGCACTAACTTGGCGATTGTTTTTAGTCTTTAATACAATATAGCCATTAATATCACTTTTCTTAGTGGCATCTTGTGCGGCATTGACCGTTTGGTACTTACTGGTTGTTTGGACGCCGCTAGTTTTCAAGAAGCTTTGACGTAAGCTGGCATCCTGACTGATGACGGCAATGTCACTCTTATCTTTGCTAGGCGTCGCCACGTAGGTAATCCCAAAGGTTAAGCCGATGAATAGGAACGGCATTAAAATCAGCATCAAGAAGCTCCATGATTTAGCCTGCCGTAGATAAGTTTCGCTGGTGACAATCCACGTTTTATTCATGGTCAACACCTCCCGCTTCGGTTCGGAAAATTTCGTCTAAAGTTGGCGGTTGTTGACTGAATTCTTGAATATAGTGGCCCTTGGTGACCGCGTCAAAAATAGCCGGACCAGCGTCAGCGTTCGTGAGCTTGAGCCGGTAATGATTTGGTCCAATGGCAGTTACCGAGTCAACACCGTCTAGAGTCGACAATTGTTCAGCGGACCAATCAGTTGTCAAAAACAATCGTGTCCGACCAAATTGATTGCGGACACCGTCGACCGTGCCGTTTAAGACAACTTCACCGTTGCGCAACATCACGAGGGTGTCACAGATTTCTTCCACGTTACTCATATCGTGACTGGAGAAGATAATGGCCGCACCCCGTTGTTTGGCCGCAACAATTGCTTGCTTTAACAGATCCGCATTAACGGGATCTAAACCGCTAAACGGTTCATCCAAAATAATCAGTTGGGGTTCATGAATCAAGGTACAGATTAATTGGACTTTTTGTTGGTTCCCTTTGGATAACTTATTAATTTTATCAGTCGGCTGGCCTTTAACGGCAAAGCGTTGCATCCAGTCATTGATTTTAGGCTTGATCACGTTAGCTGGTTGATTTTTCAAGCGAGCTAAGTAGACGATTTGTTGGGTGATGGTCAGCTTGGACATGAGACTGCGTTCTTCCGGCAAGTAGCCAATCTGATTGTAGTCATCGGCACTCAGTGGTTGGCCGTTCCAAGTGATGGCACCATCAAATTTTAGAAAATTAAGAATGCTGTGAAACGTTGTCGATTTACCAGCGCCGTTTTGGCCGATCAGTCCCATGATTTCCCCATCATGAACATCAAATGAGACATCATTAAGTGCATGCAGACTGCCAAAATGCTTACTAATATGTGCTACCGATAGCATGGTGTCGCCCCCTGTAATTAGAATGTCTTAAGCATGCCATAATTTGCAGGGGACTGCAACGCCTTTCAGTTGGTTTGTTCAAGGGCTAATAGCCGGCGTTTCATAGGAAGACCGCCACGATAGCCGCCGAGTTGACCATCTTTGCGAAGCACGCGATGGCAGGGGACAACGACTAATAATGGATTACGGCCAACTGCTGAGGCAATTGCGCGGACTGCTTGGGGTCGGTTGAGTTGGGCCGCTAAATCCGAATAAGTACAGGTCTGACCATAGGGTAATTGTTGTAACGCCTGCCAGACTTGTTGCTGCAACGCAGTCCCGGTTGTTTGGTCGAGCGGTAAGTCGAAGGACTTAGCCTGACCGTTTAGATAGGCGGTTAAGGCTTGGCCAGCAACTTGATTCGCTTGTTCGTCAATCGAGGCGTTGGCTTGCGGGAAGAATTGACGCCATTCGTCAGCGGCACCGTTGGGACTGCCGACAAAGGCTAAGCCATGAGTGGTACTGCCTAGCCAATAATGGCGTTGCTGAATGGTGATGTTGGTTAAAATAAGTTGCATGTTGATCATCCTCCGTTTTCGTTCGGTAGGGTAAGTATAGCAGGATTACGGTAGCAAAAGTTTTAAAATCTTGCTTTCTAATTGGCGAAATTCAGTATTTATCAGTCGTTGGGCGTATACTTTAGAAAACGTCAGGAGGTGTGGAAGATGGCGAATTTAACTGCGCAACGCTGGCAAGCGATTCAGGGCAACGATGCGCGCCAAGATGGCCGCTTTTACTACGGGGTGACGAGTACTGGCATATTTTGTCGACCAAGTTGCCATTCCCGGCTGCCACGACCGGAGCACCTAAAAATCTTTCTAACGGTTGAAGCGGCACTAGCTGCTGGCTTTCGGCCGTGTAAACGATGTCGACCGACCGGACAAGCAGTGACGGCCGCAGAATGGGTGACCGAGATCGACCGCATTATTGCAACCCACTACGCAGAGCCGTTGACATTAACCGAGTTGGCACAACTCGCCCACGGTGCCCCATATTATTTGCACCATGTGTATCAACAACAGACCGGGCAGACGCCGTTAGCGACATTAAAGCAGGTTCGCTTGCAGCAGGCCCAACACTTATTACGGACAACGACGCAGCCGATTAGTGAAATCGCTCAGGCGTGTGGTTTTCAAAGTGCGGCGTATTTTAGCACTTGTTTTAAGCAGGTGTTCGGCCAGACGCCGCGTCAATTTCGTTAAACATGGCAATTGAACAAGTGTTCCCCAAAATTATCATGAGCGGCATTTTAACTGCGATTGACATGCTATCATTAGGCAATGTCAGTTGCATTGGTCATGTTTGGGGGGATGTCAAATGGACGAAAAGCTGTTGGGGGAACATTTTCAGATTTTTGAAACATTTATTTTACGTGTCTTAGTTATTCAAGATACGGATTTGTTTGCGTTAAAGCAAGGACTTAAAAATAGTATTTTTCAATTTAAGGGTATGAACTTGAATGCGCTAAAAAAAGTCATAGATTACTATCAATCTGATGGTTTAAGTGAGCTGCCGGCAGATGATGAAGTTAAATTTATCATGAAAAATTTAACATATGATACAACTAAGAAATTGTTTTCGTCCAAAAATGAATATGTGAGAAGCTTATTTGGACATTATTACGCGGAACAAAATCGAGTGGAATTGGAGCTCCAAAAACAGTATTCATCTTTATTGGTGACAGCTTGCAGTATGTTTGAGATTTTGATTGGAAGTCTATTGGATTTTGAATTAATCAATGTTTATCAACAATCGGCTTATGTGGCTAAGCGTAAAGTTAGTTTTGAACGCGTTTTAGCAGCAGGTAGTGTTCAAAAATTGCATACTGAATTAGTTCAAGAATATATTCAACAATTACAGTATGCTTCAGTGCTGGTTTGGTTGAATGATTATTTGAAGATTTGCACTAAAGAAAAGGTACCGATTGAGCGTCAGACACAACTAAAATCAATTGCGAAACAAGTTGCTGAAATATTTGAATTACGGAATATTATTGTTCATAACGACGGCATTGTAACACAGAGGTATCAACAACTGAATGGGAAGACGACGGTTGGGGAACAAGTCAGTTTGAATGAAAAGCAGTTTTTATTTAGGCTAGATCAGCTTTTAGACCTAGGAATTGAATTGTTCTTATTAAATCTTGAAAAAGGTAAGCAGTATTATCAATGGCAATATCGACAATGGTTAAATGGCCTTTTTGTAGATTATTTGAGAACTCAGCCGCTATCTGCCAAGCGCGTATACGAATTCTTAGTTACAAAATTATTCAGCGAAACAGCTAATCTAGATTTTTTAACAATGAACCCTGATTCGACTGATTATAATTGGCAATTACAAATGTATGAGGAATGTATCACGTTTATGATTAATCGGCAGTTAAGCATTGATTTTTCGGGGACTCAGTCTGCAACCAAGCAACCTGAAGCTGAATTGTTTTTAAATTCTGATTTCAAGACTGAAAATACGAAGTTTGATATCTGGCGAGCACTAAAAAGTGGAAATGATGATACACTTACAGAAGCAGCAATTGTATTTTTAAGTCAGATGCCAAATAAGCAGATGCGGTTTAATGCACTTAGTCAGCCAGTGTTTGATCGGATTAGGACGCTGCCTAATTTTGATAGTTATTTGAAAAAGTTAAAGTATACTGATTAGCAAAAGGGATGTGTAAATAATGTTAACAATGGATGATCCTTGGCTCCAACGGGATAATACGTCGATTTATGTTGGTGATGAGCTTCGTATGGTGACTAAGAATGGCTACCCTAGACAATTTTCAATTTTAGATAATTATGTTGAAGCTGGTATAATTAAGCCATTAACTAATGTGGAAAAAATAAGCATTAACTATAGAAGGGGGAGCATGATGGTTCCTTCGATGATGAACGGCTAAATATTGATAATGTGATTTTACAATTAGGTGAATTTAAAGATATTGAAGATGCAAATTTAAATTTCAAGCCCGAAAAAAACAATAGATCTTTAAAGCAGATAATTCTTAAATCAGCACAGAAAAAACGCCGTACCCAGTCAAAAGGGTGCGGCGTTTTAATGTTGTTTATTTAAAAATCTTAATACCAGCCGTTTGATAACCAGTGAGCTTTCGCAGCTGACCATGAGCCATAGCGTGAGCTGACATAATTATTAGCGACCTTTTCTTGGTTAGCGGCTGAGTAGTCGCCGTTCAAGTAAGATTTACTTAATTGATATTTACCGTAGTAGTTTCCATTCGAAGCTGAGTATGAACCACCAGATTCTTTACCAGCAATCCAAGCTTTGGCTGATGAATCTGAACCAGAAGTGGTGCTAGTGGTACTCGTACTTGCGGTATTAGCTGTATTCGTGGTGCTAGCAGTGCTAGGTTGACTAGTTGTCTGAGTTGTTGCGCTAGTATTAGCATTGTTAGCCGTCGTAGCGGTCGTGGAAACGTTACTGGTAGACGTTGAACTTGTGGTGCTCGTCCCATTAACTTCCAATTGATCGCCGACATAAATTAAGTTGACGTTGCTGAGGTTATTGGCCGTTTTGATGGCTGAAACCGTCGTATTATTAGCGGCTGCAATCTTAGCAACAGTATCACCAGATTTAACGGTTACTGTATCAGCGTTAGCGGCAGTTGACCCGATTGCGAACAAACTAGCTGCAGCAACGGTCGATAATAGTAAACTTTTAATCTTCATATAGATAGTTTCACTCCTGTATTTTGTCTTGGCTAAATTAAAACGATAAATTGATCAACGCCGATTAGTGCGCGTCAACCAAACAACAAAATCTAGTATAACGGGTGAATGTTGCAGTGACGTCAATGGCAAGTTACGGTTTTTAGGGTGATTTGTAATAAAGACTGATTATTGTAACGTCTTGTAATATATGAGGCCGTTTATCGCTTTATATTATTAACGTTATTAAGACGTATAATATAGAAGATAATAGCCGACTTAGCTTAAAATCCAGATGACAAAAATTACTGATAAAAGCTTTAAACACCACTGAAATTGCGCTTTTTAACGAGAAACTTTGCTATAATTCAGGGTATTAGCCCGGATTTAGACCTTATTTGAAAGGGAGCGATTGGAACATGTATTATTTTATCAATACCAGTATCAATCCCAAAAAGTCAGGGATTGAGCATGCGGAAATGAAGCGACTGGCACTATTTAACCAACACCACCTGCCAGCCAAAATCGTCACCCGCTTTTTCTCTTTATCCTTGCACCGGACGTTAAAAGCGGCTGGAATTGCCGAACACAACCAAATTAATTTATTCGATTTTATCCAACAATCGACCAATTTTGCCCCCATTAAACTGACTATCGCTGACTTGCATTTAGCCCCAGAGCTACGGATTCAAGCTGATGGGCATAATTACACCGTTTATCAAAATGAACATCTACTAATGCGGGTCAACACGTTTGGGCCAAATGATGACCAACTTAATAATGTTCAACTATATGATCCAAATGGTCACTTGGTCAAAACGGATTGGTACGATACGCGCGGGTTTAAAGGCTTAGAACAGTTCTATACGGCCGAGGGACAAGTTGCCAGTGAACAAGTCTTTAACCCGATTGGTGAGGTGGTCTATCAGACTTTCCATATGCCCAACCGCCAAAATACGACGCAAAATTCACTCTATCGCTTCATTAACTATCACGGTCAAAACTGGTCATTTGTGGGTGAACAAGCGATGACCCGGTTCTTCTTAGATGAATTGAATTACCAGCAACCAAAATCGGTCTTTATCGTTGATCGAACCTATGAGTTGGCTTATTCTGCGTTGCGGATGCGGACCAAGGCATTTAAAGTCATGTATTTGCATAGCAATCATGTTAATGACCCCGCTCATCCTAAGTCAGCCACGTTGAATTATAATTACGCTTACGCGTTAAATAATTTGTCAGACTGGCAGGGGGTCGCTGCGGCCACACCACAGCAAGTCCAAGACTTTCAGGATCGGTATGGTAATCGACCGCCAGTTTATACAATTCCAGTGGGAGTCGTGTCAGATGCGACTTTGGCGGCGCCCCACCAGCCTTGGGATCGACGAACGCCGGGGAAGATTATCTTTGTGGCGCGATTATCGGAAGAAAAACAACAGGATCAAGTCATTAAAGCCTTTCAAAAGGTTCATGCGCAATTACCCCAAACGAGTCTGGACTTTTGGGGTTATGCGAATGGCGATACGGGTAAAAAACTCCGCCAGTTAGTGGCCGATTTAAAGCTAACGGCGGCAGTGACTTTCAATGATTATACGCAAGACTTAGCGCCCGTTTATGATGATGCCCAACTGGCCATGCTGACGTCGCGGGCAGAAGGCTTTGCTCTGGCGCTACTAGAAGGTCAGTCACATGGGGTGCCACAGATTGCTTATGATGTGAAGTACGGGCCACGCGCGATTATTCAGGCAGGTCGCGATGGTGAGTTAGTGCCGGTTAATGATGTGGACGCCTTAGCACAGGCAATGGTGGCCTTGCTTAGCGATGCGGATAAATTACAAACGTATAGCACGAATGCCTATGCCGATGCGAAGCGTTATAGCAGTGACGCGGTTTGGCAAGCCTGGCAACCGTTGATAGCGGCCGCGGATCGTTTTTATGCTGGGGAGGAACGTTAATGTATTATTTTGTGAATCAATATGTGATGGCATTAAATTCTGGCGTTGAACACGCGGAATTTAAGCGTCTCCAGTTATTTACCGACCAACAGGCTCCCGCCAAACTGGTGACGCGCCACTTTGATGCGTTACTGCATCAAAATATGCGCCGGTTTAATATTGCGGACACGCAGCTAGTCAATCTATTCGACTTCTTTCGTGGGACTGAGACGTTTGCCAGTCAAGTCGTTAAAATTGAGGACCTGAATATACCGCGGGATTACACCATTAAGCCGAATCCTAATGTGAGCGAAATCAGTGACGGCGACCGCTTAGTTGCTAAAGTTCACTTTGTGCCAAGTACGGTGGGCCATGTGTACTTTATTGAAAACTTTGATAGGTTTGGTAATCTGGTTCAGCGAACGGATTATGATGAACGCGGTTTTAAGGCCCGGGATGAATTTTTTGCGCCGACTGGTGATCCCATAACGGATATTTTTTATCGGCCAGATGGCAGTCGGCTAGCGGAACAATATTATGCGCATAATGATCATGGCGGGAATTACGTTTCCTTATGTAAGCTGATTAATTACCAGGGTCAGGACGACTACTTTAATGGAGAAAATGAGTGGTATCGGTTCTTCCTAGATGAACTCAATCGGCAAAATGGGTTGAATAATACCTTTATCGCAGACCGACCACTCGCAACCCAATGGCCAGTGATCAATATGCAGACGCCAGCGCGGAAGTATTTATGGTTACCAACACCGCATGCGGTTGATCCGCAAGACCAGGTCTATTCGAATTTAAATAATGCCTATGTCTATGGCATTCATGAACATTTAGACCAGCTTGATGGCTTGATTACAAGTACGGACCAACAGCGGCAAGACTTAGCACAGTGGTTAGGTGGTCAATCACCAAGACCTATCTATGCCATCTCGCAAGCGGTCGTCTTAACTGCCCAAGCCCAGCGACCGTCAATTCGGCTAGCGCAACGGCAGGCACACCAGATCATTTATACGGGACGGGTTGACCATGGCCGGCGCGTCGATCAACTAATAACGGCCTTTCAACAAGTTCGGCAGACGATTGCCGATGCTACTTTGGTGATCTACGGGTATGGGGCCGCGTTAGAAGAACTTAAGACCCAAGTTAAGCAGTTAAAACTCGGTGATGCCGTTCGCTTTGCTGGTTATCAACCGGACTTAACAACGGTCTATGATCAAGCGGGCGCCTATGTGTATACTGGCGAGAGCGATGCGCAACCGTTGTCGTTGATTGAAGCGTTAAGTCATGGCGTACCGGCCGTAGCCTATGATATTAATTATGGCCCACGTGATGTGATTCAATCAGGCGTGAATGGTTATCTGGTGACCGATGGAGCGATTAATCAATTGGCAGCTAGTCTGACGAAAATGCTAGCGAAGCCCAAGCACCATCAGCATCTCATTGACGGTGCTTATCGAAGCAGTCAACAATATCAAGAAGCGGCGGTTTGGCAACAGTGGCAAGCCATCGTTAACTAAAAAAACGGTCATCACTTGGAAAAATTCGAGTGGTGACCGCTTTTTTAGTTAACGCCAATGTTGGAGTTGTGCCACAATCAAATCTTGAACTGGTTGCAATTGCGGCGTTGGACTAGTTTTGGTCAATAAATAAAATTGGCGATGATAGTTATCCGGTAACGCTTTAGTAGGAACCGTGGGCGCTAAGACATGTTCGGAGATAATGCTTTGTCCAATACCTTGTGCCAAGAGGTCGGCGATAATTTGGTTACTATGAATAATCATGGTTTCTGTCGGGGTAATATTATTGGCTTTTAGATAAGCATCAGTATAATGACGGACGCCGGAGTTAGGTTCTCGAATCAGCCACAAAGGACTTTGAAAGTCACCAGCGAGGACAAGTTCATCTTGACCAAAGGCGAGTCGGTCTAAATGGTCGGTCACGAGCGGCTTTTCGATTAGGCCGAAGTCTAGTTTGTGCTGCGTCATTTGGGTTAAAATGACCGCCGAATTAGCCCACGTAATTTGAAAGTTGAATTGACCACTGAGCGGTGCTAAGTGTCGCAGTAATGTGGGTAGAACGACGCTGGCTGTCGTATGCGAGGCACCAATCCGGCAAAGGGGGCGGGCTGATTGGTTGTCAGCTTGCATGGCGAACTTGGTGGCATCCCACTGTTCGAGTAGCTTCTGAGCGTGTTGATACAATAGTGTCCCATTCGCAGTTGGTAAGATTTCTTGGCGACCATTGCGGGTAAACAAGGTTGTTTGCAAATCAGCTTCTAACTGTTTAATTTGTGTTGAAACAGTGGGTTGTGAAATAAAGAGTTGTTCAGCGGCATGCGAGAAATTGCGCGTTTCATAAACGGCCTTAAAGGTCTGTAAGTGTTTTAGCATGATTGAGTTAGCTTTCTATTAGATTTATTAATAGTTACTATCATAAAGATTTATTTCTCAAATGTAAATAATCTCGGTATACTATGGCTAATCGAAGGAAAGAGGCGTAGGAATGCAAAAAGTACGACAGATTTTACCTGGCTTAATCGTCAGTCTAGTGATTGCAATTATTAGTCAATTCGTTGCCAAAATCATACCAACTTTAGGAGCGGCCACGATTGCCATTTTAATTGGTATTTTGGCCGGCAATACGGTTTTAAAACAACCGAGTTTAGGGGCTGGGACTAAGTTCTCAGAAAGTAAATTATTGGAGTACTCCGTCATGCTATTAGGTGCCACCATGACGATTCAAACGATTGGTAAGATTGGTGTTTGGGGTGTGGGCTTTATCTTACTGCAAATGTCGATCACCATCGTGGGGGCCTTATGGTTAGGCCAAAAGTTAGGCTTTGGGGAATCCAAACGGTTATTAATGGCTGGTGGGAACGCGGTCTGTGGGTCATCAGCGATTGCGTCGATTGCGCCAGTTATTGAGGCGGATGACGACGATAAAGGCATGATCATTACCTTGGTCAATCTGATGGGAACGGTCTTAATGCTGACGTTGCCATGGCTTGGGATTGGTTTATTCGGTGGGAATACTATTCTTAAAGGGGCTCTAATTGGTGGTACCTTGCAGTCCGTGGGTCAAGTAGTGGCCGCGGCTAGCATGGTCAGCCAAGCAACGGTCCAATTTGCCACGATTTTTAAAATTATGCGGATTATGATGTTGGTCGTGGTCGTTTTGATTTTTGGTCGCTTACACCAACGGCATTTAGAAAATGAAGTCGCTGAAGAAGCACAAATTAGTGGTAATGGTAGTGGTCATTGGTTGCCATGGTATGTCGCTGGCTTTTTGATTCTCTGTGCGATCAATAGTCTGGTGAGCTTGCCCGCTATTATTGGGACAGTTGCCCATGTAACCAGTAGTTGGTTTGAAATTATCGCCTTGGCCGCGATTGGCTTGCGTTTGAATCTCGCAAACTTCTTAAAGGCTGGTAAAAAACTCGCCTTGTACGGGCTAGGCGTGGGAACGTTACAAGTGACCAGTGCCTTGATTTTAATAAGTATTTTGTTAAACCGTTAGTAATGTGAGCAATCAATCAAATTGATTGAGCCTGTTGATTGCATTCGCAAATGGGATAAATGCAAAATTATTGTGAGTGATCTTTAAAAAATTGCTACTCGACAGTCGAACCTCCTAAAAGGGTCGGTATAATATGAAAACGGTTCAAAATTGGCTTTCAAACTTCACCGGATTATACATGGGAAAGACTGGTTCCATTTCGTTTAAAGGGATGAAATTCAAGTGGGACGGGCATTTCAATAATTAGGGAATCTTAAATTTTTTGAGCATTAAAGGTTTACACTCTCGGAAATATGCTATATACTGAAAGCACGTTGAGGTTATATCGTCAAACGAAATAGTCTGGCGTTAGTGTCACACATATATTTTATGGAGGGGTTTAGATTATGCAATCTACTTTAGCTAAATCAGTTTTTGTTGGATTAGCCGCATTGTCATTTGCTTCAGTTGCTCAATTGAACGCAAACGCTGCTACTAAGTCAGCAACTACTAAATCAAACGTTACGTTAACTACAGACGCAACAACTCGTAACGTGGTTCCAACTGGCTCAAATGCCATTTACTCATATCCAAAGACTGTTAAGAAGTCTGCTCGTACTGTTGCCTCAAAAGCAACTGTTGCTAAGTTAGCTTCTTCAAAGAGTTCAAAGGATTATTTCCGTGCTTACCGTGTATTGACTACCAGCAAAGGTTCAGTATACTACAAGGTTGTTTCATTTGATGGCGCCGTTCGCGGTTACATCTATGGTGGTAAGAGTACTTCAGCATTTGCTGGTGGCTTAAAGGCTGCTTCAACAACTACTGCATCAAACTTAACTGCTGATGAACAAACTAAGACTTACTTCTTTGCAAATCCTGGTTCAAAGAATGTTACGTGGAATAACCCACAATACACTCAATACAAGGCTTCAAAGATGGTAAAATCAACTGCCGACTTTGGTGGTGACAACTTACAAATTACTAAAGCTGTAACTAAGACCCGTGAAGGTTCACGTTACGTTTATGTAAATGACAAAGATACACCTTCATTGAGTGGCTGGGTTTATGCTAAGGCATTATCAACTACTAAGGCTGTAACTTACAACGACAAGACCGATGTTAAGGTTAACTACATCGATGCTGCTACTAGCAAGATTGTTAAGTCTGGCTTTGTCAAGGTTGCCGATAAGAGTACTGCTACTGGCACTAACGTTGCTATCAACGATGCTTTATACACCGCTATTGGTAACGGTAAGCCAGATAACTATGCATACAGCTCAAAAGACAATAACAATGTTTTGACTTCAGTTAAGACTGGCGACACTGTTACTGCGTACGTTTATGCTACTGCATCTTCTAAGTTAGCTTTATATGCTGCTCCTGAATCATCATCAAACACTATTGGTGCTGGCTCATCAGTTCCTGGTACTTCTGTATCATATACTAAGTTAACTGCTGAAAACGTCAACTTCCCTACTCTTAAGGATGAAGACTATGCAGTATTAACTGGTCGTACTACTGATAAATTAACTGGTACTACTGTTAAGACCTTTGCTGCTGCTCATCTTTCAGAATTGAAGGGTACTAAGCAAGTTGTAAAGACTGTAAATGGCAAGCCTGTTAAGGGTTACTATGTATACAAACTTGACACTACTGCTAACTTTGGCGATGTAGCATTTGGTACTACTTACAACGTACCTTATACTACAACTTTCGTTGAAGGCGATTTATCAACTACCACTAACACTGGTAATACTAACTACGTTGACTAGTATTTAGTTAAATGGTTTTGAAAAAGTGTCGGACTTCGGTTCGGCGCTTTTTTTGTACCGTTTTTTAACGTTGCACCTATTATGATTCGCTATTAATATGGCTCTTTGTCAATGGCTGTTGATGAATGATCCTATGAGAAACCAATTCATTAATATCATACCGGGTAAGTATTAATAAACTCGTTATTAGTTTTGAAAAACTTGTTTGAATAGTATGAAAATAAATTGTCTTGTAAGTGATGACAGTCATATTTACGACACAAATAAACCGGCATCAAACACCGATCCCTAATGGAGTAGTGTTTGATGCCGGTTTAAGTTTATCTAAAACGAGTGATTACTTAGCTTTAGTAGTGATTAAAACTGTTCGCCAAGTACGAGGCCTCGTAAACGTATAATGGCGTTTAACCAAAGCCCCATCAGGTTGACCTAAGCTAAAGAACGTCTTAGCGAGTTGATCTTTATAGCGCCAACGCGTGGATTCAATTTTTACATTAGCCTGAATGCCAGTCTTCAGTTGCGTGGTGGTCGTCGTTGTTGCTGAAGTGTGTTGAACTTTCTTTGGAACCGTCGCCGTTCGATAAACGATGACTTGTTCTGAGCCAGTTCCTAGTTGTTTAACTCCGAGTGCTGCTTTAGGTGATTTTAACGGTAAAAGTTCAGTCGATTGAGTAGTGGTGACTTGGTGCATGCCCCAATGATAATTGTCATTTAACACAATCATAATCAAGGCACCGGCAATAATGACAAAACTTAAGCTATTCCAGCTGGTTCGTTGCACACCATGCGGCAAGAAGATCATACTCCAGGAAAAGACGAAGACGAAGATAATAAGTAGGATTAAAATCATTAGTTATCGTCCTCCTTTGGTACGCTGATGGAGTGGTGCGCTTTTAAGAAAAAAGTTAGACCGAAACCAAAGGCACAAAAGATTAGAGAGACAATGAACGCCATATGATAACCCGTCAGTGTGGCGGTAACCGCGGCGTCCTTATATTGTAATGGCGCTTTAGCTAACAACGCATGACCGGGCATCTGCCACTTAGCCACACTCGAGTACACACTGATTAAGACGGCCGTACCCATCGAAGCGGCAACTTGACGTAACGTGTTGTTAGCGGCCGTTCCGTGTGAAATGAGATTAAATGGTAAGGCATTGATCCCCGTCGTGGTAACCGGCATTGTGACCATGGTTAAACCAAACATCCGAATCGCGTAAACGACGACGATCCAAATAATGGGGGTTGTCGCACTAATTGACAAGAAGAAAGCCGTTCCTAATGTTAATAAGAGCATCCCAGTCATCGCTAAGCGTCGGGCGCCAATGTGGTCGAAAATCCGACCGGTAATTGGACTCATAATCCCCATCATAATCGCCCCAGGCAACAGAATTAGTCCAGAATCCATCGCGGAACGCCCTAAGACGGTTTGAATATATAGTGGTAAGAGCATTTCAACCCCCATCATCGACATATAAGCGAGGGCGGTTAAGATACTGGATAACGTGAACGCCGGAATCTTGAAGACTCGGAGTTCCAATAATGGCTGATCCATGTGCAATTGCCGATAAACGAAGAGCCCAATGAAGATAAGCCCGACAACCAGCGTTGTTAAAACGATTGGATCACACCAGCCGGATTCCCCAACTGAGGAGAAGCCGTACAGCATGCTCCCGAAACCAATTGTGGAAATTAAGACCGACCACCAATCAATCGGTTGTTTCGATGTTGGCAAGACTTTACGAAGGGTGAATAAGGAAACGATAATCACCAGTAAATTAAATGGCATGATGAATAGGAACAGTGCTCGCCAGTTATAATTATCGATAATCCAACCGGACAATGTTGGGCCAATTGCAGGCGCTAATCCGATAACGATTCCGGCTGTCCCCATCGCGGAGCCCCGTTTTTCTGGGGGATAGACGGAAGACATAATCGTTTGGAAGACTGGCGCTGAAATTCCGACGCCCATGGCCTGAATCATCCGGGCAATCAGTAACATTGGAAAGTTAACGGAGAGGTAGGCCAGAATTGTACCTAGTCCAAAAATCACCATCGCGGCAAGGTAAAGATACTTCGAGTTGATTCGCGTCAGCATCCAAGCGCTAATCGGAATCATAATCCCCATAATGAGCATGAACCCAGTGGTCAACCATTGGACCGCGGTTGCCGAAATGTGGAAGTAATTCATCAAAGTTGGGAAGGCCGTTGTCAGTAAGGTCTGGGTAATAAAGGTCGAAAAAGTCCCTACCAGCAAGGTTAGCACTAGCCAAGTCCGATGATACGGCTTACCATCGGCATCTAATGGTAAAGTCGAATTGTTAGTCGGCATTGATAAAACAGTCCTTTCGATATTAAATTTTTTATAAATCACGCAACTAATAAGTATACCACTGAACAAGCGATTAGGTAGCGGTGTAGGCTCGGTCGATTATGTTAAACTGGAAGGTAATTGGGGGTTGATGAGATGACTAAAATTTTAACGTTTGATTGTTATGGGACTTTGATTAATACTGAGCCATTGTATCGGCGGTTAGTGGATTTAGCAGCCGCGATTGGGCTAGATAGTGCGGCAGTTAGGGTGGCTTATGAACGCTATGAAGATGATCCGGTCAGCGTGGCGCCGTACGTGGATTACGCTACACTAGTTCGGGAAAACTTGAAACATTTAGATGGGATGTTTGACCAGCACCATTGGTTCGAGCGGCATTATGTGGATTTCTTGAATTTGCATCGGCAGTTGTTACCATTTGCGGATGTCATCCCAACGTTACAGGCTTGGCATCAACAAGGCTATCAGTTGGTCATCATGTCGAATTCGTCATGGGATATGATGCCAGCGAACTTGGCGGCCTTACAAGTGCCATTTGATGCGGTGATTACGGCAGAAGATGTGCAAGCCTACAAGCCTGAACTGACATTCTTCAAGGCCGTTGAACAGCAATTGGGCTTAACGGCGACTAATCACTGGCATCTTGCACAAGGTTACCGTTCAGATGTGGTCCCAGCGGCACAACGACAATGGCCAATGATCTGGATCAATCGTCAGCAGGAGACGGCGGCTGGCACCGCCAAGCCAACCGCGATGGTGCCAGATTTGGCTAGTGCAACCGCGATTGTCGGTTGACCTAAACTAACGTTAACGTGTTCAGTGAACCAGCAGGTCATTCGTAGGTGGAATGACCTGCTTTTTTAGTACGGGAATGCTATGCTAAAGCCACTAATGGGAGGGGTTCATATGGCGAGTACGGTTGAGATTACCACGGTGAATGGGTGTTTGGGGATTAAGTTACCATCAGCATTAGTGAAGCAATATGGGTTGCAGGCGGGGCAGAGTCTGCAGGTTGACTTTGATGAGACGAACACGCTGACGTTGCAAGATCATGCAGTGTCGCCAGAGTTTATGCGGGCCGTGCAAGCGGCGGTTGATCAGTATGGAGACGCGTTGGAGTTATTGCGGTTGAAGGGTGACTAAAAGGGTATCATTTAATTGAATACAAACAAAAAATGATGGTCAACGCTGCGAACAGCTGACCATCATTTTTTAATGTAGATTAACCAGTGCAAAGACTAGCGGAATCGTTACCACACTCAGAATTGTTGAAATACTCATCAACGCCACGGCTGGCGCGGGTTGACCATGGACTTTTAAGGTGAAGAGTACGACGATCCCGGCGACCGGACAAGCGGCCATTAATACCGTGGTATATAACGGAATCCCAGTGATACCTATGAATTCTAGGACGACAATGGCTAGATAAGGGAATAAGACGTTGCGCAATAATAAGACCCACCAAAGACGCAGATCGAATGTGTCCCGGTTGAATTTGACATCAGCCAAGCTATTCCCAATCACAATCATTGATAATGGCGTGTTAATCGAACTGACATAAGTGATCGCACTATTGGCAATCGTTGGTAAGTGTAGCGACGTCATAAAGATAATGAGGCCTGCAATAATGGCAATAATATTGGGATTTAGGGCGATCTGTCGCATGTTTTCACGGCGACTACCTTGACTACCCGTAAAGAGGGTGATGCCGTGCGTCCAGCTGAAAATGTTAAACGCGGCCAGTGAGGCAACTGCAAAGAAGACACCAGTGGCGCCAAATAAGGCACTAGTTAGTGGAATCCCCATAAAGCCGGCGTTGGAATAAACGGAACCGTAACGCATGATGCGTCGTAAATTGGCATCTTTGACACGTTTAAAAGCCAACTGGGTAATGACGATCATCAGTAGATAAATAATGACGATCCCTAAACTTACTCGGCCGAGCATTTGGAGTCGATTGGCAGAGAAAGTCTGTTCGAATGCCTTGATAATCAGACAAGGTGAGACGACGTATAGTAAAATGTTTGTCAAATCAGTTGAGGTTTGTCCGTGCATAAAGCCGAGCTTGTTAATCATTAAACCGACCAGCATCAGGATAAACATCAAGATAATTTGACTTGTTAGTTGTGCAAGGTTCATCAGCATCGATCCCATCGTTTAGCATTATGTTCATTATCAGAGCTGCGTTAGCGCTCTGTCAATGGTTGTTTTTAATGTAACCGCTTTACAGTCGAAATTAAGCTAACTGGCATGATGGCTGCTGACTTTAGGGACGTCAACATGATGCTTCAAGCTCGGAAAGACATGGGTATCGGACCAGCCCATAATGGCGCCCTGAGCTAGTAAGGCAAATAGGGTTCCAATCCCGATGGCATGCAGCTGCCCAGTAGCGATGAAGGCCAAGATAGTGATGATTACTGGCGGTAGGTAACTAGTCCATTGAGCGATAATGGCCGAACCGTGTAGAAACCGGAAGCGTAAAATATAGGACAAATCATCATTTGGATGTTGGATCAAGTTACACCGTTGATAGATAGAAACGGCGGCAGCAACGGATAGTAAGCCCAATAAATTAATGATCAGCCGAACCACTAACGGTAAGTTGGGGATACCGACCCAGCTCCAGAAGTAGCCGATAAATTCGACTAAGTAACTGAACGGTAGAATATAGAGTAAGTTAGAAATAAACCGGCGCCGGTCAAAGTGACCGAGCATTAGCTGATTAAGGACGGTCACGACGATGCCATACAGTAATAGTGTGGTTCCCAGTGGAATGTGAATCCAGTTAGCCAGATTGACACTGGACCCGGTCCAGACGGCGCTGCCGAGATTAGTTGCAATCGTCAGGGCATTACCGGCTGAGTTAAGTAAAATCGAGAAAACTAAAAACCAAAAACGTTGGCGAAAATCAACTAGGTGTGTCACAGTCATCGTCCTTTCGTAAATTGAGTTACGCTTGGTGCTAGTTAAAATTGCCGCCTGCTGGTTGGTTCCTAAAATGCTGGAACGCCATGGGCCATTTTGAAGCCAAAGCTCGGTCTTCAAAACTGACCTTGGCCTAAGTCCGAGCAGATCACTCGCACTAAGGCCAACGACACGGCTGAGCATTTTAGGAACCAACCTCTCGGCTAAATAACTGAACTGAAAATAATCAATCGTTAATTTTTCAATTCCCGTTAGTTAACGCCGGGCGGGCCAGAATTGGCTCAGTGGTGTCGTTTATCTTGGTCGGTGACTTTCCGACTTAGATAAAGCCCGGCTTGGAAGACCGAACTTCGGCTTCCAAACGCGGCCACCACGTTCCAGCCGATTCTGGACCAACTAGAGTGACAATTTAAACCAACTGGTACTAAGCGTATTGAGGTGAATAAGGCTATTATAGGCTTAAGTTGAATCCGGATAAACCTTGGTTATGGTTATTGGTGAAAGTAATGACCATATTTTCAGGCTCAGTTAAGCGCGGTTCGGTCGCTAGGCAAGCGAAGCAAGGGTCAGTGCTGCCGGTGGCTATGAAAATATGCTATACTAGTTACACAGATTATGAACATTCGGTTGAAGGACACTTCAAGAATTCGGACTGCTTTTGGGTTGGGCAGTCGAATTTTTGCGGTGTCCTTTTTTAGGAGGAAATTTTGGGCTATATCGGAACTTTAAGTTTAATTTTGATTGTGACGGCCGTGGCCGGCCATTTAAGTGTGCGGATGGGACTCCCAGCGGTGATTGGGCAGCTCTTGAGCGGCATCGTGCTTGGGCCGGCCTTACTCGGTTGGGTACATGCGACCGATTTTATCGGGGACTTTGCGGAACTCGGTGTGATTATTTTGATGTTCATGGCCGGGCTAGAAAGTGATTTAAAACTATTAAAGAAGTATTGGCGGCCAAGCTTATTTGTCGCGGTCTTAGGAGTGATTTTACCAGTTGGCGTGATTGATTGGTGTAGCCAGCTTTTCCACTTAAATAACATTGAAAGTTTGTTTTTAGGAGTCACGTTTGCGGCGACTTCGGTCTCAATCTCAGTGGCGGTGTTGAAGGAATTAAATGCCATCGATGGTAAGGAAGGGACCACGATTCTGGGTGCCGCGGTCGTGGATGATGTGTTGGCCGTGCTAATCCTTAGCTTGATGGTGAGCTTGTTCGGTAGTGAAGTCGGCGGGCCCAGCCAATCGACTAATCTGGGCCTTTCGTTAGCAATTCAAGTCGCATTCTTCGTTGCCCTATTCCCGGTGGTGAAATGGATTGTGCCACGGTTAATGAAGATTGGGGATGCGTTGCTGATTCCAACGTCAGTGACGTTAATGTCGTTAGTGATTTGTTTTGGCTTAGCTTATTTCGCTGACTTTATCGGCTTGAGCGCTGTTATTGGGGCATTCTTTGCTGGGATTGCGGTTGGTCAGACCGATTATCATCAAGTGATCGATGAGCATATTCAGCCGATTGGTAATGCCGTGTTTATTCCGGTCTTCTTCGTTAGTATTGGCTTGAATATGTCATTTAACGGTTTCTTAAATGATTTCTGGTTTATCGTGGTTATCACGGTGGCAGCGATTGTAACGAAGCTGTTAGGTGCCGGCATTGGTGCGAAACTAGCCGGCTTCAGTTGGACGAGTGGTTACGAGATTGGCGCGGGGATGGTCTCGCGTGGTGAAATGGCCTTGATTATTGCCCAAATTGGGTATCAAGGGAAGTTGCTATCCGCTGATCGATATTCCGCCGTCATTACGGCGATCATCTTAACGACCTTGATTGCACCGTTATTATTACGACAATCGATTCAACATCAAAGTAAATTGGCTGATAGTAGTGGTCATTAAAAATAACCAGTTCGCTAGGGTTCAACTAGTGAGCTGGTTATTTGGGGTTTAGCGTTGATAATGAACTTCCGCTAATTGGCCATAATGGTTATTGGCGACCAATTCGAAGCGGCGACTATAGTCGACCGCTGTGAAGAGGGAAATCCCATCGCCCAATAAAACTGGGGCGATTTGGATATATAAATCATCGATTAAATCTGCGGTCAATAGAGGCATTAAGACGCCGGCACCGCCGACAATCCAAATGTTTTGCCCAGGTTCATTTTTTAATTGGGCCACCAGGGTGGAGACTTCGACGTTAGTAAACGTCGTGTGTTCCGTTCCGGCTTCAGGCTGTGAGGTCATTACGATATTTTTAGTGAGTGGATTGTACGGGTTAATGAGCTGATCCGTCGTTTGTTCCATCGTATATTCATATGTGTGCCGCCCCATAATGGCGGTATCGACTTGTTGCATAAACTCAGCGGTGGGCGCTTGGTCCGCACCGCCAGTTTGAAACAACCAATCAAGGCGATTATCTTTGGTGGCCAAATAGCCATCGATCGACATTGCACCGTAAAATTGAACTTTGCGCATAAATTGGGCACCTACTTTAAATTTTGTAATCTTATTGTAACATGTTTGCCGTGGCCGACGCTGAGAAAATTCTGAGGGAAATTGGGCACCAAAATTGAAGTATACTTCCAAAAATGGAGAAATTCAGAGAAAATGGACCTATACTTCCAAAAATATAGATCAATAGCGCTTAGTGTTGGTTAAAATTGCCGCTTATCGGTTGGCTTCTAAAATGTTGGCAATGCCGGAATCGATATTGAACTAAGTCTGAGAAGAACACTCACACTAAATCCAACTAGTACCAAGCGTGGATTTATAGTGTCATTCTTAATGAGTGGTCATTGATTGTCAAAAAAGATGCCGATCGTTGTGATCAGCATCTTTTTGTTAATCAATGATTTAGTTGACGGACGATTGCCTTACGACCTTCCTCAATCAGAACTAACGGAATCGGAATGCTCAAGAGTAGCAACCAATCGCGTCCCATGATGGCTGCGGTGTTGAACAAGCCTTGCAGGACGGGAATATACATCAAAGCTGCTAGTAGGACGACTTCAAAAATAATTCCCCACCAAACATGATGGTTACTGAAGAGCCCAACGCTAAAGACTGAGTTGACGGTTGTCCGACAGTTGATAGCCGCTGCAATTTGGCAGAAGACGATGGCCGCTAGTGTCATGGTGGTGGCCATGATGTAGGTGTCACCACTACCGGCTAATGCTACGTTTGGCCAACCATGCAGCCAGTTGACGAAGAAGTAGGCGACGGTTGAGAGAATTGACGCAATCAAGCCGTACCAACCAAAGGCCTTCCAAATAATCGTCTTATTCAGCAGGTGGGCATTGCGAGCCCGTGGTGGCTGGTCCATTACGCCGGGTTCACTTTTTTCGGCACCTAAACCTAATGCGGGTAACATATCTGTCCCAAGATCAACTGTTAGAATTTGCATCACGGTTAATGGCAATGGAATCAGTCCACGTGAGAATAAGAAGAGGACGGATGGCACGGCTTCGGGGACGTTACTGTTCAAGATATAGAGCAGGAACTTTTGTAAGTTGCTATAAACGGTCCGGCCTTCTTCAATCGCGGCCACGATTGAAGCGAAGTTGTCATCGGTGAGAATCATATCAGCGGCGTCTTTCGCCACATCGGTCCCAGTGACGCCCATGGCAATCCCAATATCGGCTTGCTTCAAGGCCGGCGCATCATTAACGCCATCACCAGTCGAGGCGACGATTTCACCATTGTGCTGGTTGGCTTGGACGATCCGATACTTTTGTTCAGGGGCCACGCGGGCAAAGATAACTTCCCCTTTAACGGCGGCTTGCAAGTCGGCATCGCTCATCGCGGCGAGTTCGTCACCGGTAATGACGCGAACTTGGTCGCTAGTAATGCCAATCTTAGTCGCGACACTTTTGGCCGTTAACGGACTGTCACCGGTGACCATAATAATGCGAATATTGGCCCGATGACACTTGGCAACCGCATCATAAATCTCAGGCCGGGGCGGATCAGCCATGACGGTTAAGCCAACAAACGTTAAGTGTTGTTCGGTATTGTCAATCGTACAGTCAGCCGGGTCAGTTGGTAGGCCCGCTTGTCCATCAAATGCCCGGGTTGCAATCGCCATCGAACGGAGACCTTCACCGGCGTAGTGTTGGTTAGCCGCGTCGATGCGCTTGATGTCAGCGTCCGTTAGTGGTCGACGTTGGCCATGATCTAAGATAGTGTCACTAATGGCTAAGATACCATCGAGAGCGCCTTTGACATAAATAACGGGTTGTCCGTCTGGTTGCGTATGAATAGTGGTCATCCGTTTACGATCGGAGTCAAACGGTAGTTCTTGAACGCGAGGATAACGGTCAGCTAGTTGTTTCAAATCCATGCCGGACTTTTGTGCCAAAATCAGGTGCGCCGCTTCGGTCGGGGTGCCCATGATTTTAGGCTTAGCTTGTGGCGTTTTGCCAGGTTGAATCTCGGTATCATTGTCAAGGGCAGCGACGCGCAGTAGTAACGCTAAGTCAGGTGCCGCGTCTAAGTCAATGGGCTGTTGCTGATAGAGCAGTTGACCGTTGTTGACATAGCCTTGGCCACTGACTTTATAGATCTGATCGGGCAACCAGACGTGGTTGATCGTCATTTGGTTCTGAGTTAACGTCCCAGTCTTATCAGAACAGATCACAGTTGTTTCGCCTAATGTTTCGACACTACTTAATTCCTTTACTAAGGCGTGTTTCTTCGACATCCGGGTGACGCCTTGCGCCAAAGATAGCGTTACGGTTGGTAGTAAGCCTTCTGGAATAAAGGCCACAATCATCCCTAGTGCGAAGACAAAGGACTTGGCGACTGGGTAGTGGACGAAGAAAATGGCGGCAACAAAGAAGATGACCCCAATTAAAATGGCAATCATTGAGATTTGCCGTGTTAATCGATCGAGTTCAGCTGTTAATGGGGAGACGGTGTTTTTTTGATGTTGGGTTAAGGTTGCAATTTGACCGAATTCGGTTTGCATCCCAGTCTGTAAGGCAACAGCGGTGGCCGTCCCATTGACAGCTACCGTCCCGGCGTAGACGACATTACTTTCCGCAAATTTACCGTCACCCTTAGCGTAGGCTGCGCGTTTATCAACGGCCAGTGATTCTCCAGTAAGCGCGGATTCGTCGACTTGTAAGGCGGTGGCTTGCATGATCCGGGCGTCAGCCGAAATGCTATTGCCAGCTTGAATCGTGAAAACATCGCCGGGCACTAAGTCGGTCGCATTGATCTGCTTAGTCGTCCCGTCACGAATAACGTGGGTGTAAGTCGGTAGCATTTCCTTTAAAGAGTCGGTCGCTTTTTGGGCGGCGTGTTCTTGCCAGAAACTGAAACAGCCATTAATCAGGTTAACCGCCCAAATAGCAATCCCCAGTTCGATCATGCCGGTAAACATTGCAATGAAGCCGCTGACCCATAGTAGCAGGGCCATCAAGCTCGTGAAATTTTTGAGAAACGCTTTCAATTGTGAGCGTGACTTGGTTTGTTGGATCGTGTTCGGGCCGACTTTTGTTAGTAAGTCGGCCGCTTGTTGACTGCTGAGACCATGTTGGCTCGTCTGCAGTCGTTGGTAGAATTGATCCGTTGGTAGTTGCGCCAACGCGTCAGTTGTTAGTCTTGATTTATCCATCCTAAATCACCCCTAGATTCAAACTGTGCTAAGCAGTGAGTACTCACTTTATTGATGAGTTGGACATTGTTCGGTACAGACATAGAATAGTCTTTTTAACGTTAAATTACTATCTTTATTTTGGTGATTGCAAACAGCAAAACAACCGCCAATTAGCGTACTGGCGGTTGTTTTGTGGGGGCGATTAAAAGGGCGTTAATTAATTATTTACGACATGGTGCTTGGGGAGGCAAGACGGCTGTTTTTTGGGGAATCGTTTGATTACCGGATAGTGATCATTTAACTCACAAATTTAGCTGACGGCTTGGCTTCAAAAATGGCCCATAGCGTTCCGGCATTTTAGGAAGCAACCGGCAGGCGACATTTCTTAACTAGCGCCCTGCGTCATGACTAGAAATCCTGATACAATCGGCGTGACTTTTGCAGATAATTTCGTCAATAAATAAGCGCTGTTTTGTACACCGTTTTACGTTATACTTAAACTTGCATTTATAACATTAGTCAGTAGGATTGGTCCACTGACTGCCTGGTTCGTAAACTTCCCAGGATAAAAAACCAAGAACTTCATGTTAATCGGAGGTAGGAGAAATGAATGCAAGTCGTAATGTGATTATCGACTGTGATCCCGGCATCGATGATAGTTTGGCGCTGCTATTAGCGCTGAAGTCCCCAGAGTTAAATGTGATTGGCATTACCACGGTCTGTGGGAATGTGCCCACCCATATTGGCGCTGAAAATGCGTTAAAAGTGTTGGCGTTGGCGGATCGATTGGATATTCCGGTTTATACCGGGGCTAATCGGCCACTGGAAGTTGCTTATACTAGCGCACAAGACACGCACGGAAATGATGGTCTTGGTAATAGTCATTTACCAGCCGTTACCAACGTGCATGCCGCTAAAGATGCGGTGGCGTTTATTGAGCGCACACTAAGTGAAGATCCAACGGTGACGGTGATTGCCCTTGGCCCGTTGACTAACATCGCCCAAGTGTTACAACGCGATGCGGCGTTATTTGATCAAGTCGATCAATTTGTCTTAATGGGTGGCAATTATAAGAGTCATGGTAATTGTTCACCGGTCGCCGAATATAACTTTTGGTGTGATCCGGATGCGGCAAAAGTTGTTTTTGACTTAATGCCGGTCCCGATTAAGATGGTCGGCTTAGATGTGACGCGCAAGATCGTCTTAACACCGAGTTTGCTTGAATATATTAAAGCGATTAACCCTGAGATGGGTGGCTTTATTGAAAAAATCACGCGGTTCTATTTTGATTTTCATTGGGAATATGAACGCGTTATCGGTTGTGTGATCAATGATCCGTTGGCCGTAGCGGCAGTGATTAATCCGGCGATTTTATCGGGATTCGATGTGTATACGACCGTCGTTGCAACCGATGATGTGGCGCGCGGGCAATCAATGGTCGATGATCATGACTTCTGGCACCGGCCGAAGAATAGTCAAGTGATGACGCAAGTCGATGTCATCGCTTTTTGGCGGTTGTTTTTGACCCGAGTCGCTGGGGCAACGGATCCTGATTTGACGACTGTCTTGAACCAATTATTGGTGGGCGCATGAAAAAATTCAAAACGCGCACACTGACCCTGTTAGCGCTATGCATTGCGCTAAACTTTGTTGGCAGTAATATTGCCTTAATGTTAAAGCTACCGATTTATTTGGATTCGATTGGGACCGTGTTAGCAGCGGCCGTTTTTGGCCCGTTAAGTGGGATACTCGTTGGGGGTGCCACTAGTCTGCTAGTGGCGACGACTGATCTCTACTCGCTATTCTTCATGCCGATTCAGCTCGTGATTGGGCTAGTGGCTGGTTTGATGTATCGACGGATTAAGCCCGCAAGTTTTCGGCAAAATTGGTGGTTGGCCTTAGTGATTTCATTACCAGGCACGCTACTGAGTACGCTGATTACGGTGCTGTTATTCCATGGAATTACGTCATCCGGGTCAAGTATGCTGGTACAAGTCCTACTAGGTACTGGGATGAATAAAGCGTTGGCAGTATTTCTGATCCAAGCCGGCACCGACTATCTTGATCGGTTCTTAACCGTCTATGTGGTTGCCTTGGTTTATCGGGTCTTGCGTTATAAATTACCACAAGCAAATTAATGAATGGGGACGTACATGTCAAAATGTACGTCTTTTTTTTAAATTTGGCTTGACCCTGACGTGACGTCAGCCCTTAGACTAAGGGTGTTGAAAGGAATGAGAGACAATGGCTTATCAAATTAAACAGTTGGCACAGCTGGCTGGCGTGAGTGTGCGCACCTTGCGCTATTATGATGAAATTGGGTTGTTACCGCCAGCTTATCTTGGTGACAATGGTTACCGGTATTATGAAACGGCGCAAGTTGACCGTTTGCAGCAGATTTGCTTGTATCGTCGCTTGCAAGTGCCGTTAGCAGATATTCCAGCCTTATTGGATCAGCCAACTGCGACCGTGGTGATGGCGTTGGAACAGCAATATCAAAAGTTATTGGCCCAACGCCAGCAATTGGATACCCTATTGGCACTCGTTCAAACGACGATTAAGACTCAACGAGGAGGCGTCGCAATGACGGATAAAGACAAGTTTACGGCCTTTAAACAGGCTAAGTTAGCTGAAAATGAAGCTAATTATGGTGACGAGTTACGCGGTAAGTATGAGGAACAGACCTTAACGCAAGCCAATGATCAATTTGCGAAGTTGAGTACGGCAGATTATGCCGCAATGCAAGCCACGGAACAGCAATTGATTGCTGATTTAAAGGTGGTTTTAGCGAGTGGGGATGTTACGACAGTCACTGCTCAACGCGTATATCGTAATCACAAAAAATGGCTGAGTTACACTTGGCCTAAATATACGGCTGCCATGCATCGCAACTTAGCGTTAATGTATCAAGCTGATGAGCGGTTCCAAGCTTATTATAATGAGCGTGCTGGACAAGGCGCGAGCGCCGTTTTATGTGCCATTATTGATCGGTATGCTCAGGATTAGGTTTCTGAATTTTTAGTCGCACAAAGGTAAATAAAAATGACCGCCAGACAAAATTTTGCCTGACGGTCATTTTTTGCTACTCATAAGCCCTTGGTGCTAGTGAAAGTTGGCACCTACCAGTGAAAAATAACCGTTCAGTTACCAGTACATGGTGATTAGCGGTGACCAGCACGTTACAGCCGGTGCTGGACCAACCAGAGCAGCAGTTTAATTAGCCTTTTTGCCGTGTCATCACGCCATCTTCAATCTGATAAACCACATCGCAATTGCCAATGAGTCGTTGATCATGGGTGACCATAACGATGGCCTTTTGGTGTTGATGGGCTTCGTTGGCTAGGCGTTCGACGACATCGATTGATCGTGGGGTATCCAAGCTGGCTGTGGGTTCGTCAGCGAGAATCACGCTCGGATCATTATAGAGTGCCCGCACAATTGCGACGCGTTGCCGTTCACCACCAGACAGTTCGCTTGGATAGGCGGTTGCGACATCGCTTAAGGCGAGTTCTTTTAACAGTTGGGCGGCGCGATCTTTTTGGAAGGGGCGTTTGGCCATTTTGTCGACGAGTTTCAATTGTTCAGTCACATTCAAAAAAGGAATGAGGTTCGAACTTTGCAAGATAAAGCCGATTTCATTAAAGCGATAGGCCAGCCGGGCTTTTTCGGATTGAGCGGCTAATTCCGTGCCGTTCAATAAGACTTGCCCCTTGGTAGGTGTTTGTAAACCAGCAGCAATGGTCAGAAAGGTACTTTTTCCGGAACCGGATGGGCCAATGATGGCCACGAATTGCCCGGCACTGACTTCGAAGTTGGCGTCGGTTAATGCGGTGACCGCGGTATGGCCGTGGCCGAATTGCTTGTCGATATGTTGTAATGCTAAGACTGCTTGTGTCATTTTGAGAATCCTCCTTATCCAATTGCGACCGCGGGATCGATTTTAGCTACGGTCCGCCATGAGAGTAATGCGCCAACAACTGAAGCGGCCAGTAGTGCGAGACTATATCCTCCAAACTGGGCCCAGTTAACGACAAATGGCAAGCCAGCGGGCATGATTTGTGCTAGTCCAACTGTAATACCTAAGCCGAGGACAATCCCAATCACTGCCATGGCAATACTTTGTGTCAATAACGCGGCTAGAATATGGCCGGTGCCAATACCTTGGACTTTTAAGACGCCGAATAACGGTTGTTTTTGCAAGGTCAAGACGAACATAAAAATCCCGATGATGGCTAAGGCAATGACGAATAAGAAGTAGATCATCGTATTTAACGTCAATTGTTCAGCGCTATAGCCGGGAAGCTTATTAATAAAAGTAGCGATACTTAATTTTTCTAAATCACCGTGTTTAGCGTTTTTGAAGCTGGATTCTTTAGTGACAAAGCCATTAACGGTCTGTTGATCGCCACTAGTAATGGGCGCACCTTTGAGTCGATTCATGGTGGCGATGTCGGTATATAGGGTTGGCGCAATCATATAGGTGCTCTTGCCATAAGTGCCGACGATTTTAACCGTTTGTTTAGTCGTGCCAATGCGAACTTTTTGCCCGAGTTTGTAGCCAGCCGCTTTTAAATCAGCGGAAATCAGAACTTGATTTTTGCCATTAATCTGATGCCCGCTTACCAGCTTGGGCATTAAGAAACTAGTCCGGCTCGTGCCAAAAGCACTGGCGGTGGTCTTTAAATGGTTATTAGTCGTCCGCAAGGTTCCTGACAGACTTGCGAGTGGGGCGATCTGCTTACCGCTCAGCTTTTTTTGATCAGCGAGCTTGAGTTGTGACGCCGACATGGTTTGATTGGCATTTTTATTTAAGTAAACGGTGCGCGCTTGCCAAGCATCGACAGCTTGCCGATTCCCATTACTAAGCCCGTTTGCCAGGCCTGCCAACATGAAGACGACGAGCGCAATCAGCAATAAGACGCCGCTGAGTAATGTGTAGCGCAGTTTTTCATGGCGCATTTCCTTTAATCCTAAATACATTTTTAAGTCTCCTTTTGTTTATCAGGTAATAAATGAATAGCTAAAGCATACCAGCATTTGTTATCTTTGACAAGTAGGTTGACAAGAAATGAACTGTAAAGTTCAAATTGGTATTAATTAAGCTTACTGAACAAAGCCTGAGAAATGCCGGTGTACTAAGGACTAGCGATGCGTTTTAGAAACTGGTAGGCCAATTAGTTAAAATAATTGTTAATTCAAAGCATGTCGGTAATCAACGCCGGTCAATGCTGGTCATGTTTGGAAGTCAAAGTATGGTCTTCCCAGCCAGGGGTTATCTAAGTCGGACAATCAACGACAGTTTTGAAGACCGGGTTTGGCTTCAAAATGGCCCATGGCGTTCCAGCGTTTTAGGAACCAACTGGCAGGCGGCAACTTCAATTAGCACCAAGCGCAAAGATTAAATATTTCGATTGTAAGTAAACGACTGGTATCATAAAGTTAATGATGTGAAAGGCAGGTTAACAGAAAATGACTAAAAAGCAGTTTAATCAAAAAGCCGCGATGATCGCGGGGATTACTGGTGGGGTGATTTCAGGGTTAGTGAAGCTTGGCTGGGAGAATATCTTGCCACCACGGACGGCTGATCGGGATCAAACGAATCCACCACAGCAATTATTGCAACAGGTCGGGGTACCAGCTAGCGTCACCCATGCCACCTATACGTATTCTGGTCAACAATTGCCTGCGGTCAGCTATATGATGCACTTCGGTTTTTCGACGACCTTTGCAGTGGCCTATAGTTTATGGGCCCGCCAACATCCTAAGGCCCAAGCCGGCAGTAGTGCGCTCTTTGGTTTAGGTATCTGGACGGCGTTTCATCATGGTATCTTACCAGCCCTTGGGACGATTCCTAGTGCCAAAAAGCAGCCGACTGAAGAACATGTTTCAGAAGCAATCGGGCACGTCTTATGGATGTGGACGGCCGATTGGGTCAGTGCCGCGATTTATGATCGCTTAACGAAAAAACACTAAGTAAAACGGTTACTTTCACATTAGTTTCTCATTTCTTAATAATTTGTGCTAAACTGTTAATATTGTTTGGCTTTTTTAGCCAAAATACCTAGAAATGGGAACGGAGCGAGCGATGTGAAACAGGGGACACAAATGAAACGGTATCACCATTTTCGATTGAGCTTAGGTTGGCAGATTTTGGTTGGGTTAGTCGTTGGGATTGTCTTAGGCGTGGTCTTTTATGGGAATCAGACCGCAATTACAGCGATGCAAAATATCGGGACGATGTTTATCAGCCTGATTCAGATGATTGTATTGCCGATTGTGGTGGCTTGTTTAATTACTGGGATTGCCAATATGGGTGATCTGAAAAAACTTGGCCGGATTGGTGGCAAGACGATTATTTATTTTGAACTAATGACGACGGTGGCGATTGCACTAGGGTTATTAGTTGGTAACGTCTTTCACCCTGGCGACTACATCAACATTCATCAGCTCCACAGTAGTAATATTAGTCAATATGTGGCTACCGCTAAGACGGTTTCACATAATGGCATCTGGTCGACGGTCATGGGAATCATTCCAACCAATGTTTTTAAATCATTGTCAGATGGTGATATGATTCCGGTAATCTTTTTTGCCGTCTTCTTCGGTTTAGGGACTGCGGCGATTGGTGATCAAGGAAAAGTCATCTTAGACTTTATGAACGCCGTGGCTGAAGCGATGTTTAAAGTAACGAATTGGGTCATGCACACTGCCCCAATTGGGGTCTGTGCTTTAATTGGCGTGACCGTTGCTCAGATGGGGCTGAAAGCCTTGGCGCCACTAGGTTACTTTATTATCTTGGCCTATGTGACGATGGCCGTCTTTATTGTGGTCGTAATGGGCTTAGTGGCGCGAGCGTTCGGTTTGAATATCTGGCATTTATTACGGGTGATTCGTGATGAAATGGTGCTCGGCTTTTCAACGGCTAGTTCGGAAGCGGCTTTGCCGAAGATTATTGATAAGATGGGTAAGTATGGTGTCAGTCAAGGTATCGTGTCGTTTGTGATTCCAACTGGGTATACGTTTAACTTGGATGGATCGGCGATTTATCAATCATTAGCGGCGTTATTTTTAGCGCAAGCCTATGGGATTCATTTGTCATTGAGTCAGCAGATTACGTTGTTGATTGTCTTGATGATTACGTCCAAAGGCATTGCTGGGGTGCCTGGCGCCTCGTTTGTGGTATTACTAGCAACGATTTCGTCAATTGGGGTGCCCGTTCAAGGGCTAGCTTTTATTGCCGGAATTGACCGGCTAGTTGATATGGGCCGGACCGTGGTTAACGTGGTTGGTAATTCACTGGCCGCCGTGATTATTGGAAAGTCGGAACATGAATTTGATGCTGATCAAAGTGAGCACTACTTAGCTGAGATTCGCGCGGGCAAGACGACCGCAGCCGGAACTAAATAAAATTGTACTGAACGAAGGGACTGTGATGCAGCCCTTTTTGTTTGCCATGAGGAGGGAAACTGAATGCAAACCTATTTTACGATTGGTCAGTTGGCTGCGCTGTTTGATGTGAAGATTCCAACGTTGCGCTACTATGACGAGATTGGCCTATTGACGCCAGCTAAAGTCGACGCAACTAGTCATTATCGCTATTATTCAACGGCGCAATTTGAGCGTTTGAGTACGATTAAGTATTTTCGAGCACTCGGCGTGAGCTTACCGGCAATCGCTGATTTCTTTGCTGCGCGCGATTTGCCGAAGCTTAAACAACTCTTACATCAGCAACAAGCGACGGTCGCCGAGCAACTGGCAACGCTCCAAGTGATCGATCAACGAGTCACGGCACGGCTAACGCAGATTGAACAAGCGGAGCAAGCACAGTTAGGCGTCCCCCAGCTGGTGACGTTAGCGCCACAACCGGTCTTGTATTTACGACAAGCCTATACTGCACAGGATGATATTGAATTAGTGATTGCTAAATTGCGGGAGCGCTATGATTTGGCACAAGATGTCTTCTTAGGCAAGATTACGTTGTCGTTGTCCGTAGCCGAGCTAACGGTTGGCCACTTTGATCAGTATAGTGGGATCTTGTTGGCCTTTGAACCAGGTGATCAGCCGAGAACTGGTCAGCAACTACTGCCAGGCGGATCGGCGCTGCAACTCACGTTTGCGGGAACGCATCAGCAGGCCGGCCCATATTATGAACAATTATTAACCGTATGTCGTGACCATCATTGGCGACTCCGTGCGGCCGCTTTGGAGACGGCACTAATTGATTATGGGATTACCGATGATGTCAGTCAATCTGTGACGCGGATTCAGTTGCCAATTACGACTTGACGCTCTAGTAACTAGAGACTTTATAATAAAGAAACTAATAAATAGGAGTGAGCCAGCATGATTGGCACGATTTTTAACGTCAGTATGATTTTAATTGGCTGTACGCTAGGGAGTGTTTTTAAGCACGGCATTAAGCCGGCTTACCATGAGATTCTAATGCAGGCACTAGGCTTAGCGGCCACCGTCATTGGAATTAACGCGGTCGTTCAGCGAATGCCGCAAAGTAAATATCCGGTCTTGTTCATTGTCAGTTTGGCGTTAGGCGGCATTATTGGACAGGCGCTAGATCTGCAAGGTCACTTTGATAAGCTAGTCGGCCGGTTTTCTGGCGGCAACTTAGCGGAGGGGCTGGCGACAGCGATCTTATTGTATTGCATCGGCTCGTTATCGATTTTGGGTCCGATTGAAGCGGCGTTGAAGCATGACTATACGTTCTTATTTACTAACGGGATGTTAGATGGAATTACCTCGATTGTGCTAGCGTCAACGTTTGGCTTTGGCATCGCGATTGCTGCGGGAGTGTTATTTCTCTGGCAAGGGTCGATTTACGTCTTAGCGTTAGTCTTGCGCTCGGCACTAAGCACCACATTGATTAATGAAATTACGATTGTTGGCGGTATCTTAATCTTAGCTTCCGGTTTAGGGTTGCTAAATATTAAAAAGATCAATACGTTGAATTTACTGCCAGCGTTATTGGTGCCGCCAATTGCGATTGCAATTTTAAATTTATTCTAGTAGAAAAGCCGTCCTGGGGTATTCATCAGGACGGCTTTCTTGTATATAAGCTTTAGACAGATAGTTATCGAATTAAAATTTTGTTGGGTCAGAATCGGCATTAATAGCAACTATGCTTGGTGCTAGTTGCTATTGCCGCTTATCAGTTGGTTCCTAAAATGCTGGAGCGCCATGGGCCATTTTGAAGCCGAGACCCGATTTTCAAAACTGTCGTTGGCCTAAGTCCGAGCAGATCACTTGCACTTAGGCCAACGACACGGCTGAACATTTTAGGAACCAACGGCTCGGCTAAATTTGTGGTCGACAATAAATAATCATTAATTCTCGTTAACTAACGCCGGGCGGGCCAGAATTGGCTCAGTGGTGTCGTTTATCTTAGTCGGTGATTTTCCGACTTAGATAAAGCCCGGCTTGGAAGACCGCTCTTTGGCTTCCAAACGCGGCCACCACGTTCCAGCCGATTCTGGCCCAACCAGAGTGACAATTTAAACCAACTACAAGCGTGGCAACCATCTATAACTGAATGATTGTTTTTTACGGTAGGCGGCAAAGCTAGTCCTCACTACTCCAAATGATGTCGTTGTCGAAATGCAGCCCGATTCTTATCCAAATGCTGGTGAATCCGGTCAATCAGTAATTGCCGGCGCACTGGGGAAGTGGGCGTCAATGGTGTCAATGGAAACCGTTCATCGATATCGATTGTCGGTGGATGAATCGCCATTGGAGCAGCTAAAGCAATCGCTAAGCTATCGGGCTGATGTTGGTACATCAAGTCATTGCGAATCGCAAAGCGAATCTGATTCTTAGTTGCTAAACAAATGTAACGGTCGATAATGTCCTGGTCCAGCAGTCCATGCAGTAACAATTGATAGTCTGGATGAGCGAGCATTTCAGTTCGTAACTCAGGCGAGTAGTCGCGTAAGAGTGCTTGGGTAAAGGTGATCCCTAAGTCTAAACGTTCGTGAAATGTGCCTAAGTTGCGATGTTGTTCGTCGGGATGCAAGACCGGCGCACCAAAGATGGCAGTTTGTAGATGTTTGTCCATCTGATCTTCGGATTGTGACATGGTTTCAAGTCCTTTCCAAAGAGTGGCCTGATCGGTAGATGTAACCGTTTCCACTCAAAGTCGTTACCTTAATTGTAAATAAGTTCACGATTTTAGCAAATTAAGATTTTCTAAAGCTGCTCAGTAGGTGCTGGATTTTCGATAGTTAACGTGGCTGTAAAGGTTTGTTCGGCAATCTGATAAGCCACATTAACTTCCTTAGTAGCCAGTTGTTCAATACTACTTAAGCCGTACCCTAAATGACCTGGTTTAGTCGTAAAGCGACTCTTTTTAATTCGATTTAAATTAATCGTATCGTTGGCTGGAATTTTATTTTGAATCACAAATTGGACGGCGTTCGTTTGTTGATCCAACGTGATCAGTAAGTTGACTAACTGATCGACTTGACTGGCCGCATCAATCGCGTTATCCAACAGATTACCCAAGATACGAACGATTTTAATATGGGCATTCGGCTGTAACTTGATGGGTTGTAAAATGGCCAGTTGCAGTTTAACTTGGCGACTGGCGGCCGCTTCATATTTAGAATAAATGAGGCCACTGATTTCGGGTGCCTGTAAGTTGTGTAGTTGTTCAGGTCCCGCACTAGACTTTAAATTATTGCCAGCGGGGAGGACTTCATTTTCGAAGTAGTGCTGCAAGCCATGGACATCCTGGTTCTGAATATATTGCGACATACTGAGTAAGATATTTTGGTAGTCGTGCTTGAATAAGTGGAGCTCCTGATTTCGGTGGCTGAGCAGCTCATTATAACTGGACATTTGCCGGAGCAATTGGGCATCGGTAAGACGGCTGTTTTTACTGTTGACCAAATAAAAGCCAATAATTCCGAAAATAATGCAAGCGGCAATGGCCACGTACATTTGTAAAACAACGTTTAGTTCTAGAACGTAAGCGTATCCCAGGATATATAAACCATAGAATAATAGGACCAGCCAATAGTCACTATGGTCGATCTTGGCGTGTTGGAAAAAGTCGGCGGCTGAGACGTTAACTACCCACCGATGGGCGAGCAGCCCGATGATGATAATAATTGGTAAACAGATGACAACGGCGCCAAATAAGTTCAGATTGGCTGCCCAATCATGCATGTGAATCGATTGACGTAAGCGCATGGGAGCATCGGAAGACATTATCCATTTTAAAAATACCCCAGCCAGGCCGCCGATTAATCGTTTGACGGCATTCAAAAAGATCGATAACGGCAACATTAAGATCCACTTGGTATACAGCAGGCGGGCACTCATAATCGTGTTGACGACTGTGATTGGAACGACCCAGAAGAAGACGAGTGGGACTTGAGGAAACCAAACTGTGGCTAGTTGGCCGAAAATCCCGAAGAAGATGACTAGGCTGATCCAAACTGCACTTAATTTCCAAGTTAAATACTCTCGGAAGGCTAGCATAAAAATCATCATTTCATAACCGCCCGAGGTTAGTGAGAGAGCATACAGGAGCGCTTCCATAGATATAACACCTCATTTGTTAAAAAATTTAGTCTAGAAACAGTTTGTAAGTTGATATTACTAATCATAAATCAATTGGTAATCGTTGCCACGTAAAAATTGCAAAAAAAGGAAACTTTTTGCTTGCCTTCGACTAACTAGAAGCTAGTACCTTATAAATTATCAAAATAAGCAGAACTGAAAGGGGCTAATTAGGATGCAAAATATCTTAATCGCGGGGGTTATCCCGCAACAACGCATTCAACAACTTTTACAGACCATTGATCAAATGCTGGCAGTCACTTTAACCGTCTACACCCCAGCGGCCTATCGTTCGGACTGGCCCGCCGATGTCACCGTCTTAACTGGTGACTTAAATGATCTAGGCGGATTAACTGCGGCAGTGATTGACCAAGATATTATCCTAGTTCAACTAGATTCTAAGGCGCTGGTTGCCCAAACACAATCCTTAATTACCGTCTTGAATACCCAACCAAGCACGCGCCTGATGCTGGCTAGTCCAGATAGCATTTTATCGTTAACCCAAAACCAAGTGAAGTGGTATCACCAGCGGCGGCAACGACAACAATTGGCGGCTATTCGAGTGATGGAACAGCAATTACGGCATAGCGGACTTGATTTTACGTTGATTGAGGGGACTGAGGCCGCGACCACGGCTATCTATACGCAAGCCATGCAACAGGATTGGTTAACCGCAATGCCGACACGTCGGGCTTTGAGCTTACTTGACTATTTAACCGTTGGTGTCAGTTGGCCGCTAGCTGCCTAAATGGAACTTGAAGTTAGTTTGGTGTTTTTATAATATATTTAATGTTATTATCATCAAGGATAGTATGAATTATATTATTAGGAAACTTAATTAACTATAATCGAAATTAGGTGTGATAGAATGCCAAAACATATGCAGCAACGCCAGCGCCGGTGGCCATTAATCATGATTGTCGGGGTTGTTTTAGCAGTGGCCGGTGTTACCGTGGCCCAAGTCTCAGATTGGATCGATGCCGCCTTTACTGCGAAACAAACCACTGCGTCTAAGTCTAGGGTCACTAATCAGGTTAAGTTAGATGTGCCATTGATTAATCAAATGGCGGCACCGCGACTTTACAATGGTTGTGAAGTGACGTCATTGGCGATGGTGCTAAATTATAATCATCTTGATATATCAAAGAATGCGTTAGCAGCTAAATTGCCAAGCGTCCCTTTAACTTATGACAATGGGGAACGTGGTAATCCAAATACCGGCTTTGTTGGTGATATTACCGGCGATCAACCGGGGCTAGGGGTCTATCACGGCCCAATCTATCGGTTAGCCAAGACCCAAACGAGTCAGGTCAAAGATTTGACCGGGTCGGACTTTTCAGCCGTGATTAAACAGTTGGAGAAGGGCCGCCCAGTCTGGACGATAACGACGTTGACGTTTGCCCCGGTCAGCAACTTACAGACTTGGCAAACGCCGACTGGCAACGTCAAAGTGACGTACGATATGCACAGTGTCGTGATTGTTGGATTCAACCGTGCTAAAAAGGTGATATACATCAATAATCCGTATGGCCATAAACAGCAAGCAGTTAACTGGACTGACTTTGCCGCGGCCTATAAGCAGATGGGGCAACAGGCAATCGTGCTAACTTTAAATCATTAAAAAAATCCCACTTGGTCAAGTTGACTAAGCGGGATTTTTTTAGTTATCGAGTCTGATAACGATTACCAGTCCGCGCAAATTCTTGCACGAGCGGATCTAAATTAATGTTAAAGAAAGCGGCTAAGGCAAAGAGATGATTAATCGAGATTGAGTAGCCATTTTCGTAACGTGATAACATGGAAGGTGAGATCCGAACATGGTATTGAGCTGTAATTTGTTGCGAAACCGCAGCCAAGGTTAAATTTTCTGACCGCCGGGTACGCTTTAGTTCATCTGCTAACATCCACTGCCACCTCATTCCCTATTTTACCCATAATTTTGTTAAAAGCTATAATTAAATGTTGATGATAACGCTTAATTGGTGTAAGATTCCCTTATGGGGAACAAGAGAAGGGGGTGGTCAAATGGAACCTAATAATGATGTATTGTTATTGGCCTACTTTAAGCAGAATCGGATTACGCAGCAGGACTTAGCAGACTCAATCGGTCGTAGTGTGAACACGGTGTGGAATAAACTCCATGGGCGGTCGCATTGGAATACGGCAGAAGTCCAACAGTTGCATGACGATTTTGGCGTGCCAACACAGTATTTTTTTCGTAATTAACTGGATGAAAATCTTTGGAGGAGCATCGGCAGACTACCGGTGAGGTTCAGTTATTGTCAGTAAAATGAATAAGTGTTTGTAAAAGGAGAGTTCGCGAATTTCGTGAGCTTTTTTTATTTAGAGTGTGAATGAAGGCGGTTTGAGGGTGAGCATTGCCTAGCCAAATGAGTATCCGGCGGGCTTTCCGGATGGTCATTTAGCGTAGCAAGCGGAATCCTCAGCCTGAACGAGCACGTTTCAAAAAGAGTGTGAGTGCGACCGGGTTGCCCATGAGCATTGCCTAGCCAAGTGGGTATCCGGCGGGCTTTCCGGATGGTCATTTGGCGTAGCAAGCGGAATGGGCAGGTCAAGCGAGCACGTTTCGGCAATTTAAAGCTAACTAATCTACGCTTGGTGCTAGTTGGTTTGAATTGCCACTCTGGTTGGACCAGAATCGGCTGGAACGTGGTGGCCACGTTTTCGAGCCAAAGGGCGGTCTCGAAAGCCGGGCTTTATCTAAGTCGGAAAATCACCGACCAAGATAAACGACACCACTGAGCCAATTCTGGTCCGCCCGCCGTTAACTAACGGCTATTAAAAAATTAACGATTGATTATTTTCAGTTTGGTCATTTAGCCGAGCCGCTGGTTGCTAAAATGGCCCATGGCGTTTCAGCGGTTTAGGAACCAATCGGCGGGCGGCAATTTCAACTAGCACCAAGTGTAACTAACCTAACAAACAAAACTGTTTCACCCCAACCGCAAGCGCCTGTCATCCCAATCTCATATATCAAATCCCATAACAGCAGGTCGTAAGTCACTAAAATCCAACGCAACTGAAATAAAATACAGTATGAATTTTTTCAATTATTACATTTTCTTCAAACTTTTGTAAGGTTGTGTAACTTAATTGCAACGTTAATGTTGTCGAATCTAAAGAAAACTAGATTATTATTAAAGTAATTGGAAAATATTGAATTTTTTGTACATAAATGATTAAGGGATGGCAAAAGGTTTAACGAATTAGGTATTTTCCGGCATAAACTTAAAGGGGATGGCAATAGGTTAATCAGGGTTTGAGTCAGTGAGTAAACGTTGTTAAACAACAGAGAGAGGTAAAACATTGAATGGACAACAATTAAAAACTGCGGCTAAGGGGTTAGCCGTTGCTGCATTTACGGTCGTTAGTCTGGGTGTCGCCCAAGCGGTTACGGCCAATGCGGCAACGACCGCCGCAATTCCAGATATTTCTGAATGGCAAGGGAAATTGACGGCCACTCAAGTTCAAAATATGAAGCCGAATGTGTCGTTTGTCATCAACCGACGTCAATATGGGTCAGATTATATTGATAAATATGCGGCTAATAATACGAACTTGTACGTTAAGTACGGCGTGCCATTTGGCGAATATGCCTACTCGCAATTCGTGAGTGCGAGTGATGCCAAACAAGAGGCGAAGGATTTCTATAATCGTTCCAATAAAAACGCGGCGTTTTACGTCTTAGATTTTGAAGTCAACACCGTTAAATCTGGGACGACCAATGCCGCAGTTAAGGCTTGGTATGATGAGATGCGGTCCTTGACGAATAAAAAGTTGATTTTCTATTCTTATCAATCATTTGCAACGACGTATGCTAATACGGCGCGGCAAAATTTTGATGCGCAATGGATTGCCAACTATTCTTATACGCCAACGATTCCATTTGCATTGTGGCAATATACGGACGCTTATTACATGTCAGCGTTGAACAAGTATATTGATAATAGTCGCGCAACGCTCAGTGTGCATCCGATTAGCTGGTGGACCGCAGCTGGTGGGGTGACGAATAATGTCACCACCGATACGAACAACAATACTGGTAGCAATACCACGACGACGCCAGCCAAACCAACGGCATACAGTAAATATAAAGTGGGCCAACATGCTTATGTGCATAAGGCCGCATCAACTTATTATGGGACGAGTACTGCCATTCCAAGTAGTGCTAAACAGAAATTCTATAAGATTACAGCCGTGAAAGCCGTTAATAGCGGTAATTCGGCCCAAGCGGTGTACCTGAGCGGCTTGAATCAATGGGTCTTATCACAAGATGTTGATGCCTACTGGTATGGTCAACATGGCTCATATAATTTGACCAGTAATTTAAACTTGTATTCGGATGCCGCTTTGAAACATAAAGTCGGTGCCAAGTATAAGAAGGGGACCCAATTAAAAGCCAAGATGATCAAAAACGGTAAAGTTCGCCGGTTGAAGACGAGTCAAGGCTATGTCAGTGCTAACGTGAAGTATTCTACCCCCGCCTACCTCGAGTCGGTGCCAAGCAGTAAGACGATTACGACGACTAGGAAGGTTTATGCCTATTCGAAGTCATCATTGAAGAAGGCTTATCGACAAAATGGGGTGGCCGCTGGAACGAAGTTAACCGTTCAAAAAGTTGGCAAACGTTCAACGGGGTCACGTTACTTTGTGACGGCTAATGGCCAATATATAACAGCTAACAAGAGCTACGTGACGAATTAGGAGGTCATTTTTAATGCAATTTAAACGAAAAATTCAATTAGGAATCGCAACGGCTACGGGCGCTTTAGTGCTTGGGCTAGTCGCCGCACCATCGGTCAATCATGTGTTGCATGCGGCTTCTAATAATGTGACGACCGTTAGTCAAACGGCCGCACCAACGACAGTTAAGGCTACAGATCAAACGGTCAAAGCGACTAATGCCAGTGGGACGAAGTCGAATTATCGGGTCAGCTATGTGAAGTCGGGGACGAGCAGTAAAACCGCTACTTACCAAAAGACGGCTTATAATACCAAGAGTACCGCCACTGACAAGGTTGATTACATTAGCAACGTCAAGGGTGATACCGTGACCTTAAGCAACGGAACAACCGCCAAGTTGCAAGGAACGATGGGTCGCGTGTACGTCCATTGGAATACTAATAATTGGTCGGTAACGGCGATTGCCAATACGGCCGATGTGCAAAAGAATCCGGCTAAGTTTGCCCAACAAGTGAACAACCAACTTGAAAAGCAAGCCTTAACGACGACCAAGGTCACGCATGGTTCCGTGACAGTCTATGACCAAGCCCAATCTGGTCAAGCGAATACTGTTAAATGGCAAAAGTCTGATCAGGTCTACCAAGTTAAAGGTCAACAAGCCAATACCGCGCTAAAGATTGCGGCGGATGCGCAACATAACTAAAGTGTTACAGCTTCAGGCGCTGGCTAGTCCAGCGCCTTTTGTGCCTAAAAAGGAAGTGGCAGGATGCAAAAATTTCTTTGGGGTTGTCTTGTGGTCGGGTTATTAGGGGTCACCACGGTCAGTGCCAATCAACTGGCAACACCAGTCGTACCCACGGTAACCAAATCAGCATTAACCGTTCAAAAGTTAGATCCGGGGACGGCGCAAGCGGTGCAACCAACGACGGTAGTCGGGACGTGGCAATTAGCCAATCAGCGTTTGAAGTTACGAGCTGATGGCAGTTATCGGTTGACGATGGGGGAACATCGGACTGATGGTTATTGGCAATTATCTGGTCAACGAACGTTAACGTTGACCGATGCAGTGGGACAGCAAAAGCACGGATTGGTGACAACCCAGCACTTACGTTTTGCTGATCAGGCCGATCATTGGACTAAGCTATAGGTGGCTGACTGACATGGTATTTGAAATACGCTATCAAATAAGCTAGTTACTTAAGTGAAGTCTATGATAAAACTTAAGATAGGGGTTCAGCAATCATCAAATGATTACTGAACCCCTATCTTTTTTAGCCAGTCTTGTAGACGAGATAGGCACATAACCAAGTTACAATTTATGATAAAACGGTTGTCAAATGATTGGAATTAGATTAGAATAATTGCATGTCAGTTTTGGCAAGTCTAGTTAGAGGAAGTGGCAAAGATGAAGTTTTATTTAGTCGATGCGTTCAATGATACAGTCTTTAAAGGCAATCCAGCGGCGGTCTATGTCTTAGATCAATGGCCAGCTGATACGGTGATGCAGCAGTTAGCGTTGGAACATCATTTATCAGAGACCGCTTTTACGGTTAAGAATGGGGATCACTATGATTTACGCTGGTTCACCCCGGAACAAGAGATTGACTTGTGTGGGCACGCTTCATTAGCCACGGCTTACGTCTTATTTACATATTATGAACCGGAAGCCGAAAAGCTGAGCTTCCAAACGCAAAAAGGCCCGTTATTTGCGACACGTTCAGGTGATACTTACTATTTGGACTTTCCGAGTTTGATGCCCAAGCCAATTGAAAATGATCCGGCCTTTGCGGCGGCAATGGGCAGTGCGCCAACGAAAGCCTATTTAGCGCGGGACTTGTTCTTAGTTTATGATGAGGCAGCGACAGTGCGGGAGATGCAACCAGATTTGGCGAAAGTCAAAGCGTTGACGCAGGGATTAGGTGTCATTGTTACTGCGCCCGATACCACGTTTGATTTCGTCTCACGGGCATTTTACCCGAAACTGCAAGTAGATGAAGATCCCGTGACAGGGTCAGCCCACTCGAACTTGATTCCATACTGGGCCCAACGCTTAGGTAAAAATCAGCTGAGTGCGCAACAGGCTTCCGCTCGGGTCGGTTTATTAGATTGTGAATGGCGTGGGGATCGTGTCTTGATGGGTGGTCACGCGGTGTTATTTGCAACTGGTGAAAATACCTTAGCTTAATCAAAAAAAGACTAACCAAGTTGGTTAGTCTTTTTTTGATTGATCGGTTGCTTTCGCAGTAAAGTCAGTGCTGATCTGCGTTAGTTGCGTGTAAATGGTGTCAAAAGTGGGACCGAGTAAAGTCTGGATGCGTTGTTCACTAGATTCAAAAAAGGCCTCAATCTTGGTGGCTAATTGGCGAGCACTAGGTGTCAGCAGTAACCGTTTGTAACGGGCGTCGTTTGTCGCCGGGACGCGAATTAAGAGGTCCTTGGCGACCATGGTTGTGACTAAGCTGGAAGCGGTCGCTTTACGGATATTGAATTCATGTTCTAAATCACGTTGAAAGATATCTTGAGTTGCTTCATGGTTGGCAATGAAGTTGATCGTGCTGATCTGCATGCCAGTCAATCCCAATTGCTTCGCAAAATGATCCGAATCACGAGACAAAGCATTATTGGCCTTTTTGATTGCGATACCGATAGAATGCTGCATAAGCCACATCTCCTTAATAGTTCGTTATTTAACTAATGTGCATTATAGGCAAACTAGACTGGTAAGTCAACGCAAAATAGCCCTTTTAATTTTGTGGGAGTGTGCTATACTGGTTAACTAGTTCGCGTTAGAACTATTAACTGTTAGGAGTTGAATTGATGACTAAAAAAGTTGACTTAAAATTAATTTTAGCAGTAGTCGCGACTGGGCTACTTTCATTTTGTGGGGTGATTGTCGAAACGGCGATGAACATCACCTTTCCGGTCTTAATGCGGCAATTTAACATTAATACGGCCACGGTGCAGTGGATGACCACGGCTTACTTACTGGTGGTCTCAATGATCGTCCCGATTTCGTCCTTTTTAAAACGGCGCTTTCGAACGCGGACGTTATTTGTGACGGCTAACTTGCTGTTTATAGCTGGGTTAGTGATTGATGCTAGTGCCACTAATTTTACGATGTTAGTCCTTGGGCGGCTGGTCCAAGGTTTGGGGACGGGGATTGCTTTACCGTTGATGTTTAATATTATTTTAGATTGGACCCCTGATCAGCAGCGGGGAACCTTGATGGGAATTGGGACCTTGATCACAGCAATCGCACCCGCACTAGGACCAACATTTGGTGGCTTGATCGTCAGCAGTCTAGGTTGGCATTGGATATTTATCTTGTTATTACCGTTACTAGTCGTGTCATTAGTACTGGGACTGTTTGCCATTCGTCAGGCTGCACCCACAACGAAAGCTGGGTTCAATGTTGCCGGGTGGCTGGCAATTGTGGTTGTCTTTGTTGGCTTTACGATGGCCTTTAGCAACTTGCAACGATTAGGAACGCAACCGTGGTTGGTGATTGGTTGGTTAGTGTTAGGGTTACTTGGATTAGTGGCATTTATTGGATTTACGCGGCGAGCCAAACAGCCATTGATCAAACTGACCATTTTTAAAACTGTGTCATTTGATTGGCACTTACTAGGTTTCTTCTTAGTTCAAATCAATGCATTGGGATTAGCCTTTATTTTGCCAAACTATATTCAGTTGGTAAACGGCAAGTCGGCCTTGTTAGCTGGTTTATTCGTCTTACCTGGTGCGGCGATTGGGGCGATTTTTGCGCCTTTAGGTGGTCGAATCTTGGATCGCTTTGGTGCAGCTAAGCCGATTCTCACTGGGAGTACGATTATAGCAATTGCCATCGCGTTATTTACAGTGTTCGGATTGCACTTAACGGGTGAATTGATCTTAGGTCTGTACATCTTACTGATGATTGGGATGGGTCTAACGATGGGGAATACGATGACCAGTGGCCTGGGTCAATTAAGGGGTGACCAGCAAGCCGATGGTAATGCGGTCTTTAATACCTTGCAGCAATTTGCTGGGGCAACCGGGACTTCAATCGTATCCGCAGTTATTACGGCTGTCCAGACTCAAGCTAGCGGATCTAATGCTGATCGTACAGCTCTAGGATCAACAGTCGCGTTAGTGGTTTTGTTGGTCTTGGTTGTGCTAAATTTGGTTGCACTGATTAAGGCGATGCGAACTCGTAAAGCGTGATTGACTTTTTAAGCTGGATTGCTTATGATATGAGATAACAATTAAAAGTAGTGACCTTTAATGAGTAGTGGCTAGCCCAACAGTTAAGCGACTCGGTGGATGGTGTGAACCGGGCTGTGACTAGTGATGAATTACATAAAGTGAACTGCCATTTCGGCCGGCTGATTGCGTTATTAATCATGAGAGATCACGATCTTTAGTGATAACTTGGGTGGTAACGCGGTAAACTCGTCCCTGTTTTTAGACAGGGGCGAGTTTTTATTTTATCCGGTGACTAATTTTAGGAGGAACCAACATGAACATTATCGATGATTTAAAGTGGCGCGGCGCCATCAATCAACAGACTGATGAAGCTGGGTTGAAAGCATTAACTGAACAACAGTCCGTTTCGCTATACTGTGGGATTGATCCCACCGGCGACAGCATGCATATCGGGCATTTGATTCCCTTTATGATTTTGAAACGATTCCAATTAGCTGGTCACCATCCATACGTTGTTGTTGGTGGTGGGACCGGGGCAATCGGGGATCCTTCTGGGAAGAACTCTGAACGGGTCTTACAAACGATGGACCAGGTCAAACATAACGAAGATGGTTTGAATGCACAGATGCATAAGTTATTTGGCTCTGATGAAAACTTTTCAATCGTCAATAACTATGACTGGTTATCAAAATTATCTTTACTCGACTTTTTACGGGATTATGGGAAATTATTTAGCGTTAATACGATGCTCAACAAGGAAGTTGTTGCTAGTCGACTTGAAGTCGGAATTTCTTACACGGAATTTACGTACCAAATTTTGCAATCAATTGACTTCTTACATTTATACCGGGCTGAACACGTCCAATTACAAATTGGTGGCGCTGATCAATGGGGCAATATCACGGCCGGAACTGATCTAATCCATCGTTTGGAAGGTAATGAGGCTAAGGCATACGGCTTAACGATTCCATTATTATTGAAAGCTGATGGGACAAAGTTTGGTAAAACTGCGGGTGGGGCTGTCTGGTTAAACCCAGAAAAGACGTCCCCTTACGAATTCTACCAATTCTGGATTAACCAAGATGACCGTGACGTTGTGAAATACTTGAAGTACTTCACGTTCTTAAGTCATGAAGAAATCGACCGCTTGGCTGAAACGGTCAAGACGGCGCCTGAAAAGCGAGAAGCCCAACGTCGTTTAGCCGAAGAAGTCACGGAATTTGTCCATGGTAAAGCGGCTGTTGTTGAAGCGGAAAATATTACTAAGGCGTTGTTTACTGGTGATGTGCAAAACTTGAATGCTGATGAAATCGAACAAGGTTTCAAAGGGGTTCCTTCAGCCGAAGTCTCAACTGAAAAGCAAAATATTGTGCTGTGGTTAGTCGATGCGACTAAGTTTGAACCATCACGTCGTCAAGCACGCGAAGATATTAAGAACGGTGCGATTCGGATCAATGGTGAAAAGATCACTGACGTTGATGCCGACATCGATCCAACGGTGGCTTTTAATGGCAAGTTTGTCATTGTTCGTCGTGGTAAGAAGAAGTATTTCTTAGCACGGGTCAACTAAATTTACTAATTGAAGTCAGAAAAGTGTTTTTGAGGTCATCTCAAAGACACTTTTTTTGTGAGTACAAGTCTGTTATTTTCAAGTAAATGTAGTAAAATTAAAATCGAATTAAAAATTGCTCATAATTTAAATGGAAATTGTTCTTAACTTGTAGAAAGGAAGATGGCCTATGCAACCTCAGTCAACAAAGCTTTCGACGCGGACGATTGCGTTATTGGGATTATTGATTGCGGTGACTGTTGTGATTTCGCGGTTACTGATCATTCCAATACCGATGACTCATGGTAACGTGAATTTATGTGATGCTGGGATTATGATTGCTGCATTGTTGTTTGGTCGGCGTGGCGGGGTAATCGTTGGCGGCGCGAGCGGTTTTATTTTGGATCTAATTTCTGGATATTCGCAATATATGTTATTTTCTTTGATTGTGCATGGTGTTGAAGGCTGGCTAGTTGGTCAGTTAGGTGCTGGTAAGTCAAAGCGTCGCCAGTTAGTCGCGATGTCAGTTGGTGGTCTAGTGATGGTTGTCGGCTATTTTGTGTCAGATTCAATTTTGTATGCTATGCCCACGGGGTTAATTGGTATTCCAACCAATGCCGTGCAAGCAATTTTAGGTGGTGTCATTGCCTTTCCGGTCGTTTTACGGTTGAGTCATTACGTTAAAGCACAATTTAATTAAAAGGGCTCTTATATAGTAGGAACTTGTTAGCTACGACTAATAAGTTCTTTTATTTTAAAATAATATCAAAAATCCCTTGACCGAGTATTTTTATACTGGTATAGTATTACTCGTTGCTGTTACCGGCCAACAAATAAGTTCATTAACAAAATAAAAAAAGTTGTTGACAGCTTAAAAATGTTTTGTTATTCTTATTAACGTTGCGTTTGAGGCAACCAACCAAATGATTCAAATTAAATTGATTTAAAAAAGTTCTTGACAGTTTTAAATCATGATGATAAGATGATTAAGTTGCGTTGAGGAAATCAACGAACGAATTAGATCTTTGAAAACTGAACAAAGTTTCGACGAATCAAATGTGTAGGGTCTATCAATTCTTGAATTGGTAGCAAAC